>CALMPJ010000098.1 GCA_937871585.1 uncultured Acidobacteriota bacterium | reverse complement strand
ATTCCGAGGATCTCAGAGGCAAGTTGTTTCGCCTCAGCAGGCGATTTAGCGAGTTTAACGCCGCCGCCTTTGCCGCGGCCGCCGGCGTGTATCTGCGCCTTGACGACGACAACGTCGGTGCCGAGTTCGACAGCTGCAGCTTCGGCGGCTTCAGGAGTCGTCGCAACAATGCCGCGTGGAACGGGAACGCCAAATTCCTTGAGAATGGCTTTACCTTGGTATTCGTGGATCTTCATAATGTAAAAACTAGATTTTAACGGAGCGCGAGAGTTCCCGCAAAGACGATTGCTCAGTTGGTGCCGACTTTCTTGAACGTGGTTTCGCCGAATGTGAGCGTGGTTCGAGATTCGTCGACGCTGATCTTCTTCCACTCGTCCTTGCCGTCGCCGAAATCGATGATGGCGGTTCCTTGCGAAGGGTCCCAAGTCATCGGCGCGTTGGTGACGGACCTTTTCGCGGACTTGTAATCGCATGTGGCGTCGAGGCGAATCGTCCACGTCGTGCCGTCAGCAGCTTTCCAATCGCCGACATACGGTTTCGCCGCATTCTCTCCGCTCGCGCCGCACCCGAGACCAAGGGCGACAACCATCACCGCGACGAGCAGAACGCTGATAACATTTCGCGTCATATATTAAAGATCTCGGCCGACCTGGACGTTGATGCCGATGAGTTTCC
This sequence comes from uncultured Acidobacteriota bacterium, assembly GCA_937871585.1. GTDB lineage: Bacteria > Acidobacteriota > Blastocatellia > Pyrinomonadales > Pyrinomonadaceae > OLB17. The sequence goes on along the minus strand of CALMPJ010000098.1, from coordinate 23,681 downwards.
ATGTACCGTCGTCCATCGTATATTTGAGTTCGAAATTTGAGACAGGCTTTGTTGCGTACTTGCCCTTTACGATCAGAGCGTCGAGACCCTGAACTTGGTCGATCTTTGGTTCGGGCGAGAACTCCGCATCGAGCGTCGCGATAGCGCGTTTGAAATTGTAGTTTTCCTTATTGTTCGTGAACGTCTTGAACGCCTCTTCGAGCTTTTCAGGTGTTGAAGAATCACGCCAGACTTTCGCTACCTTCGCATGAAAATCAGTGAAATCTTCGCCCTGAACAGCGTCGCCGAAATCCATAAATGAAGTCTTTACGAGCGTTTGTAATTTATCCTTCGAGGGAATTTCGGGCTTTACGTCGGACGACGATGTCGTCGAGCCGTTCATGTTTTTATAGACGATGCCATCAAGCGTCATCTGTCCGTTTGCGGGAGCTTTGTCGATCTTAAACGTCGGGCCCATGCCGACAAATCCAACCTTGAAGCTCTTGCCGTCCTCGGCCATCTCGAAAGAACCACCGGTTACCTTGGTGCTGCCGTTTCCCGAAATGTAATCGGCGCCGCCGTCAGCGGAGATCGTGATCTTGGCTCCGTCAGCGGCGACCCAAACGCCGACGTACTCAGGCGGAGCAGGCTTTTTGTTCGTGTTACACGCGAGTCCGACTGCCAATAATGCGGCGACGGCCAAGATCATCGTTGATAGATTTCGTTTCATCGTTTTCTCCTTAGGCCTTTCGCCATGGTTTCAATAGATTTGCCCAGCTCTCGCTCATTCGCTGGTATTCTTGCTCGCAACGTTCGGCGCGAGCCTTCGGAAGATAGCCGTCGGTAAGGATATTCGCGTATTTGACCGAATTCGAACCGTAGATCATACAAAGCGAATTGAACGAACGCTGTTCGTCGAGCAGATGTTCGTCCGCCATATCGGCGCTCGTTGTCTTCGCCATCTTAGACGAGATCTTGAATGCATCGGCTCCGGCGAAGCAAGCCTCGACGCCTTCGTTGCCGAGTTCTTCGAGGTTGATGAACGCCGATAGACGGTCGGCGGAATCTTCTTCGTTGCCGGTAACAGGCAGCTTGTACTGATCAATTAGAGCGTGGCCGACCTCGTGAAGGAATACAAAACGCGTCGCCGCGAACATCTTGCCGTACGCTTTCTGATCCTGCATTCCTGTCGAACGAAACGTAAGATAGAAATGCTCCATCAGCTCATAGCACATCGTGATCGTGACATCGTTACCGTCGTAAAACGCATTCGGCTCGCCGCATTCTTCAACCTTTAGCGTAATATTTTCGGGCAAAGCGAGAGCTTTGTTTAGCTGAGCGGCGGCATTTTCGAGTAACTTTTCGTCCTTGATCTCTTTTTCGAGATCGGTGTACTTCGAGCTCTTTGCCGCGCTATGTTCGACCTTGAAATCGCCCTCGTCTTTGTTCGGCGATGTCTTGTTGTCGTTGGTCGGAGTGCTGTTCGATTTGGTCTGCGAAGGTGTCGGTGACGATGTTGGAGTGCTCGAATTGCCTTTGTCACGCCCCGCCGGACAAACGCACGCGATCACAAACAGAAGGATCGCTACAACAATGCCAAGATTCGCCAAGTTACGATTCATAGTCGTCAAAAAATACTGCGGATAAAGGGATTAGACCTGATTGTTATTGCGGTGTCAATTACGGGCGGCCAGACGCGATCTGTGAAAGACTGTCTTTTTGGCCAGGCAGAAAACACGGTGTATTTGAGGAGAAAACTATGAGAGCACTTTTACGCATTTCACTTCTCGCGGCATTAGTTGCAACTGTCGGTTCGACAATTTACGTATCTGCATCAAACGCTCCGATCAATGGCTCTGAGGCCTACGACGATTGCGCAAAGAAGCGTGCCCGCGGGCGCAAATGCGACGATGATGACAATCGAAACGGCAATTCGAACGGAAATCGAAACTCGAACTCGAACCGGAATTCGAACAGCATCGGAAATTCGAACAGCAACCGCAACTCAAACGGGAATTCGAATAACCAAAAGGCCGCGAACTCAGAGTTCACGGCTTACTGTTAGGTACGTTTGATCGATTCTACTGCGACTTTTCGACGAGAGCGATCAGCGAACGAATGGCGACGCCGGATGGGCCTTTTGCCATGTGCGGTTTGGCTGAATCGAGCCATGCCGTGCCTGCGATGTCGAGATGTGCCCATTTGGCTTTGTCGACGAACTCCTGAATAAAGACGGCGCCCATGATGGTGCCGGCTTTGCCGCGAGGGCCTATGTTTTTGATGTCGGCGATGTCCGAGCGGATCTGCTTGCTGTATTCGGCGCTGAGCGGGAGCTGCCAAAAACCTTCGCCATTTTCCTTGCCGCATGCAATGATCTCGTCCACGAGGCCTTGGTCGGTTCCCATGATGCCAGTGTTCTGATCGCCAAGTGCGACGATGACTGCACCCGTAAGTGTCGCCATATCAACAATTCGCGTTGCGCCTTGTTTCTCAGCGTATGCAACAGCGTCGGCGAGAATGAGACGGCCTTCGGCATCAGTGTTTAAGATCTCGATGGTCTTGCCGTTCATCGCGGTGACAACGTCACTAGGCCGCGAAGCGCGTCCATCAGGCATATTCTCGACAGCCGCGACAATACCGAGAACAGGCACGCTCGGCTTGAGCAACGCGATCGCACGCATTGTACCGATGACGGTTCCGCCGCCGGACATATCGTACTTCATCGCGTCCATACCTTCGCCGGGCTTTAAGCTTATGCCGCCTGTGTCGAACGTGATGCCTTTGCCGACGAGAGCAAGAAGTTCGCCTTTCTTCGCCGTCGATTTCGCAGGCGTATAACGAAGCACGATCATCTTCGCGGGCTGTTCCGAACCGATCGAAACGCTCATCAGCGAGCCCATGCCCATTTTGGTCATTTGCGCTTCGGTGAGGATCTCGCATTTGAGGCCGACTTCCTTCGCCATCTTTGCGGCACGATTTGCCATTTCGGTCGGCGTCAGAATATTTGGCGGCTCGTTTGCAAGATCGCGTGTGAAATTCATCGATTCGCCGATAGCTTCGCCACGTGCGATGCCGGATTTTAGATCAGCCGGCTTCGCTCCATCAACGCAAACAACCAGCGAATCGACCGATTTCGTCTGCTTGTCTTTGGTTTTGTACTTGTCCAATTCGAACTGACTCGTGATCGCGGCACACGCAGCATTTTGTGCAGTTTCCGATGACGAAACATCACCGCGGCCAAGGAATGCGAATGACTTCACGCCGCGTTTACGTAGGTAACGAGTCGCCGTTCCCGAAGCAACGCCAACGCTCGACGCCTTGTATTCCTTCTCGTCGCCAACGCCGACAAGCAGCAATTTCGACGCTTTGACCGAACCTTTCGGGGCAAAACGAACGAGAGCGGTCGAGCCGCTTTCGCCTTTGAATTCCTCGTTTTTGATGATCGCAGCGATGAGGCCGCCCGTCATCTTGTCCAGATCCTTGAGCACGCCCGATGTGGCCTTTTCCCCTTTGAAGACCGGGACGGCAAGTGCTTCGACATTAGCATCGGAAAAATTTCCGGTGATACCTGTGAGTTTCATCAATACTCCTACTACAAAATTTGATTATGGAAGCGAAAAAACGCTTGTTTAACAATAACTTATCTAAGATTTTGTTTCAACTCTTGCCTCGTTTCTTTCTCGACGGTGCGCTTCATTTCGGACTCTCGCTTGTCGTAGAGCTTCTTGCCCTTTGCAACGCCGACCTCGAACTTTATACGGCCGTTTTTCCAATAAATGGCGGTAACGACCAGCGTCATACCTTTGACCGTGGTTTCTTTGATCAATTTATCGATCTCGCGGCGATGAAGCAGCAACTTACGTTCCCTCAGAACATCGTGATTATTGATATTACCGTGCGAATAATGCGAAATATGGGCGCCGATCAACCAAACCTCGCCGTCTTTGATCTGAACGAACGACTCCTTTAGCTGAATTCGCCCAAGCATGATGCTCTTGACCTCGGTCCCAAGCAAGGCTGCGCCGGCCTCGTATTTATCGAGGATGTGATACTCGTGATAAGCGAGCCGGTTGTTTATGATCTCATTGTCGCCGGACATAAACTCCTATTCTGCCACATAGGACTTATTCGTCCTATTGTTTGACAACTATGCTTCGCGGTTCGTAAATTATTACTTACGCTGGGAGATCGTCTAATGGTAGGACTGCAGTCTCTGGATCTGCCTATCGGGGTTCGAATCCCTGTCTCCCAGCCAACGTTTTGAGTTCCACCTTTAGGTGGCTCTCTGAGGTAAAGCCAGCTAATGCTGGAACTCTGAACTTATGGACGGCTGGCATGAGACCGAGGTTAGAGTCAGATATGCCGAGACCGACCAGATGGGCATAGTTCACCACGCGAACTATCTCGTTTGGTTCGAGACTGGCCGCAGCGACCTGTGTCGCGCACGCGGATTTTCCTATAAAGAAATGGAATCTGAGGCCGACGCCTTGATGGTCGTCGCCGAGACTTACGTTCGTCATATTTCTCCCGCGTATTACGAAGATGTACTTACCGTTCGGGTTCGTATCACCGAGCTTCGCAGCAGAACTCTTCGATTTTCATATGAAATATATCGTGCATCCGACGAGACTTTGATCGCCGAAGGCGAAACCAATCATGTCGTCACCGATAGCCAAAAGAACGTAAAGCGAATTCCTGAATACTATCAACGCCTACTCGAAGGCGAGGATCCGATGGCATTTCCTGCCGGGCAAGCACCGTCTTAATTGGTCCAACGTCGAAGGTCCAAAGTCCAAAGATCGCGACTTTGGACTTATTGGACGTTGGACTTTAGACTTAGTACATGCCCGGAGCCGGACGAGCCGAAGTGATATTTATCGCAGCGATGATGGTTTTGATACTCATCGTCTGTGTTGTCGCGGTTTACGCATTCTTCAAGACCTACAAGAAAGAAATGCGCGAGAAGGAAAAGCGAAAAGCTGAGAAACTAGCGGCCGCGAACATGCCCGCAGTTGAAGATGAGCCACAGTAATCTACTCGATATTAGTTCTGTTGCTCTCGTAGTTGTTGACGTTCAAGATCGGTTCAGCGACGCGATCCCGAATTTCTCGACGCTTGAAGAACGATGTGCTCGAGCCGTTCGAAGTTTTCAGATTCTCGGTGCTCCTGTTTTGATTACTGAGCAATATCCAAAAGGGCTCGGTCACACATCGAAGGTCATCTTGGAAGCCTTCGAAATGGGAAGTCAGCCGATCGAAAAGACAATGTTCAGCTCATGCGGCAGCGACGCGTTCGTTACCAGGCTTCGTGAATTGAATGTGCGTCAGATCGCACTCTGCGGCGTTGAGGCACACATTTGTGTTAATCAAACGGCACACGAACTGATCGAGCTTGGTTATCAAGTTCATCTGCTTTGTGACGCGGTTAGTTCGAGACACGATTACAATCGCCTTGCGGGCATCGCAAAAATGACGAGAGCCGGAGCGATCGAATCGTCAGTCGAAATGGCGTTGTTCGAGATGATGCGAGATTCGCGGCACGAGAAGTTCAAGGAAATTCAAGCTTTGGTCAAGTGAAATTGTTAATTGTAAATTGGGCAATTGTACATTGGTAGAAATATTTTCCGCTCTACCAATTAACAATCAACCAATTAACAATTTACAATCAAGAGTTTTTTTAATGGATCTATTATCATCCTTAAATCCGCAACAGGTCGAAGCCGTAAGAACGACGGAAGGGCCGCTATTTTTTTCGCCAATTCAGGTCGCAATCGCAATATTCATTGGGGGACCGATTGCGGGGGGATTTGTCTTAGCCCATAATTCGCAGCAGAAAAGAGAAACTTTCTTTTCTCTTTCATTTGTCATTGCCGGTCTTTCTATCGCATTGTGGATTGCTTGGTACTTAATTAGGACGCCATTTGCGAATCTTAGTTTTGTAATCCCAATTTACATTGCTGCCTTAATTATGGGTTCGTTGCTTGCTGCGCTCGCGACGCAGCTATCGATCGGAGGAGCCAGAACTGACCTGACGAACTCGGCGAACGAACTACCATGGAGATGGTCAGTTTTGGTAGGACTTACGGGCATATTAGTACATTTTTCAATGTTCTTATTGATCTTTTTTTATTTCCTTCTGCAAATAATCGAAAGTTAAGCTCTGTTTCGGATGGACCAAAGGATGGATTTGTTATCTACTCTCAACTCTCAGCAGATCGAGGCCGTCAAGACGACGGAAGGGCCGCTGCTTATCATCGCCGGAGCCGGTTCCGGCAAGACGCGCGTTATCACGGTTCGAATTGCGTATCTTATTGCGGAAAAAGGAGTTGCTCCGCACAATATTCTCGCTGTTACGTTTACGAATAAGGCTGCGGGCGAGATGCGTTCGCGCGTTGAGGAATTGCTGAGGGGCGAGAGACTGCAATCGGCACCGCTAATTTCGACGTTTCATAGTTTATGCGTTCGCATTCTTAGACAAGACATCGAGGCTTTGAACGAAGGTTACAAAAAGTCGTTCACGATCTACGACACGGACGATTCGACCAAGGTTGTGAAGGCTTGCATCAAGGATCTCGGGATTGACGAGAAACGCCTTACGCCGCGTGTTGTACGCAATGCGATCAGCTCGGCGAAGAACCGCGGCGAGGACCATGAGTTGTTCGCGTCGAAGGTCGAGTACGGCGACGAGAAAAAATCGCAGATCGCCAAGGTGTTTAGAATGTACGATGAGCGGCTCAATACGGCGAACGCTCTCGATTTTGACGATCTGCTGATCAAGACCGTGAAGCTGCTGAGAACGTCGCCCGAAGTTCGCGAAAAATATAACGAGCGTTACAAGTATATTTTGGTAGATGAGTATCAGGACACGAACGCACTGCAGTTCGCGTTGATCAATTTTCTCACCGAAAAGCAGCAGAACATTTGTGTTGTCGGCGATGATGCTCAGAGCATCTACGGATTTCGACAGGCCGATATTCGTAACATTCTTGGTTTCGAAGAGCATTTCTCAAACGCAAAAACTATCTTGCTCGAACAGAACTATCGCTCGACGCAGACGATCCTTGATGCCGCAGATTCGATCATTAAGAATAACGTCAGTCAGAAGAAGAAGAAGCTTTGGACGGCGAATGACGGCGGGGAGAAGCTCTTCTACTACCAAGCCTACGACGGCGACGGCGAAGCTCGTTTTGTTGCAGGCAAGATCGAGGAACATCAACGCCGCAGTCTGAGCGACAAGATCGCTGTGTTGTATCGCACTAATGCTCAATCGCGATTATTCGAAGAGGCTTTTCGCCGGCTTCGGATCGAATACAACATTGTCGGCGGCTTTTCGTTTTACGAGCGGGCCGAGGTAAAGGACATCATCGCGTATCTGAAACTCGCGATGAATCCGTTCGACGATATTGCGTTTCTGCGAGTCGTGAACACGCCCGCTCGCGGCCTCGGTAAGACGAGTTTGGACGAGTTGAATCGGTATGCAAAGGCGAACGGTTCGTCGCTTTGGATGGCGACCGAGATGCTTACGGACGACATGGCGATGCAGAATTCGTCGCTTACGCCAAGGGCTCGCGAAGCATTAAAAGGCTTCCGGCTGGTTGTTTCGAATCTTATTAAGAAGGTTGCCGGTTCATCAACTCTGGAGCGGCCTGTCGCGGACGTAGTTGTCGCAACAATTGAGGATACGGGCTACGCAAATAGCTTGCGAAGCGAGAGTTCTGACGAAGCAGACTCGCGTTTGGAGAACCTTGAGGAACTCGTCAACGCAGCAGTTGATTATGATCGACAAGAGGAAAATGGACTGCGAGATTTCGTAGATCACGCGGCGTTGACGTCGGACACTGACAAGTTCGACGGAATGGCTCCGGTTACATTGATGACCGTTCACTCTGCCAAAGGACTTGAGTTTCCGATCGTCTTCTTGGTCGGACTTGAGGACGGCATATTTCCGCATTCGCGCTCGATCAATGATCCGAAAGAACTCGAGGAAGAGCGACGCCTCGCGTATGTTGCGATCACGCGTGCCGAGAAATTGCTTTACGTCACTCATGCGATGCGTCGTCGGACATACGGCGAAGATATGGCGAGCGAGCCTTCGCAGTTCCTGAACGAATTGCCGCATGAACTGGTCGAGGATCTCACGCAGGGTTCGTCTTGGCTGAAGTATGCCAAAGGTTCGACACTCACAAAGGCTGCCGCTGTTTCGGAAAAACCAAAGAACATCTACGCCGGAAAGACGTACAACAATGCCGAAGCGATCGCAGAGTTTTTCCGCGACCGTTCGGCTTCGAAATCGACAGATTCGGTGCAGCGAACATTTGACGATGCTCCAAAAGCCGAACCGAAAGTCGTCAAGGTTTCGAAACCGATAATGTCGAAACCAACTGCGCCAGTTTCCAGTTCGATAGTTCCCGGAGCCTATGTGCTGCATGAAAAATACGGCCGCGGTCTGGTACTCAGGCGTGAGGGAAGCGGCGAGAGTTCGAAACTGACGATCAGCTTTCCTGGATTTGGGCAGAAAAAGCTGATCGAAAAGTTCGCGAATTTGCAGAAGTTATAATTGCTTAAGAGGTATTTATGAAGAATGTTTTAATGCTTTTCACGGTTGTAGTTGTGCTATCGCTAGCTGTATTAGGCTGCAACTGGAGTTTCGGCGATTCGAAATCGAGTGAAACTAACACCGCGAAATCGGCTAACTCGAACAAGACGCTAACCGACAAGGGCGTTGATGCCGTCGTCGGCGAGGGTAAGATCGGCGTGCCTGAATGTGACGAGGTGATCGACATGCTCACGGCCGAAGGGAATAATCCCGACGATGACTTCATGACGAAGGCCGCTAAGCAGTTCTTTTACAACAAGATAAAGGAAGCGATCAAAAAGAACGTCGAAGAAAACAAGACAGACAAAGTCGAGATGGCTAAGAACTGTAAAGAGTTCAAGACACAGCTCGACAATTTCAAGTCTAAGCAGGAAAGCGGCAAATAGCGCTAGTTTCCGTCTGTTTTTTCCTCATCAAGCTTGCGGGTCCATTCGCTCGACGGATATGCCCGCTTCATTAGCGCTTTGATCTGATTTTGGAGATCTTCGTTATTGCCGCAACCATATTTTGTCCAACCATTTGCTTCGTGAACAATGTAAAGTGCCTCGGGAACACGCTTGTCGGTCGGCGAACGCTTAGCCCACGCTAGAACCTTGTTGCCTAAGAAATCGGGAGCGTCGCCGAGAGCGATCAGTCGCTTTCGCTCGTTGCTTGCGGCGAGTTTTTGCGCTGCCGTAAGGAACTTCGGCGTTGTTAATCGCGGATAGCCGTCGAAGGTGATCGTCTCGTCGTCCGATTCACTCAGATAGGACGAACACCACCAGTCGTTCGAATCCCACATGCCGAACTCATTGTCCGATTTGCCGATGCCGTCTTCGATGTACGGACTCATAATAGGATTCTTAAGGACGAAATAAAGTATCGCCGCATCTTGTGCCGGCTGTGTCGTTGCCGATGTTATCTTTTCCAGTTCGTCTGCCAATTCCGGCATTTCTTTGGCGATCGCAGGTGTGATCGCAAGCAATGATGCTGTGTCATCCAACAGCCATGCGCGTGTCCAGATCGCAACCGCAAACTTCATACGGAGATAGTCCGGCAGGGCATTGCTCTTTTCGACGGTCTTTAGAACCGGCAACGGAAACGCTCGGTTCATAAGATCGATCGCTGCTGAATCGAGTAACACTCGGTTCTGCCATTCACGCTCTTCCTTGTATCTATCTTCGATCTCTTTGTCGTAAGCCTCGCGGCCTTCCTTGTTGTATTCGGGGTCGAAGTAAGTTTTCTCGCGAGCAATGATCGTATCAACATCAGAAACGCTGCCGCTGAAATCCCATGCGTACGGTTTTCGCATTGAGTTTGTCAGGAAATCATCGAGCGTTTCCGAGACACGTCTACGCAGATCACCGAAGCTGTTCTTGGTCGAGATCGGGAGCTTGTCCTCAAATTGCATCGCGTCGTCGATCACCTTTTTCGCTTCGGCCTGTTTGCCGAGATCCAGCAGTAACCTTGCTCGGTGAAAAGCGACGGTCGAATATGCGGGCGACATTATGCTCACGTTGTTAGCTGCTTCGAGCAATGTTGGCAACTGCGAGAAACTGGTCTGCCCTTTTGAAATTGCGGCAACGAGCCACGCGTCCGAATTGGTCTCACGAAACCGTTTTAGCGAATGGAGATATGCCTCCGGCGTGTTCGTTTGAAAAGTGAATAGCCAATCCGTCAGATCGTCTGCCCGTAGAAATGCGGGCAAAGCAGCGAGGTTGAGTTCGTCATCGCTGTAATATCCACCTTCGTATTCGGACATTCGATTTTCGCCGAAGCGGCCTGCGTATGCGGTGGCACGAGCTTCGCGTACGTTCTTTTTCTGCTCGTCGGTAAGAGGCTTGCCCACTTGGCGCTCGACTTCAGCGATGGCTTGCTCGTCCGTCGCGTCAGGCTTTAGTTTGATCGTCCAGCTCTTTGAATAATCTGCACTATAGAAGTTGAATTCAAGGTTGTTGATCGTATCTTTCGGAGTTGGCTCCGGTTCGGGCGTCGGCACGGGACGGCCTTCCTTAATGGCTTCGGCGGCTGCCTTTTTCTTGGCTTCGGCTGAGAATGTCTCAGCTTCGAACTTATCAAGCAGCCAAGTGTAATCGATGAGATCTTGTTTGAAATTGTCGTTGCCGCTTTGAAAGGCGAGGATCTTTGCGAGTTCACTCGTTCGTTCTTTCGGATGCAGACGGAAATTCACTAGGCCCAACAAACGCTGAGCCGAGGCTGCGAACTTGCCGGTGCGTGATGAAAAACGCGACAGTTTGGCTTCGGCCTCTTCGTAGATCGGTTTTGCCGCGATCGCACTCGGCGAAAGACTCGCTTGACGTATCAATGTTCGGCAGACGAGATAATCGGCGGTTTCGGCCCACGGTGATTCGGTGTCTTGAGCGATGTCTGCGAAACGTCGTTTGGCACCTTCGTAATCAAGTGCGTAGAATTCTGCTGCCGCCTTTTGGTATTCGCGGTCTTTCTGTAGCCAAATCGGCGAACCGACCGGGGCGTCCTGCGGCATCGCGCGGCCGCTTGAACAATTCTGGAAAACCGTGTCCTGACCATTGAGCCATTCTTGGACAGAGGCGTTGTTTGGGCCGTGGGCTGACACGCGATCGGCTAAGGTTTCAGTCGCGGTCTCGAACGCGTTCTTTGCGCAATTGGGAAAGAAATCATACCCGCCGTACGAGCGTTCAACATAGACCTGCGGTAGCTTTTCTTCTTTTGGAACGATCTCTTTTCGTTTCTCGATCCAAGCTTTTACGACCTCGTCGACATTGTCTTGTGTCGGGTAATCGCGATCAACGGTTTTTTGCCACAGGTCGATCATCGCGGCTTGATCGTCAGGCGAGAATCCGCCGCCGTTCAAATATCGATAAGCAGCAAATAGGAGCGAACGGCGATATGTTGGCTTAACAATACCTAACTGTCCCGAAGCGTAGCCCGAATACGGATACTCAGGCGCATTCTTGCGGTCAAATACCGGTGAAATGTAGCCGGGCCCACACGGTTCGGCATTTGAGAGCAAGCCGAACAGGAGAACGATCGAAACGACAAAGCGAGAAAGTCCTTTCATAGCGATTAGAAGTGAGTAAACTATACTCCTTTTGAAGAATGATATAAAGATATCGAACTGCAAAGAAAAAGCCCGCAGCAATTAAATGCTGCGGGCTTGATTTTCGTTGCCATGAAGTTAAACGCTCATGATCTCGGCTTCTTTGTTTTTTGAAAGCTCGTCGATCTTTGAGATGTAGGTGTTTGTTTGTTTTTGCACGTCGTCCAAGCAGCCGCGTTCTTCGTCTTCGGAGATGGCTTTGTCTTTGAGGAGTTTTTTGAGGGAATCGTTAGAATGATGACGGACATTACGGACCGCGATCCGATGTTCCTCGGCGATCTCGTGAACTTGCTTGGCGAACTGCTTGCGGCGTTCTTCGTTGAGAGCGGGAACTGCGAGACGAATGATCTTACCGTCGTTCGACGGATTAAAACCGAGATTTGCCGCCGTAATCGCCTTTTCAATGGATGCCATTGCTGACGCATCCCACGGCTGGACGGTCATCATTTGCGGCTCAGGAACAGCGATCGACGCCATCTGATTTAGAGGCGTCGGAGTGCCGTAATAATCAACTACGATCGCGTCGAGCAGTCCAACAGTCGCACGGCCGGTGCGGATATTGGCGATCTTTCGCTTGAAATCTTCTACAACGTGGTCCATTTTCGGACCGGTTTCCTTAACGATCTCTTGTCCCGTCATTTGTATTCTCCAACTAAAGTTCCAATAGAGGTATCGCCGCAAACGGCCTTCACAATGTTGTCAGGCTCACGCATGTTGAACACCATGATCGGCAATTTGTTGTCCATGCAGAGCGAAATGGCCGACGCATCCATGACCTTGAGCTGTTTTTCGAGCACTTCCTGATACGAAACGGTATCGTACTTGACCGCATTCGGGTCTTTCATCGGATCGGCGGAATAAATGCCGTCAACCTTTGTGCCTTTGAGAATTACGTCAGCCTCGATCTCGAGGGCTCGAAGTGCGGCAGCAGAATCAGTCGTGAAATAAGGATTTCCGGTTCCTGCGGCAAATATAACAACGCGTTTTTTCTCGAGATGACGAACCGCACGGCGACGAATGAACGGCTCCGCAAGCTGCGGAATGTCGATCGCCGACAATACTCGTGTGTAAACCTCGGCTTTCTCAAGAGCATCCTGCAAAACAACCGCGTTCATCACAGTTGCAAGCATGCCGATATAATCGGCCGCCGCACGGTCCATGTTTCCTGCTGATTCCGAAACACCGCGGAAGATATTACCGCCGCCGATGACGATCGCGACTTCAACTCCGAGAGAGCTTATCGCTTTGATCTCCTGTGCGACCGAAGCGGCGACCTTGGTATCAATGCCGTAGGCCTGCGAGCCCATCATGGCCTCGCCGGAGAGCTTAAGAAGTACGCGTTTGAAAACTGGCGTCATAAAAAGTTTCAAGTTCCAAGTTTCATGTTCCAGGTCAAGCGAGAAACTTGAAACCTGGAACGTGGAACCTGAAACATTCTTATCCTACCATCGAAGCAACTTCGGCCGCGAAATCGTCAGCCTTTTTCTCGATACCTTCGCCCATTTTGAAGCGTGCGAATCGTCGGACCGAGATATTCTCTTTGATCGACGCGATCTTTTCGGTGACGAGGTCGCCGATCGTTTTCGACGGATCTTTGACGAACGGCTGATCAACGAGAACGTTGTCTTCGTAAAATTTGTTCAGACGGCCATCAATGATCTTTGCAAGAACTTCGTCAGGCTTGCCTGCGTTCTTCGGATCGTTCTTGAGCTGTTCCATCAGGATCTCGCGTTCTTTATCGAGCACGTCAGCCGGAACTTCTTCACGAGTCGCAAAACGCGGATCGACCGCCGCGATATGCATTGCAACGTCTTTCACGAGCTGCTGGAATTCGTCGCCGCGAGCAACGAAGTCGCTCTCACAGTTGATCTCGACCAAAACGCCAACTTTGCCGCCCATGTGGATGTATGAACCAACCGCACCTTCGGCAGTGACACGACCGGCTTTCTTGCCGGCGGTCGCAACGCCTTTCTTACGCAGGATCTCCATCGCCGCCGCTTCGTCGCCATTTGCTTCGACGAGGGCGTTCTTGCAATCGATCATTCCTGCACCTGATTTTTCTCGCAGCGATTTTACTGCACTTGCTGTGATTTCTGCCATATTTCTCCTAAATGTACGACAGGCTGCCTAGCCTGTCGATCAAGTTAATGGTTAGACAAACTTGATCATATGATTACGTTGGATCGACAGACGCGCCGTCTGTCGTACGCTTTTTTGTAAAAAGGCGTAGCGATTGCCGATCATCGGAAAAAGCCACGCCTGATAAAAACTGAAAGATCTGTTAGCTAGCCGATGCTTCTGTGCTTTCTTCGGTTGTTGCCTCTTCGGTTGTTGCCTCTTCGGTGGCCCGAGCTTCTTCAACTGCGGCGACTTCCTCGGTTTCAGCAGCCGGTTCCGTCTCTGCGGCGACCTCCATCTCAGCCGAAACGGTGTCTTCCTCTTCGTCCGGAATATCCTCCGATTCGATCTCAGCGACATCATCAGCCGAAAGGAATTCTTTCGGGATCGAAATAGTCGATTCGACGACCGCTTCTTCAGCCTCTTCGCTTGCGACCTCAACGTCAGCGACGCGGCCTTCGGTTCCTACCTGACGGCCTTCGATAATGGCGTCAGCGATCCGGCCCGCGAACAAGCGAATTGCACGAAGAGCGTCATCGTTGCCCGGGATCACAAGGTCAATGCCCTCAGGCGAGCAGTTCGTGTCAACGACCGCAACGATCGGAATATTCAAGCGATTTGCTTCTTTGATCGCGATATCTTCTTTGCGGACATCAATTACGAACAGCAAGTCAGGAGCACCATTCATGTCTTTGATACCGGCGAGATTCTTCATCAAGCTGTCGTAAGTGCGATCGAGGCCGAGGCGCTCTTTCTTGGTGAGCATCTCGAAACGGCCGTCTTCACGCATCGCTTCGATGTCTTTTAGCTTTTGGATCGACTTTTGAACGGTCTGATAGTTCGTCAGCAGGCCGCCGAGCCAGCGGTTGTTGACGTAATATTGTCCGCAACGCTCTGCTTCTTCTTTGATGGCATCCTGAGCCTGACGCTTGGTGCCAACGAACAAAACTTTTTGATTTGGACGCTCGGTGAGCGATTCGGTTACCCAATTTAGGGCATCGCGAAACAGCTTTTGCGTCTTCTGAAGGTCGATGATGTAAATTCCGTTGCGTTCGCCAAAGATGTATTCTTTCATCTTCGGATTCCAGCGGCGGACTTGGTGACCAAAATGAACTCCTGCTTCGAGGAGCTCTTTCATCGTAACTGTAGGCATTCTATCTCCTTGGTTTATGTACTCGACAAAACGGCTATGAACCAAGTGTTTTGTCGATGGTTTTTAGTATGAGTTACGCGTTTACGCGTGAAGGTCACGCCTGAAGGCGTAACTCTAACTAATTATCTCTTCGAGAACTGGAAGCGAGCACGGGCGCCTTTCTGGCCGTACTTCTTACGTTCTTTCTGTCGCGGATCGCGTGTGACGAGGCCCGCTTTCTTGAGCGACGGACGCAGATCCGAGTTAAATTCCATCAAAGCACGCGTGATGCCGTGACGAACTGCACCTGCCTGTCCGGCTGTGCCTCCGCCGTCAACGGTGACGAGAATGTCGAATTTCTCGACCTGCTCTGTCAGCGTGAGCGGTTGGCGAATGATCATTCGCAGTGCTTCGTTAGGGAAGTACGCGTCGAATTCACGCTTGTTGACCGTGATCTTACCCGAGCCCGGACGAAGATAAACGCGTGCTGTCGAAGTCTTTCTGCGGCCTGTGCCGTAATATTGAATATCAGCCATATCGATTTTCGATCTTTGATTTTGGATTTTTGATTTTGGTTTCTTTCAATCCAAAATCGGCAATCCTAAATCCAAAATTAGATTTCCACTGCCTCCGGTTTCTGAGCGTGGTGACGGTGCTCTGCGTCGGCGTAAACCTTTAATTTCTTTACCATTGCCTTACCAAGTTTGGTCTTTGGCAACATACCTTTGACGGCGAGTTCGATGACCTTTTCAGGCTTTGTCTCGAACATTTCCTTGACCGAAGTTTCTTTCAAACCGCCCGGATACAGCGTGTGGCGGCGATAAAGCTTCTGGTCGTTCTTGGCACCTGTAAATACGGCGTGACGTGCGTTGATCACAACACAGTGATCGCCCATGTCCATGAACGGCGTCCACGCCGGATTGTTCTTGCCCGACAGGATGCGTGCAACTTCAGTCGCCAAACGGCCAACCGTTTTGCCCTTTGCATCAACTACGAGCCATTTGCGGCCATCTGCTAAACCCTTGCCGCTAGGGAAGTAAGTACTCATATTCACTCACACAAATAGAACTTTCCGCTAAAAAGCGAACGCATAGGATATCGAAACTGCGGCACAACGTCAAGTCTTGGAGAGTGCTTGGGTCAATTGAATTCCGATGATGGTTTTGGCGTCGCAAATGTGGCCGTTGGCGATCATTTTTTGGAGGTCGGTGAGGGAATGGCGTCCGAGGGTGATGAGTTCGTCGGGTTCGAGTTTTTGGCCGACGTGTGTAAGGCCTGTCGCGAGGTACAGATGCATCTTTTCGGTGACAAAGCCGGGCGAGACGTAGAATTCGCAGAGTTTTTCGATGTTTTCGGCTTTGACGCCGATCTCTTCTTCTAATTCGCGGATCGCTCCTGTTAAAGGATCTTCGCCTACCTCAAGCGAACCAGCCGGGATCTCAAGCAAATATTCCCCCGCCGCATGCCGCCACTGCCGCACCAAAGCCACCGTCCCATCCTCAAACAACGGCACGATCACAGCACTGCCTTTGTGAACGACAATGTCCCGCTCGTACTCGACATCGCCTTCACGGACAGTATCCACACGAACGTCAAAGACGCGGCCTTCGAACACGCTTTTGGTTGATATTGTTTCAGGCTTCATTGCGATTTGATTTTCCCACGAAATGCACGAAAATCACTAAAAGGACACGGAGCCTTTAGTATGTGCGACAATCTTATTTTGTGCATTTGATGACTTTCGTGGGAAATTCTTATTGTGAATAAGTTCAAGATAGGTTTAGGCGTGACGGGAGGGATCGCGGCTTATAAGGCTGTGGAGGTGTTGCGGCTGTTGCAGAAGGCCGGGGGGGAGAGCAGCGTGGCGATGACGCGGCATGCGACGGAGTTTGTGCAGCCGCTAACGTTTCGGGCCTTGACGGACAGGCATGTGATCGTTGACGATTACGACCCTGAGAATCCCGATCCGATCGCGCATATCAATTTTTCGCAAGAGATCGACCTGCTGTTGATCGTTCCGGCGACGGCGAATATCATCGGTAAATTCGCGAACGGTGTGGCGGACGATTTTCTGTCTTCGACGTATCTCGCAACAACTGCACCTGTGATGGTCGCTCCGGCGATGAACACCACGATGTGGGAACAGCCTGCGACCCAACGCAACGTCGCTCAACTCAAATCCGACGGCGTCCATTTCGTCGAACCTGTCGCCGGCGAACTGGCGTGTAAGACGGTCGGGACAGGGAAGTTGGAGGACGTTGAGAATATTGTCTCGCAAGCTCTTGCCGTAGTGGAGGAGGCGAGGACGCGAGGAGTTGAGGAGGCGAAAGCCAAAAACCAAAGTCCCAAGGCCATAGACCTTAGTGGCGAACGATTCCTTATAACGGTCGGCGGTACTCGCGAGGCGATCGATCCTGTTCGGTTCATTTCGAATCATTCGTCCGGGAAAATGGGGTTTGCTGTGGCTGAGGCTGCGGCGGCGAGAGGTGCGGAAGTCACTGTCGTTGCGGGAGTTACGACCGTCGAGCCGCCGGCGAACGTCAAAGTAATACGCGGCGTTTCAGCGCAGGCGATGTATGACGGCGTGATGGCGGAACTGGCTAATGCGACTGTATTCGTTGGTGCGGCGGCGGTCGCCGATTATGCTCCGGCAAATGCTGCGAATGCCAAGATCAAAAAAGAAGGCCGCGACGAGATGACGCTCGAACTTAAGAAAACGCCCGACATTCTCGCGAACGTTTCAAAGAATCGCCACGAAGGCCTGCTCGTTGTTGGATTCGCCGCGGAGACGAACGACGTGATCGGCTACGCTCGTTCGAAGATGGAGAAGAAAGGCCTCGATCTCGTGGTTGCGAATGACATCACTAAAGAAGGTGCAGGGTTCAATACCGACACAAACATCGCGACGATCATTTCGCGAGAAAGCGAGACAGAAATGCCGCTGATGTCGAAAAGGGAACTGGCGGATAGGATATTGGATGCGGTCTTGGGATTGCGAAGTGAGATCTAAATAGTATGACCGACCAAGAACTATTTAGAGAGACGCATCTCCGCTGGATGGGCAAGTTGAATCGGAACATGCAGTCGGATTTGTACCAGGACGAATGGGGATTGGAGCAGTGCTTTAACTGTAAGTTTTTCGTACCACTTACTAATCCGTTTGGTGATGATTATGGAGCTTGTCGAAATGCTAGTTCACCTTTTGACAAGACTGTAATGTTTGAACACGATGGTTGTGAATTTCATCTGTTGGAAACTCCTTAAAAGGCCTATTGATACATGAGCGGCGAAGTTCCTGAAGGGCTAATACCAGACGTACGCGAGCAAATGCTTTATTTGCAGGAGCTTGGCGTCGAGTTGACGAGCGCTTTTTTTGAGGAAGACGGGAGACAGGAGACGGCAGACGGGAGACAAGAGATAAGAGAAGCGAGGCCGGTGGTTATGCCGGAGATCGTTCGAACTGTCGTTCCCGAGGTTCGACATGAGCGTCCGGCTGGTTCGCTACTCGCTTCGCTGCCTTCGCTGAAGGATCGAATGGCTCCGCGAAAGATCGCGCCGACGGCTGCGGATGTTGTGCTTTTGCCGGTCGAGCCGGAAATTGTGGAGACTGTGAAAGCTGAAGTGCCGGAAATTATTACAATGCCCGAACCGACTGAAACTATTGAACAAATCCGAGTTGGAATCGGATCTGATTGTACTCGCTGCAAATTATCGACGCTTGGACGGAAACAGGTGGTGAATAGTGTTGGGAACTTCAACGCCGATCTGATGTTCGTCGGTGAAGCTCCTGGAGCCGACGAAGATGAAAAGGGCGAGCCTTTTGTTGGGCGTGCGGGGCAATTGTTAACCGATATCATCGAAAAAGGCCTTGAGATACCGCGAGCGGAAGTATTCATCGGTAATATCAACCGCTGCCGTCCGCCCGGAAATCGTGCTCCCGAGCCGGACGAGACCGTGCAGTGTAAGCCATTTCTTTTGAGAGAGATAGCCGTAGTTCGTCCGAAAGTGATCGTCGTTCTCGGTGCGACTGCTGCGCAGAATCTGCTAGAAACAAAGGTGCCTATTTCGAAACTCCGCGGGCAGTTCCACGATTATCACGGTACAAAGGTGATGCCGACATTTCATCCCGCATACTTGCTCCGCGACCCGCACAAAAAACGCGAGGTTTGGGAAGATATGAAGATGGTCCGCGATCTTTTGGCAGGCAAATAGCCGGTAAACTTTCTTGAATCCAATTTAGTCTCACTTTCGAAATCGCTAACATCTAATGTTTAAGCGACGGCTTGGTCCGTCGTTAATTGTTGAAGTTGTGAACGATTTGCCCTCCAGTGCATTCCTGCGTCGCGGGATAGAAGAGTGCCAGGCGATAACTCGCCGGTACGGAACGAGCTTCTATTTCGCGACGCAGTTTTTTCCTCGTGAAACTCGCGAGGGAATTTATGCTGTATATGCGTTTGCTCGAATCCCCGACGAGATCGTTGACGATCCTAACAAAGGTGATAAGACCGAAACTCTCGAAAAGTTAAACAATTGGCGGCAAGACTGGCTCGATGCAATGGCGGCGGGCGGAAGCGATGACACTGTTCTCAACGCGATCGTCACGCAGTTTCTCAAACACGACATTACCATTGAGATCGGCGAGGCGTTTCTCAAGTCGATGTTCATGGACGAAGAGAAGTTTCGCTACGAGAATTATGCCGAGCTTGAGGAATACATGTACGGTTCGGCCGGCGTGATCGGGCTGATGGTAACCCGAGTTGTGGGCTATTCGACCGATGCTGCGTTTCCGCACGCGATAAAACTCGGTTATGCGTTTCAGCTGACTAATTTCTTGCGCGACATTCGCGAAGACTACGAAGAACTTGGCCGTATCTATATGCCGCTGAATGAGTTGCGGCGATTTGGTCTTGGCGAAGACGACATTGCTTCATTCACGATGGACGAGCGGTTTGTCGATTTTATGAACTTTCAGATAGAGCGAAATCGCGAAGTTTATCGCGAAGCATTGCCCGGCATTCCGATGCTAAATTGGCGTGGACGCCTCGCCGTGAGAATATCTTACGTGCTCTACAAAGCGATCTTGAACGAGATCGAACGGGCAAACTACAACGTCTATCGCGGTCGCGTCCGAACGAATTTCAAGCAGAAATTGTGGCTCTCTGCAAAGGCGTTGGTCGGCGTCTATGAGTAGAAAAGTTATCGTCATCGGCGGTGGTATCGGCGGTCTTGGGGCCGCCGGTCTTTTTGCGCGTAAGGGTTACGACGTCACTCTGGTCGAAAAGAACGACCATCTCGGCGGGCGTGCCAATATTTTTGAGGCCGAGGGATTTCGATTCGACATGGGGCCTTCGTGGTATCTGGCTCCGGACATTTTTGAACATTTTTTCAACCTAATGGGCGAGCGTGTCGAAGATCACCTCGATCTGATCAAACTCGACCCTTCGTACCGCATTTTCTTTCGATCTGATTCGACGAGCCTTGATATTCACTCTGACATCGACCGAGACGCGGCTACTTTTGACTCGATCGAGCCGGGAGCGGGCGATAATCTTCGCAAATATCTGGCTCAGAGTGAGTATCAATATGAAGTTGCGACGCAGCACTTCATGTTCAAGAACTACGATCACATTTGGGATTTCCTGAACAAACGCGTTGCGACCGAAGGGCAAAAGCTATCGGTGTTCTCGAAAATGCACACATTCGTGTCCCGGTTCTTTCAGTCGCAAAAGCTGCGGCAGGTGATGGAATACACAATGGTTTTCCTCGGCACGTCGCCGTACGAGGCTCCGGCGTTGTACAACCTGATGTCGCACATGGATTTCAATCAGGGCGTTTTCTATCCTCGCGGCGGATTCTACGAACTTATCAAAGCTCTAGCCAAAATGGCTGAGAAGAATGGTGCAAAGCTCCGGACTTCGTCGCCGGTCGACGAGATCTTGGTCGAGAATGGTGCTGTAAAGGGCGTGCGAATGGAAAGCGGCGAGGTGGTCGATGCCGATATTGTCATCTCAAACGCCGACATGCAACACACCGAATCGAAGTTGCTTGCACCAAAGTATCGCATATTCAGCGACCGATATTGGAATAAACGCGTGATGGCGCCGTCGGCGTTCATTATGTATCTCGGCGTCTCGGAAAAGCTGCCGTCGTTGGTACATCACAATCTATTGTTCAGTGAAGACTGGCGAAAGAATTTTGACGATATTTACAAGAATCCGAATCTGCCGCAAGAGCCTTCGCTATATGTCTGTGCTCCGAGCGTTACCGACAGTGAAGTTGCTCCGAACGGCAAGGAGAACCTTTTTGTGCTCGTTCCAATTGCTTCGGGTCTCGCGATAACTGAAGCAGATAAAGACGCTTACGCCGATCAAGTGTTGTCGCTCATGGAGAGCGAGATGGGCATGTTAGGGCTTCGCGAAAAGTTATTGTATAGGCGGATCTACACGGTCGAGAATTTCGCGACCGACTACAACGCATTCAAAGGTTCGGCTCTTGGGCTCGCTCATACGCTGATGCAAACGGCGATATTTCGACCCAAAAATTTCTCGAAAAAAGTGAAAGGCTTGTATTTCGCGGGTGCCGGAACGAACCCCGGAATTGGCACGCAGATCTGTTTGATCTCGGCTGAGCTCGCATACAAGCGTGTTCACAACATCACGTCTGCGGGACCATTACAGGAGCTTTGAGGATGCGATGCTCCAGAATATCAGGAAGCCTGCCGACATATTGATCAACGGAAACGCTCGGTAAAGTTTGAAGATTCGGCCGTTTCGGATAGACCAAAACGACGCCAGCATTAGAAGGAGATAAGCAAATCCGAGAGGAACGGCAATAAATCCGAGAAACTCGGCGGCGAGAAATGCGGACGCTAGATAGAGCAACGCGCAAAGAGCGACCGTGAGGTTTGCGCCTAAAACTGTTGCTATTGTATTTAGTCCAGCTTCGCGGTCAACTTCGATGTCCGGAACCGCTGAATATGCATGCATAGCCGCGGTCCACAGACCGCCGGCGACGACCGCCTGCCACGGTGGCAATTCGCCGGAGATCATCGCATTAGCGAAGAAGCCCGGCATTATGTAGAGGACATTGAACGCCGAATCGAGTAACGGTTTTGCTTTCGCTCTGATCGGCCAAGCAGAGTAGAAGATCGAAAGCAACAGGAACGCGACGAGCGAGTTTATCGCGACAAGCGGAACGTAGATCAAGCCGGCGACAAAGGGTAAATTTAGTAACAGTATTGCAAGTAGTATCGTTTTTCGTCGTTCCGGCGTGACCAGAGCTTCGTAATTAGCTTTTTTGGGATTGAGTTTGTCGGTCTCGTAGTCGCAAATGTCGTTGACGCCGTAAACGAGCAGATTCGCGGGCAACGTAAAATAGACAGCGAACACGGCGTAATGCCAAGTTAGCAGTTCATCGCGAGTCGAAATCGCCGCGACAAGCCCAACAAGATAAGGCCCGAGTAGGTAGATCCAAAATCGCGGGCGGCTGACCTTTAATATGAACGCCAAGTCGGGCATAGTTGGATTATAGCGTTAATGACAGCTAAACGTCTCATAACAATAGCTTTGTTGGCCTTTCTCGCGATCGGTGCGTACTTCATGGTAAACGTCCCGCTTCCGCCTTGGTCGCATTGGCTGTCGGGGCTGAACGTAGTTTTATTTGCGATACCGGCGATTTGGGTCACGCGGCGATGGCTCGGTTGGTACGATGCAATCGGACTTTGGGGAATTCTCGGCGTGTATGCCATTTGTATCGAAACGCTGGCGATCTTTACCGGATTTCCGTATGGCCATTTCGGTTATTCCGAACTGCTCGGTTTCAAACTGTTCGGAGTGACGCCGTGGACCGTTTTTCTAGCTTGGACGCCGTTGATGCTTGGGGCGTATGCGATAGCTGCGAATTTGGTTAAGGAAAAGCTATTAGCTAACAGCTATCAGCTCTCAGCTATTACAGTGGTTTTTTCTGCCGTCATTGCGACGGCCTTCGATCTGGTGCTTGATCCTGGAGCCGTACGGCTTGGTTTTTGGCAATACGAAGGCGGCGGCTGGTGGTACGACGTGCCGTGGTCGAATTTTGGCGGCTGGCTGATGACGGCGGCGGTTGGTTCGATAGTGATCGAACTTTTTCAATGGATCCGCAAGCCAATACTGCCGGTTCCAACAACTATCGCCGTGAGCGCAGCGTTGATCCTTTGGTTTTGGACGTTCATTGCATATTGGAGCGGAAGTTTATTGATCGTCTACCTTTCAGGCTTCTTTATCGCCTTTCTTATCGAGTTTGGGTATAAACGAAGATACAAGTTCGACGAAATGCTGGTACTCTGCGATGACACGGGCAAACCGATCTCTACAACCCCAAAGTCCGAAGTTCACACGAGCAGTACGCCGCTTCATTTAGCGTTCTCTATATTCATCTTTAATTCAGCGGGTGACGTTCTATTGCAGCAACGAGCCTTTTCGAAACAAACTTGGCCGGGCGTTTGGTCGAATTCTTGCTGCGGGCATCAGATGCTGCATGAGCGGCCGATCGATGGTGCCAAGCGAAGGTTGAAGTATGAGCTTGGACTGACGGGAATCAAGCTTGAATGCGTACTCCCGGATTTTCAGTACCGAGCCGAGCTTGACGGAATCGTTGAGAATGAGATCTGCCCTGTCTTTGTTGGATATACTGACAAACAACCATCGCCGAACAAGGACGAGGTCGAGACGTATCAATGGCAGCCGTGGGGCGAGTTTATCGAACGCTGCGGCCGGCCGGACCCGGATATTTCGCCGTGGG
>CALMPJ010000097.1 GCA_937871585.1 uncultured Acidobacteriota bacterium | reverse complement strand
GTCTGGGCCGAAGCCATCATTCGAAATGGTGAAGAGGTCGAATCGCTTCGTGACCGCATCGTTGGTTGTACTTCGCTCGACGACATCATCGATCCTGTCGAAGGCACGGTGATCGTTACGGCGAATACTGAGATCGACGAAGACCTCGGCGGTGCAGTTCAGCTATCGGGCTTGCAGAAAGTTCGCATTCGTTCGGCTCTGACCTGCGAATCGCGACGCGGCATCTGCGTCAAATGCTACGGCCGTAACCTCGCAACCGGAAACACGGTCGAGATCGGTGAGGCTGTCGGCGTTATCGCTGCCCAATCGATCGGTGAGCCGGGAACTCAGCTCACGATGCGTACGTTCCACGTCGGTGGTACGGCACGTCTCGAACAGGAAACCAAGCATCTCGCCGCCGTTGACGGAACCGTAAAATATCTCGGCGACGATATGAAGGTCATTAAGAACCGTGCCGGCGAATTCGTTTCCTTGCGTCGTCAGTCAGAGCTTGCTCTTCTCGATGATCGTGGCCGCGAAGTCGCTCGTTATACGGTCGTTTATGGTGCTCAGATCCACGTCAAGGATGGCCAAAAGGTCAAAGAGGACGACGTTCTAGTAACATGGGATCCGTTCACGTTTGCAATTCTTTCCGAGGTTGACGGTACGATCAAGTATCAGGACCTCAAGGAAGGCAAGACCGTTGAAGAAGAGATCGACAAGGTTACGGGACAGAAACGTCTCGTGGTCAAAGATTCGGATGAAAAGAATCAGCCGCGTCTTGAGATCCGTGGCGGTAACAACAAGGTGCTGAAAACGTATCAGATGCCGATCCGTGCGAACCTTCACGTCGAAGACGGCGACGAAGTTCGTGCCGGTGATATCATCGCGAAAATTCCGCGTGAAACCACTAAGACGAAAGACATCGTCGGCGGTCTGCCTCGTGTCGTCGAGCTTTTCGAAGCACGACGTCCGGGCGAAACTGCCGTTATGTCCGAGATCGACGGTCAGGTTGAGTTCGGCCCGATCGCTAAGGGTAAGCGTAAGCTGATCGTTCGCGGCGACGACGGAACCGAAAAGGAATACGACATCCCGCGTGGTACGCACATCAACGTGCAGGAAGGCGATCGTGTCCGAGCCGGTGAACCGCTCATGGACGGCCCTCTCAATCCGCACGATATCTTGCGTGTTCTCGGAACCGGAGCGTTGCAGAATTACCTCGTGAACGAGATCCAAGAGGTCTATCGTCTACAAGGCGTGAACATCAATGACAAACACATTGAGGTGATCGTTCGTCAGATGCTGCGTTGGGTCAAGATCAAGGAAGTCGGCGACACCGAATTCCTGCTCGAGGAACAGGTCGATCGTTTCCGTTATGATGACGAGAACCGTCGCGTTTCGGAAGAAGGCGGCTCGCCCGCAGTCGGCGAACCGTTGCTGCTCGGTATTACGAAAGCGTCGCTCTCGACCGATTCGTTCATCTCGGCAGCGTCGTTCCAGGAAACGACTCGCGTGCTCACCGAAGCTGCGATCTCAGGACGCGTCGATTACCTTCGCGGCCTCAAGGAGAACGTCATCATGGGACGCCTCATTCCGGCGGGAACCGGTATGAAGCACTATCGAAATGTCGAGATCGATCACGATGCGACTGCCGATATGAAGCAGGAGGACGAGTTCGATGAATTAGCCGACATCCGCGGCGGCCTCGAACTGCCGCCGATGATGGACATTCCGGGCGTAGACGCTGACGACGATTTCGAAGGCGAGGACGTGGACATTGACGAAGACGCTGATTCGGACGAACTTTTCGACATCGACGAAGCAATGAAAATGGAAATGCCTGAGGACGACGAAATATAAGGTTGTCGGCATTTTGCTGATCTTACAGGTCGCGAGCATTTTGTTCGCGGCCTTTTTTGTTCGCCGATCACGGCAAATACGGTCATTATTACGAGCCATCTCTTTAAGTCGTGATGTTCTGTGTTAAGATTGGAACATTCTAATTCAGGTCAGATCGGAGGGAACTAATGAGAAAAACACTGATGCTACTTAGCGTCATTTTGATCAGCACATTTGCGATTTCAGCGCAGCAGGTATTTGTTGCAAGTCTTACCGGTGCCCAAGAGGTGCCGGCAAATGCCTCCACGGCAAAGGGAACCTGTAAGATCGTCCTCAATGCCGCCGAAACGCAGGTTTCAGTATCTTGCACCTATTCGGGCCTCGGGACGAATTTAACTGCGGGCCACACTCACGGCGCGTCGGCGATCGGTGTCAATTCAGGTGTGCTGTTCAACTATGCACCACCAACGGGCAGCACGTCCGGCAGCTTCAATGCCGGGCCATTCAATGTGACGGCTCAAAACGTTGCTGATATGCGGGCTCATAGGCATTATTCAAACCTGCACACGACTGGTTTTCCGGGCGGCGAGATCCGAGGGCAGATCAAACAAGCAAATCTTGTTTTCGATGGCGATGGCGATGGACGAACGGATGCGGTTGCGTTTAGGCAATCGACCAATGAGTTTTGGACCAATCGAAGTAATGGCGGATTTACCATCCAATCTCACGGAACAGGTGCGAGCGATAACTGGCTCAATAACCTCGGTGATTTTGATAGCGACGGAATAGCTGACCTTACTTTGATCAAACTTGGCGTTGGCAATATCGCGAATTGGAATATTCTTCAATCGTCGACAAATACGATACGTTCCGTCGATTGGGGAGATTTTACTGCGGCTCCCGGTACTGTCGACCAGTTGGTTCCTGCTGACTATGATGGCGACGGAATCTGGGACGTAGCTGTATACAGACGTTCAACCGGTACTTGGTGGATAATTCGAAGTACGGATGGAGCAAGACCGGCAATCCGCTGGGGAGCCTCCGGAGCAGCGACGCCTGATTTTGGTGTCTCCGGAGATTTTGACGGAGACGGGAAGTCGGATCTTACTGCAGTTCGCGTTGAAGGCGGCAATCGAGTTTGGTATACGCTAAGGAGTTCTAATGGCACCGAATCGCGCACCATTTTCGGAGCCTCGACCGATGCATTTTTCTTCTTCGCACCATTCGATATTGACGGGGATGGTAAGCAAGACCTTCTCATCAATCGCACGGTTTCAGCTCAGCGGCAGTTCCACTATCTTCGAAGCTCTGATGGTGGCTATGGCGTTGCAACGTGGGGAACGACCACTGCGCCAGCGTCAGTCGCTGTCTTCGGCGATTATGACGGTGACGGCAAGACGGATTTCACTGCTAAACGGTCAAATGGAACCAACTTTGTGTGGGAAACCTTGCGAAGCTCGGACGGCGGAATTTCCTATATCACTTGGGGCTTGCCAACCGATCAGATCGTTGCCGAGAATCCAAATATTGATGCCGAGATGCAACGTCGATGGGAAATGGCGGACGATATGGTGTCGAACGCCCTGACGCGACGAAAGTAGGCGTCTCGTGCCTGTAAACAAAAAGGCCGCGAGTTGGTTGCTCGCGGCCTTTCCTTTATTCACGATCTATTACCAGATCTCACATGGTTTTGTGCGGACCATTTTCGCCGGAGCCTTGCATGCGAATGCCTCGGCGAATTCCGGCATGTTCGACAGCGGACCGTTCACACGCCAGCGTGGCAGCGAGTGAGTGTTGGTTGCTACTTGCAAACGTTCAGCCTCAGGCGAATATTTGCCTGCCCAAACCTGGGCCCAGCCGAGGAAGAAACGCTGTTCAGGCGTGAATCCGTCGATACTTGCCGGACGCGGCTTGCCTTCGAGTGACTTCTTAAAGGCGTAGTACGAAACGGTAAGTCCGGCAAAATCACCGATGTTCTCGCCCAATGTCAGACGTCCATTGATGAACAGGTTCGGCTGAACCTCGTATTCGCCAAACTGCTTGACCACGCAATCGGCCCGTTCTTCGAACGCTTTGCGATCGTCTGCGGTCCACCACATTTTCAGGTTTCCGTCGGCGTCGAAACGTGAGCCCTGATCGTCAAATCCGTGCGTGATCTCGTGGCCGATCACACCGCCGATCGCACCGTAATTGATGGCGTCGTCGGCGTTGAAATTGAAGAACGGCGGCTGCAAGATGCCCGCAGGGAACGTAATGTCGTTATTCTGCGGACTGTAAGATGCGTTGACAGTCGGCGGTGTCATTCCCATACGGTTCTTGTCGCGAGGTTTGCCGAGGTCAAGGAAATTGCGGTTGATCTGAAACCGATTCGCTTGTAAAACATTGCCCGCGTATGACTTACGGTCGACCATCATGCCGGCGTAGCCGCGAAGTTTGTCGGGATAGCCGATCTTTCGTTTGAATGACGAGAGCTTAGCCTGAGCCTGTTTCTTTGTTTCGCTGCCCATCCACGCCAAGCCGTCGATGCGGTCTTTCATCGAGACCATCAGATTGTCGATCAACTCGTTCATGCGGGCTTTTGCCTCAGGTTTGAAAACGCGGGCAGCGTATTCCATTCCGAGAGCCTCGCCGAGAGCCCCGTCAACGTTCTGCACGCAGGTTTTCCAACGCGGCTGGCGTTCCTTTTGCCCGCTAAGGTGCTTTCCGAAAAAGTTGAAATTCTCGTCAGCGAATGCTTTAGGCAGCATCGGAGCCGCTGAGTTCACCGCCATCCAGCGAAGGTAGACCTTCCAGTCATCGATCGACACGTTCGAGATCATCGCGTCGGCTTCTTTGAAAAAGTTCGGTTGGCCAAAATTGAGCGTAGCTTCCGGCGTTACACCGCGCGCTGCAAAATACGTCGTCCAATTTATATTTGGCGTCAGCTCTTGAGCCGCAGCTAGTGTGATCTTGTTGTAACGGAGGTCCGGATTGCGCAACTCGGGCGTAGTCAGCGAAGCCTTCGCAAGCCGCGTTTGCATCTCCATGACCTTCGCCGAATGAGCCGCCGCTGCGTCGGGCGTGTCGCCCAGCAGCTTGAACATATTGGTCACATACTCGACAAACTTGGCTTTGGTCTCGAGAGATTTTGCATCGTCCTTTGTGTAATAGTCGCGGCCTGGCATCGTCAGTCCGCCTTGGCCGGCGTTAATAATGACCACGTTCGAATCCTTGAGATCAGGGCCGGCACCGAACCCGAACAGTGCCGGAATTCCTGAATTGTGCATCTCGGCGATCAGCTTTACAACGTCAGCCGAAGTCTTGACCTTGTCGATCTTTGCGAGGTACGGCTTTAGCGGTTTCAAGCCGACTTTCTCGATCGCGGCCTCGTCCATACAGGCGGCATAATAGTCGCCGATCATCTGGGCGTTGCTGCCTTTCGCGGCCTTCGTCTTCGCGGCAGTTTCGAGTATCTCGCGCAGCAATGCGCTGTTCGAATCGCGGAGAATATCGAATGTTCCCCAACGAGATTCGGTTGGTGGTATTTGAGTATTCTTTAGCCAGGTTCCGTTCGAATACTGAAAGAAATCGGTGCATGCCTCGACCGAAGTGTCCATACGCGACACGTCAAAGCCGCTGCTTTGAGCGACCGCTGTCGAATACATCGAAACTGACAGAATTGCCGCTATGACGGCATTAAAGGTTCGTCTTGTCATAAATTGTCTCCAGAGATATTGCTCAATATTCTACGCTTGCTATCGCCGAAAGTTTACGGCACGGGCTCAAATAGTTCGTCAACGCGATCGCGTAACTCGCGTGCCAAAGCCTTGCGATCAGGTGCCGAGATAGGCTCGTCGCCAAAATTGATGATCGCCGTATATTCACGCTGATGAAACAGCCGCCACATATGCGGGAAGAAGCCAATGTCTTCCCACCAGCAAACCGCGAGATTTGCTTCGAGTTCGGTCGCCGGCGTCCGATAGCTGAGCGAGGCGTACGAAACAGGAATGTTCTTCGCTGCGGCAAACTCGAGAAATGACGAATTGAACGGGAGCACCTCTTCGCCCTTGGTGCTCGTGCCTTCGGGAAATACGACGACACCTTCACCGGCTTCGAGTCGCTCGATGATCAACTCACCGGCCCGCGGAATGTCACGCCGATTCTGCCGGTCGATAAATATCGTTCCCATATCTCGAACGATCCGGCCCGCGAGCGGCCACGATTCGATCTCGGCCTTGGCAACGAAAACGCACCGAACAACCGCTCTGATCGCCGCGATATCGGTGTAACTCAGGTGATTTGTCACCAGAAAGAAAGGAGCCGTCGGCGGTGTACCGCTAACCTCGATGTGCATTTTCGACAGCCTGACAAAACTCTTGGTCCAACGTCCAAATGTAAGCTGTCTCCAAGCTATCTTATTGCTTTTTAATGGATTCAGTATCAACCACCAGCCCCAGATCGCGAGGGTTCCGACAAAGAATCGAGTAAATCTAAAACTGGCACGCAATGTACGCATTTATTGAGGTTTTCGAAAATTATATTGTGCCACAAAACGTATCGGGCGTGCTGTCTTGCCAAAATAGGCCGGGCGCCACTGCATCTCGCGAACAGCCTTGTCGACCGACTCATCAAGCCCAAAACCGGCCCAGCGAACTATCCGAGTTCTCGATATCTTGCCGCCCTCATCAAGATCGATCTCGATCTCGACCGTGGCAGTGACGCTGTAGAGATACGCCGTTTGAGTGTATTCCGGCTTAATGCGTTTGAAAGGGATCGGTGCGACAAACCCAACTGCCGCCGGCGATCCCGCGACGGGAACCGTCGCGATAACTTCCGATTTATCAGGCATCGCAGCCTTTTCTTTTAAGGCTGCGGCAGAGATCGATCTCATCGTCTGAGCGGCCTGCGACTCTAATTTTTCGATCGCTTCTTTCTCGGTCTTGCCTTTGCCGCTTACGAGGCGATGCGCGACCAGTGAACCGTCGCGGCCGTTGATCAAATAGATCGCGGCCCACGCTTCGTAGTGATCGCCAAGTTCGAACGAGTTTCGACGCAATGCTTCGGCACGTAGAAACACCACAAATTCTGTTGCCGCGACACTCGCGGCGAGCACGCCTTGGTCAGCGGTCAAATTGGATAGCTTTTCTCCAATTACCGACTTGATCGCAGTTTGGCTTAGATCTTTATCGACGAGTTTCAGCGGCGAATGTTCGGCAAGCGTCAATGCAGAAACAAAACGGTCGCTCACGGAGTTTTTCTCCCAAGCAAACGCCAGCCGCTGAGCCGCCACCGAAGAACTCAAGATGGCGGCGATCGCGACGCTAAATACTACGGTAAAGCTTGCCGATCTCATCTTTTAGTTCAGCCGGGAAACACAGGCGGTGCAGCGAATAACCTTCCTGCAAACCGCGAACAGCAGCACTGACCTCAGATATCTCGCGAATCGCCGGACGCGAAAATCCATGCTCGACGTAGATCAGATCCTTTTGCTTGCCTTTGTCTCGCGTGTAGAAATAATTGTTAGCGTCATTCATTGCGTCTTCGATGACATAATATTCTGGATCTAGGCCATTTGCGGCAACTGCGTCTCGCACCTGGCCGATAAATTCTGCACGCAGCTCAAGCGGCATATCAAGGTCGAACGCTTTAAACAATCGTCGGTCGAGAAACCGCGAAGATAGATCCGCAAGTATCGCATCGGTGGAGTTTCGCCACTCTTTTATATAGAACAAGAAATCAGCGTCGTCGAGCGATAGATGTTCGGTGAGTCCGAGCGGTTCGCTTCGCAAGACCTTTGCGAACGCGGTGCCTTCGCGATGCCAAACGTCGCCTCCGTTTGCGTTAAGTTCGATCGCTCGTCTTAGAAGAGACTTGAGAACGGCCTCGGCACTGCGGAGAGTTCGGTGGAAATAGACCTGCCGAAACATATAGTAGCGAGCTTGCAGGTAGTCTTCGACCGCGAAAATGCCGGGAGCCGAGACGTAAAGATGGTCGTCCGCTTCGTTGATCTCGACAGATTTGATTATCCATTCGAGGTCGTAGATGCCATACTTCGCACCTGTCATCAAGCTGTCGCGAAGCAAATAGTCCATTCTGTCGACATCGAGCTGCGACGAAACGAGCTGTGCCAACGAGCGTCGCCTAAAGTCGCCGCGAATGATCGCCGCGACGTCGTCGGCCAGGGTGTCGGAATGAGCAGTGAGCAGCTTTCCGATGGCTGTGCTTCCGTTCGTGATCGCCTCGATCGAGAACTGCTCGTGATGAAATCCTAAGATCGATTCGATCACATGCGAGAATGGCCCGTGCCCAACGTCGTGCAGCAACGCTGCCACTCGAACTGCCGTTCGGTCTTCGCCACTGATCTCGTACTTCCCACGAAGACGGTCGAGCAATCTAGTCGCAAGATTTAATGCTCCGAGCGAGTGAGTGAAGCGCGAATGCTCGGCACCCTGATACGCGAAGAACGCGAGGCCAAGCTGTCGTATCCGCCTAAGACGCTGAAATTCGGGCGTATCGATAAGATCGACCAAAAGCCGCCCGTCCGGCGTGTCGGTCTCGATGCGAATGATATTGTGAACCGCGTCGCGGTAATTTCTTGCCATTGCGAAATATCAGTTTAACCGAAAAGGGCACAAAAAAAGAGGCCGCCCAAAAGGACGGCCCCCAAAATTGCCTCGAAAGGCTAAGTTTAGAAAACAAAACGGAATCCGAAACGGATGTTACGAGCAGCCTGGTATGAGCTGGGCGTACCGTACGATTTGTTCATGTTAAGCGGCCTTTCGAGAGCAGCATTGATCTGCGAGAAAGCGGTTCCATTAAGGATCGCATTCTGAAGAGCAACGTTCTGTGCGAAGTTAGCCGGAGCACCTGGAACTGCAGGAGCGGTAATGTCTCCTGCGTCGACGATGAAGTCGAACCAGCGTGACGGATTCAAAGCAGTAACGTTATTTTCGTTAAATGCATTGAGTGCAGTGATGTCGAACATGATCTTGTACTTGCTGTCACGTCCAAATTTGTACGTGTGTGTAAGTCCAAGGTCGGTCGATGTCAACCAAGGCGTACGACCCAGATCACCACGTTCTTTCCAAACGATGAACGTCTGGACGATCTCAACGGCTGTCGTCTGCGGTGAACCGCTCTGTGCAGTCGTGAAGAAGGTGAATTCGGTCGAGTTCGACTTGCTGCCCCACCAATCAAAGTTGTAACCACCGTATGCCTTAAAGACGTGCGGACGGTCAGTTGGCAAGTAGCCATAGTCTTCCGTTCCCTGAGCGGTGAAGCCGTTGATGGCCCAGTCAAAGAAACGGTTAACGCCCGGCGACGAACGTGTAGCGGACGAGCCATCAAGCGAACCACCATCGAAGTAATCCGATGATGCAAGACCCGAGTAGTTACCCTTCAAGCGGCTATAGGTATAGTTGACGTTGAAGTAGTAGTTGCTCGAGAAACGCTTGGTAAGACCGATCTCAAACGCGTTGTAGTCACGACGAGCCTTAGCATGCTTGCTGTAACCGAGGCGAACACGCTGCTCGAGAGCAACGCCCTGTCCCGGGTTACCGATCGTGTAGTATTCGTTGAATCCGTTATCGATGTAGCCGATATCTTCGACACCATTGATAAGTTTCTTCTGCGTGAAGCGCGAGTTAAGAACGAATGGTCCCATCAGTTCGGTTTCAAAACCGACTGTGATCTCACGCTGACGGAAAGGCTTGAGGTCAGGATCGACACCGATGAACGGCTCACCAACCAGCTGTTGATAAACGCTAGGCGGAAGGTTCGACGGAATACGGTAGTCAACCTGATACTGGCTCAAACCACCTTGGGTCGATGGGTTACCGCCGCCGATAGCGTTCGGATTCCAGTTGCCAAGGATGCGAGGTACAGTGTAATAGCTGTACGCAACGTTTGCTGCACGGATCGGGAAGTAGTCAACCTGATAGAGTGCACCACCAAACGAACCGATCGGCAGTTCGAACTTCATGCGATCGCTGAAGTCACCATAGCTACCATAGATACGGCTCTTGCCTTTGCCAAAGATGTCATACGACGCGCCGAGACGCGGCGTGATCTTTTTGCCCCATCCGATCTGGATAGGAATAGCTTGGCTGCCTGCACCAGTGTTGAATGCAGGAAGGTTTTCGCTTTCAGCACGAACACCAAGATTAAGGGTCAATCGCGAGATCGTCCATTTGTCTTGAATGTAAAGTGCCTGAGCCAAGTTGCTTGCAGCACCGCTTTCACCGTAGCGAACGAGTTCGCCCCAACCGATACAGTCGGTCGGATTCGGGTTAACAACGATGTAGTTACAGGTTACGAGGCCACCGGTTGCGGTGTTTGGATTCGAGTTGTAGTTCAAGGTCACGCGACCGTTAGTGTTAACGGTCGCAGTCGATCCCTTAACAGATGCGAAAAGCTTCGCACGCTCATATCCGCCCTTAAGGATGTGGCTTCCGCCAGCATTAAAGAGGAACTGAGCATCGATGTTGAAGGTTGAACGCTTCGAAACTTCGTACTGAACTCCACCATTACCGGTGTTCGATGTATTGAAGCCGGATGGGCACTGGGTAGCGCCGCTGGTGTAGAATACCGACGACGAGCTGCCACGGCAGCGGAAGTTGGTATCAAAGAATGCGGCATATGCCGACGGCTTGCTGTTTTGGAAACCACGGCCATAACGTCCCGTAATTGCCAAATTGTTAAGCAGCAAGTAGGTTGCTTGAGTCGTGAAGAGATTTGCATTCTCACGTCCGCCCTTCAAGTTGTAGAGCGAAGGACCAGTCTGGGTATAGCCCTGCTGGGTTGGGGTTCCTGCTCCACCAGTAACGATCGAGCTGTTAAGGATACCGTCGACGATATGCGGATTCCACAAGAACGACGAGAAACCGTTCAACTTGTTGAAGAGCGAGTAGTCAAGACGGCCCTGAGCATATTCGTAACGCTCCGAAGCCGAGTAGATCTCGTCTTGGAATGCAGCACCTGCAGTCGGGGTCAACACAGGACCCGAAGCTGCAGTGAATGCATTGTAGTACTTCGTGGTGCGTTGGCTGCTGTAGATCTGCGGAGCATAGATACCGTAGAACCAAAGGTGATCCTTAACGATACGTCCGCCCAACGATGCCGTCGGTTCAAATGCGAGCGAGTTCGTTTTCGGAGCCTGGATCGCATAGAAACGCTGATAATCCGGATAGATGCCGTTGACACCGGTTACCGGAGCATAGTTCGAAGTTACAAAACGTGGATTCGGCTGCAGTTTCGAAGTTGTGAACTGCGAACCAAATTCGCCGTGCATATCGTTGGTACCAGATTTGGTAAGAACCGAGATAACACCGCCGCTTGCTCCGCCGAATTCAGCTTCAAAACCACCGGTCTTGACCGAGACTTCTTTGATAAGAGCCGTCGGAACGTTCTGTACGCCGTCGAGCGTACCATAGCGGTAGCTGGTAACTTCCTGTCCGTCAAGAACGAACGAGTTCTCAGCTTTCGAAGCACCGTCAACTGTAAAGCCGCCGGTCAACGATTCGCCACGGGTTCCGGGCGAAAGCTTGAGGATCGAGGTGAAGCTCGTTCCGAGCGGAAGTCTGTCAGCCAACTCAGCCGTAACGGTCGTGCTAGCTTTACTATCGGTCGAGTCAACGACAACGCCGAGAGGATCTGCACCGACAGTAACGTCGATACCAGTGATCGTGGTACCCATAACAACGTCTGCAGTCGAGGTCTTTTCAGAAAGTACAAGTACTTCCATTGACTTCTCGACGAAGCCGCTGATCGCACCGACGGTCACTTTGTAACGACCACCAGGAACGCGTTCAAAACGGAAAGAACCGCTGTCATTGGAGGTCGTGGTCTGATTGAAACCGGCACTTAAACCGGCAAGCGTGACCGTCGCTCCAGGAACAACTGCTCCCTTTTCGTCCTTGACCGTTCCCTCGATCGCACCCGTGGTACCCTGACCAAAAGCAATAGCGCTGGTCAAAGCAAACACGGAGAGGATCGAAACAATCAATTTTAACATTTTAGTCATTTAATCATTCTCCTTAAGAAGATTAGAGAAAACTCTCTACTAGAACAGAATTCTATGTATTTCTGCTACCCTTTACTATGCAATTTGAAAGCCAAGACCTGCGTCTTGGCTTAATTGCCGTAAAATATTGAAAATCAATGAGTTAGCAAGCCGGCTGGCGCGCCATTTATGCAAGATATTGACCAAATTCGTACAACTGCTCGGACGTTGTACAGAATATTGGATTTTTAGAAAAGCAAGCGAGAATTAGGTCTTGTTGCGCATTTTTGCGATCAGCTTCTTCGTGCTTTCTTTTTCTTCCTTACTGAGGTCTTCACTGTACTTAAGATATGCCTCAAGTTCGTCTGCAGCTTCGGTATTTCGTCCTTGTCGATTGTACACAAACGACAGTTGGTAATGGATCTCTGGGTTTGGTGTCTTTGCTAGCGATTTCGCCAGCAGTAGCGCTTTTTCAGCTCCCGGCAGATCTTTCTGCAGCCTGAGGATGATGCCTTGAACAAGGTGTATCGCACTGACTTGAGGTGTTTGTTTTGCGGCCTCTGAGATAGCCTTGTTCGCTGCAGGCAATTCGTCCAACTTGTAAAATGCGATCGCCAAGCTGTACAGGCAATCGGAACATTTAGCATTTACGTCCAGAGCCTTCAGCAGGTAGGGATATCCGTCCTGATATTTGCCTGCGGCGACAAGCGATTTGCCCAAAACTGAGAGCGCATTGAAATATTGAGGAAATGCCTTAATAGCGGCTTCTAGTTCAACCTTCGCTTTTTCCGGATCTGCCTTCAGATTTTCGACACCGGAATCGTACAGCTTTTTCGCACCATCAGGCACTTCTTGCGCGTAAATGGTGCCCAAGATCCCCGGCGTATTATCTCGATATCGCTTGTCGAGCCTGAGACGAAATTCAACAATGACCGTATCACTTCGGCCGGTCTGATTATTTATCTCGATCTCTCTTGAGTCTTCGAGAAAGTTCGTGCCATACGGTTTGACCGCGACGACATAGCGGCCGGCAGTCATTCCTCTAAAATTAAAACGCCCCGAGCCGGTTGCTCTCTGTCTGCCTATCATCGTGCCGTAGTTGTCATAAAGTTCAACATAGGCATCAACACCGCTATTCGCGTCACCAACCACTCGACCCTCGATGCGGTTGATGCCGACCTGCAAACTAGATGTCTGTGCCGAGATCTTTGGCACGGACGAAATGGTCAAAAACGCGATAAAAAACGCAAAAATCCAATTCTGGTACTTCATAATCGTCTCCACTACTTGATCAGGTGTCCAAGTTTTTCTTTTTTAGTACGCAAGTAATGTGCCGCCGGTTCATTTGTTGTGATCTCGATCGGGATGCGTTCGACCACGCGTAGGCCTGCGTCCTCGAGAGCCTTTAGCTTGTCCGGATTGTTTGATATTACACGAACTTTGCACAGACCCAAATCGAAAAGAATCTCGGCGCATTGGCGATAGTCGCGGCCATCGACGGCAAAGCCGAGCAGCTCGTTCGCCTCGACGGTGTCGGCACCTTGGTCCTGTAGGGCGTATGCACGGATCTTGTTCAGAATTCCGATGCCGCGGCCTTCTTGCTGTTGGTAAACAATGGCACCGTGTCCGGCGTCTTCGATCATCGAGATCGTACGATGCAGTTGCGGGCCGCAATCACACTTGATCGAGCCGAACACATCGCCCGTCAGGCACTGCGAATGAATGCGAACTAAGGTCGGCGTTTCGGCGTCAAGTTCGCCTTTGTACAAGACGACGAACTCTTCGTCGCTGATCGTCGAACGATAGCCGGCGATGCGAAAATCGCCGTATTCGGTTGGTAAATTTGCTTCGGCAACGCGCTCGACCGTGAGGCTCGGCGTCGACATTTCACAACTGTTTTCCTCTAAGGGCTTTGCGTTGATCAACATTAGTTTCTCCGATTATACCTTTTGCTTAACTTAAATTCTATAATTTCGCTTGCTCAGTTTGATTAGATTCGATAAAACGAAAAAGCAGCCGCGACGATCGATGTCGTGCGGCTGCTTCTAATTGTTGTAAATAAGCGGCTTACTCTTTCTTGTCTTTCTCCTCTGCCTTATCTTCCTCGTCGTCTTCTTCTTTTTCGCCGTGAGCGAAAACTGCCGCGTCGTTGCGTTCGAATAGCCTCGAAACAATGCCGCTCAGTACAGACGAGATCGTTGCGGGCGTCGATTCCGTTGCCATTTCGGTGCGGTCTTCGCCTGCCATCGCCATTTCGGTGCGAACCAATTCGACCGTGATATTTCGGCAATGGCCGCAGGCGGCGAGATGAGCAACGACGGGCTTTGCTTCGCGTTGCGACATCGAACCTTCGGTAAAAGCCGTCAACGTATCGTCATCAATATGTTGGAGGCTGCCGGAGATGGTCGAATCGTCCGCGATCAGAAATTCAGCCACGATTGCTTGAAATCTGTCGTTTACTTTTGCGATCTTTTCGAACTCTTTCATCACTGACATTACCTCCGTTAGACAGACGCGTTACCAGCGTAACTTTTGCGTAACTAACGGAAAAAACTTTCAACTTCCTAAATTTCCAAACAAACTTCCCGAATGCAGGTCTTCGGTTGCGAGATCCAGACACAGCTCGATCTCCTTTGCCGACAGCCCGTGTTTTGACGTCAATTCATCCTTAAAACGTTGCTGAATAATCGCGTAACTCTTTTCCAGCCAACGCATTACGGTCGATTCATACACCTTGGCGTCGGGCTTTGCTTCGCGTGTCTGCGAACGTCGTTGGAACCAGTCTCTGAGCGGTGAATTTTCGTTCTCAGACAGCCGAGAAATTTCTCGCAGCTTCAAACCATCGACGTGATAATACTTGAGCAAAAGCCGTTCGTGAGCGTCGAGCGACAACATTGCGGCGGCAAGCGATTCGACCGTCGCCGATCGATATCGCGAACGTATTAGATCGCTTTCGGCGGCATCTTCGCCGGTCGGATTTTCAATCGCAAAGTTCGCATGAGCCGCACCTTCACCGATGTTATCGGTCATTTCGTCGAGCGAAACTTCGCCATGTCCGGCACGATGCTGATCGACGACCGAATGCCAGATCACGGTCCGCAGCCAACCACGCAGCGAGCCTCGACCGCTGTATAGAGCGAATTTCGAAACACGTTCGCCATCGACGACTCGTGTACCATACAGCTCGACGTAGACCGCATCGACAACCTCGGTCGCATCGATCTCGGTCTTTGCCAGATGCCGCGCGACGCGTTCCATATACGAGCGATGCTGCTGATCAAATTCCCACCAGGCACGCTCGTTTCCGACCGAACAGGCAAGAGCCAAAAACAGATCGTTGGCTTGCAGATTGTTGAGAAACTCGCGAATTTCTTCCGTAGTTACGGGCGTGTCGGATGCAGGTTCGAGATACTTTGCAACCGTTCGTTCGATCGAACCAGCAAAGTCATCGAGCGATACACCGAGGTTCGGAGCCTCGGCCTCGCACCGCTGATAGATCTCGGCGACGGCGTCTTTCAGAAATTGTGAGGTCTCAGGATTCATCGGTCTCAAGCCGGCGAAACGTGGCCTTCGCTAGTTATGCCGGGCTCCGAAATGTGCAGTTTCTCATCCGCGAACTGCAAACGATATAGACGCCAATATAGGCCGCGATTTGCCAATAATTCGGAGTGCGTCCCAGCCTCTCGCAACTCGCCGTGATGCATCACAATTATACGGTCACAGTCCTGAATCGTCGATAGCCGATGAGCGACGACCAGCGAAGTTCGACCTGTCATCACTCGCGTAACGGCCTGTTGTATCAACTGCTCGGTCTCCGTGTCGATCGAACTCGTGGCTTCATCCAATATCAAGATCGAAGGATCGAATGCCAAAGCTCTTGCAAATGATATCAATTGTTTTTGCCCGACCGAAAGCCCCGCACCGCGTTCCTGAACCTCGGCAGCGTAGCCGCCGTCGAGCTTCTTGATGAAATCGTCCGCTCTAACTTCTTACGCAGCCCCCGATATTGCGTTGTCGTCGATCTCGGAATTCCCGAGCCTGATATTCTCGGCAACGGTTCCGCGAAAGAGAAATACGTCTTGCAAAACAACCGCGAAGTTCGAACGCAGATCGTGCAAATTCCACTCACGAATGTCGGTTCCGTCCAGCAAAATACGGCCCTTCTGGACATCGTAGAACCGCATTATCAGATTCGTGATCGTAGTTTTGCCCGAGCCTGTATGACCGACAAGAGCGATGCTCTCGCCCGGTTCGACGACGAACGACACGTCTTTGAGTACCCAATCTTCGTCCTTATAAGCAAACCAGACGTTCTCGAATTCGATGCGTCCAACAACCTTGCCTTCGTGTTTTGGCTCAGTCGGCGACGTGATCTCAATGTCTCGGTCGAGCAAGATAAAGATACGATGCGAAGCCACGATCGCCGCCTGAAGCACGTTGAACTTGTCCGAAAGATCACGGATCGGCTGGAACAATTGCAATGAATATTGAATGAACGACGCCAGAATTCCGATCGTCACGGCTTGGCCTGCGGTCGAAAATCCGGCGAGATACTCGAAACCAAAGAAGAAGATCACAGCGGCAATGCCAACGGCGCCGATCAGATCGACCATCGGATAAAAGATCGAATAGTAGTATATGGTCTCGATGTTCGCCTGACGATAGTCGTTGTTTATCTTTCGAAACCGAGACTTGGCTTTATTCTCCGCGTTAAAAAGCTGCACGGTTTGTGCGCCGGAAATATATTCTTGCAGGAACGCGTTGAGCCGTGCGTTTCGCGTCCGAACTTTGTCAAAGCCTGTCCTCGCATGTTTGCGAAACCAATTTGTCGCCGTAAACAGCAGCGGCACGGTGATCAGCGAGACCAGCGCGAGCTTCCAATCGAGGAAGAACATTATTCCCAAGATCGCAAATATCACGACCAGATCGCCAAGCACATCGATCACTCCTGAGGTGAACAACTCGTTGAGAGCATCAACGTCGCCGGTCAGTCGCGTCATTGTTCGGCCAACAGGATAGTTGTCGAAATACGCGATCTCTTGCTTTTGCAGTTTAGTAAAAAGCTCGGTCCTGATGTCGAACATCACTCGCTGCCCGACCGTGTTCAGCAGAATTTCCTGAACGTAAGAGAACAGAAACCTGAACAAAAACACGCCGAAAAACGCGAACGCGAACAGCCACAATCCGTCCGTGCTTTTTGGCGTGATGAAATGATCGACCGCCATTTTCGTAAAATACGGCTGAGTCGAGATCAGTATGTTCGTCAACAAAGTAAGGAACAATGCCGCCGCCGCCGTTTTCCAATACGGCCGCAGATAACGTAGCAGTCGACGTGCGATCTTGAGATCATACGTTCTGCCAATGGCGTCTTCTTCATGGTATTTGGCGACGGAGTCTGACACTTAGAACCTAAGTTTAGATTCACCGATTTGGATTAGCAACGTACAACTGCTGTATTCTATTTCGCAATGATCAACCGCTTCCTCGAACAGAATAAAGGCAACTGGGAACGGCTCGAAGACCTGCTCGGGATGCTGCGCGGCAACAGCCTGCGAGGACTGTCGCGGCTCGAAGTTCGCGAATTCGGCGAGCTATACCGACGAGCCGCGGCCGATCTCGCAATAGCTCGTGCCGAGACTCGCGACCCGAAACTGATCAATTATCTGAACAGTCTCGTAATTCGTGCACACGGAAAGATCTACCGAGCCGAATCGAACGGAGCCCATCTGATCACGCAGTTCTTTTCGCGCGACTTGCCTGAAACCGTTCGAAATGGTTCGCGTTACATTCTGCTCGCCACGGTCGTATTTATGGCGACGTCGATTTTTTCAGGAGTGCTGAGCTATAACAATCCTGAATTTGCGATCACGATCGGAGTCGAGGAAACGGCGGACGCCGCAAAGGCGGGCCACAAATGGTGGCAATCGCTAAATGACGCGAATCAGGTCGGAGCCAGCGGAATACTTACTAATAATATACGTGTAGCATTTCTGGCGTTCGCGTGGGGAGCATTGCTCGGCGTCGGTTCGCTTTACGTTCTGACGATGAACGGCGTTAGTATCGGCGGCGTCGTTGGAGCATGCTATCGAGGTAATGCAGAATTTGCCACCGACTTGTTGACGTTCATGGTCGGGCACGGCGTACTTGAGCTATCGGCGATATTTATGGCAGCCGGAGCCGGAATGATGATCGGTTACGCGATCATCGACCCCGGCGATCTGACACGCGGACAGGCACTGAAGAAAAAAGGTGCCGAGGCAGTCAGGATCGTTATCGGCTGCGCAGTGATACTTGTGATCGCAGGTATCATCGAAGGTTTTATCTCGCCCGCCGACATTCCGGCACCGATCAAGGTCGCAGTCGGCGTTGGCAGTGGCATCGCAATGCTGGCGTATTTTCTGCTTGCGGGCAGAAATGAAAAGAGCCCCGACGCTGAGTCCGAGGCTGTTTGATCGGCGTTACTCGCATTTATGCGGCGATTGCGGTTCTTCGACCTTTTTGAATCTCAGAAAGCTGAGCGTCTTTGAATCGGTAAGAGTTAGTTTGGCGTCAGTTTCGCTGAATTCGGTTGCTGCGGCTAGCGTTTGATAAAACGTCCGCTCAAACTGCATCGTCATCTCGTCACACGCCATCATCGTCGAGAAAACATCGCTGATCTTTAAAGCTTGGTTCTCAAAACCGTAATTGCCGCCGTAAACGTTGCAGCCCGATCTGCCACCGAGCTTGCCGTCTTCGTTGATGTTGAGCGTGATTTTTGACTTGTCGATCGGGTACGCGATCTTGAGTTTGAAATTGTATCCGTCGAGCTGCCATTTGCCCTGCGGAAGCTCGGCCGCGAAAAGTGATGTTGTGGCCATTGTTAGTATCAATGCTGAAATAATTGCGCTGTTTAGCATTCGTTTCATAATTTCTCCAGCGGGCACACTTGCCCTACGAAATTAAGAACGAAATTCAGACGAACGACTTGCAGCTTACAGTGTGATCTTTTTGACGGACTTGATCGAAACGCCAAAAGCATTCTTTGCCGAGAGCTTCATCGCATCAGGATCGCCGCTCGTGAAAAAGCGGTCGCGGCCGGCAGCAAATCGCCATTTTGATACGATCTTGACCATCTCGGCCGCCGGATCGACGAGCTTGGTCTTGGGTGAGACAAACTCGGCGAGTAAATTCGAGATCGCCGGATAATGCGTACACGCAAGCAGAATGTGCGAACAGTTTTGGAGCGGCGAGAGAATGCGTTTTGCTTCGCTTCGGAGTTTGTCAGACGAAGTATCGCCACTTTCGATCAAACCGGACAGAGGCTGGGCGACTCGTTGTTCGATCGATATATTGTTCTTTGAAAATGCACGTCGATAGACGCCGGAAACAACCGTCCGCCGTCCGCCGATCAGCCCGAGACGCTTTGGCTTGAGCCGAGAAGTGAACGCGACGGCAGGTTCGATCACGCCCTTGACCAGAATTCCGTGATCAGCCAGATCGCCGATCG
The DNA here is from genome assembly GCA_937871585.1 of uncultured Acidobacteriota bacterium. GTDB lineage: Bacteria > Acidobacteriota > Blastocatellia > Pyrinomonadales > Pyrinomonadaceae > OLB17. The sequence continues at coordinate 5,099 of CALMPJ010000097.1, read as the reverse complement.
CCGTACTCGCGGCATTACAGCCGATGACGATGTGAGTCGCACCGTTGGCTTTGAGGAATTCGATCACGGCATCGAGCCTTTCGGCCAATTCGCGACGAGCCATTTTGCCGTAAGGCGTCACGCCGGTGTCGGAAAAATACAATACCGGAACATCCGGCAGTTGCTCTTTGATAATTTTATAGATACTGACGCCGCCGATGCCCCAGTCGATGATTCCCAGCATATATTAAGGATATGTCAGCTTGACCTCGACGCCATTCTCAACAGGGCCGCTGTCAAAAGCGACGATCCGCGAGTGATATGCCATGTTGAGGATCTCCATTTTCTGGCCGGGAAAGCGGCTTTCGAGATACCATTTCATCTCGTGCTCGCTGCGGATCGGATTGTACTCGACCATCTTTTTCCAGTCAGGATGTGAGACGAGACGATTGAGAGCGGCGTTGAAGGTAGCGTTCGCACGCTGATTTTTCATCGTCTTGAGTTTGTCGGTCAAGAGCCGCGGATACTCGCCGAATTTTGGCGGAACCGTGACCATATCGATGATCAGGAATTTGCCGCCGGGCCGCATCACGCGTTTTATCTCGGCCAACAGCGGATCCCAATCGAGATAACGGAACGACATCAGCGACGTGACTACATCGAAGGAATCGTCCGGAAACGGCAGCACCGGCCCGTCGATCTTAGTAAAAGAAAGGTGCTTGTTCTCAGCATTCTTGATACGTGCACGTTCGAGAATGCCGCCCGATTCGTCGACGCCGACGCCGGAATTGGTCCGATCACTCAAGGCATGGAGCAAAGCTCCGTTGCCGCAGCCGATGTCGAGTTGATCGAATTTGCCCGACGGCAGATGTTCGTTAAGCCATTTCCATTCGTCCTGACGAACTCGAATATCGACGAACGCCGCGTCGTAAAGTTCGGCAACGTGATCGTACGATGTATCGCCATCAGGCGGTCTTGGCTCGAAGCGTTTCATCTCTTCGGCAGGCATAAAACCGAGACGCTTCTTTGCCGCAGCGGCCAGGCCATGCGATTTGCGGCCTTTGCAGCCGATCGTATACATCGGCGAATCGGTGCTGTCACCGACCGACACATACTTTTCCTTGCTCTTTGAAAATGTCGTGTACCAGAAAAAACCGTATGCCGGAACGTTAAATGTACGAGCAAAGAAAGGTGCGAACCAACGTGCCGAACGGCAGCAGTAGAATCTAGCCGACCCATCTTCTGCAAACGGAATGTCCATCTGTTCCCACTCATACGGCGAGAACTGCTCGGGCATCGCAACGGTCCCAAACATCGGCCCGTACATTCCCGAATGCCCGACGAAGACGAATTCACGGATCGTTTTGCCGGCATCGCGAATCTCAGCGATCGCCTGCAGGACATCACGTTTGCTCTCAACGGCACGAGTGACAACATCGCCACCGTTCGCTCGGATCTCAGCCGCGAGAGTCTCCGCGACCACCGGAAACTGATGGCCACCGAGACGGTATTTAGTTGTGTAGATTAGCAGGCTTGACTGTTTTGACACGTGGTTTATGATCGGTTGATCCAGAACTCCGGATCGCGGCTATGATGTGCGACCGCCAAAATTCGGATCTCAGTTTTTGAACAGGTATAAACAATAGAAAACGGAAAGCGGTTCATTATCTTACGACGGTAAGTCGCACGAACAGTTGGATACGACTCAGGATAGCTTTTTATAAGTTCGATATTTAGGTCGTAGGCGTCAACAAAGTCGGCTGCGATCACAACATCTTTACTTAGGTAAAACTGTAAGCTCTCATCTAGATCCTGCAACGCTTCGGGATGTGTGGAAAACACCCGCTTCATTTTAACTTCGCACGCAGATGACTCATAACCTCTTCGTGCGAAAGTCCGATCGAAGGATCTTCGTCCATTTCACGATTGCGACGTTCAAGCACTGCAAAAAATGCATCATCGATTCCATCGCCATCCGATCTTTTGAGGCTTCTTTCGATCGAATCAACCAATTGCAATCGCGACAACTCGTCAAGTTTCAATGCTTCTCGTTCAAGTGTTGCAACGTCCATCATTTCATTATATTACAACATATTTACTGGACAGCCTCGCCACGAGCCATACGTTCATTCCTATGTACCTTGTCGAGATAATTCTGTGCCGCTTCGGTCTGGAACATCTGGCGGTCTTCCTCATGATCGGTCACGGGCTCGAGCGCGGCGTCCATGTATGAGAATCGATTCGGGTCGCGTTTCACTCGTTTGTAGATCAGTCGAAGGTGAATGTAGAGCGAAGCCCAGCGACCAAGTTTGGCGATCGAGCCGAGCCAGTATTTTGGATAGAAGACGAGAGGATTCTCGACCGGCAACCCTGAACGTCTATTCTTTCGAACCTTTCGCCGCAAGAAACCACCTTCGAGCGGATGAATGCCTTCGATTCCAAGGCAGCCGCGGAACCAGACGATAAAGAATGTCGTCTTTCCCGGACTCGTTCCCGAAGCGATCGCACGGCGGATGATCGTTTCGATATGTTCGTCGGTGTAATACGTGTCCCAAGCTCGTTTATAAATATCACGCCATTCTTCGCGTGACATTTTCGAATGCGATGTTACGTCGTGGTTCAGATCGTACCTATTGAGGTCGTCGTCCATCGCGACGCCGGCGTTTAGCAAGTTCTTATGATCTTCGGAGCCGGGAAGAGGCGTTAGGTAAAAGAACTCGAGCAGATCGACCGGCAGTTCTTCTTTGATCACCTCGATATCACGAATGATCGATTCGGGTGTGTCGCCGGGAAATCCGAGAATGTAGCCGCAGTAGGTGACGATGCCGACGCGTTTCCATTCGAGCAGCATCGCGCGGTAATCCGTGATCTTGTTCTGGCGTTTCTTGGCTCCGAGGAGATTGTCAGGGTTTACATTCTCGAGTCCGATGAACACACGCTTGATGCCGGCACGCTTACATTTATCGACGAAGTTCGGCAGCTTGTGACAGAGCGTATCAACCTGAATGATGAAACTGATCTTAAGCTGCTCGACCTCGCGAAGGTCGATCAGACGATCAAGTATCTCTTCCCAATCCTTATTACGGGCGAAATTGTCGTCAGTGATAAAGAACGAATGCAGTCCTTGCTCGACGTTGGCTCGAACAATGCATTCGATGTCGTCCGGCGAACGTCGTCGCGATTTGCGGCCTTGAACGTTGATGATCGTGCAAAATGAGCACGTGAACGGACAACCTCTTCCCGCATCAAAACTCGTTGTTGCGCCTGCTGTCAGGTGAACGCGTTCGGCGGGCAATAGCGGCGTGGCGACTCCTTCGATATTCGGGAGGTCGTCCATGAAATTGTACACAGGCGGCAGGGCATTCATTGCTGCGTCGATCAGCACGTTGTGCAATCGGCCCTCGGCTTCGCCCGCAAAAACGGTCACGCCCATGTCGATCGCTTTCTGTACGGAAGCGTCGCGTTCCTCGAGCATCGCCATCGTGCCCGAGACGTGGAATCCGCCGATCGCGACCTTGATTCCGGCGTCACGAAGCGGTTTTGCGATGTCCAAGGTCCTCGGGAACTGATTCGATTGCACACCGACGAGCATCACCATACCGTCGTCGGCGTCGCGGACGAGCGAGATCATCTTGTCGATGTGAATTACAGTGTTCGTCTCGTCAAATGCGTACGTAACGATCTCGTTGTCGGGGCCGAGCACCTTATCGGCGGCGCATTCCAACGCCAGTCCGTATAAACACGCAAGCGAATTCGCGGGAATCGCCGAGCGATACCATTGGATCACGTAACCGTCGTCGTCGTAGTGCGACGGTTTGATGAGTACCAGTGCGAATTTCTTTTTCATTTGACGGAATTCTACTACAACATCCCGCGTTCTTTCACACGCAGATACGATTCGAGTAATTTTGGTGCGAGTGATTGCGTGGTTACGTCGAGTGCAAGGCCGCCGAGCGATTCGACCAAGCGAAGAGCGGCCGTGCGTTCGTGAATTATCTCTTCGGCGGCGGATTGGATGAACGCTTCTTTGAGATCTGCCGGTTCGCGGCTGACGGCGGCGTTCAGGTCGCGGTCGCCGATGGTGGCGACGAGCGGAAGGTGTCGCGGTCTTAATAATTTGAGCGAACTTATCAGGTCTTTCGAACTATCTTTGTCGATCACGTCCGTTAATACGACTACGAACGCCCGTTTTTTCGTGCTTGAAGCAATAAATTGAAACGCGCGAGCGTAAGATGGTTCGGCCATTACCGGTTCGACATCGTGCATTGCTTCGAGAACGGCGTCTATGTGCTCGATGCCGCGGCGTGGCGGCAGATAACGGAGAATTCTCCGTCCAAAAACGAGCACGCCGCAGTTATCGCCGGCACGCGCGGACGCTGACATCAGGGCGAGGCTGGCGTGCAGTGCGGTGTCGAATTTTGTCTCGTCATCGATGCGTCCGGTCATCAGACGGCCGGCGTCGAGAGCGATCATGACGGTCTGATCGCGCTCAATTTGGTATTGCCGCGTCGTCAGACGGTTGCGGCGAGCGGTCGCGGTCCAGGAAATGTGCCGCAGTTCGTCGCCGCGAACGTAATCACGCATCGATTCGAATTCACGCCCCTCGCCGCGTCTGACCGAACGTCTCTGTATCGCGAGAAACGACCTTGCGCCGAGGGCTTTTAGCTCTAATTCACGTGCGCGACGCATATTTGGGTAGGCTTTCGCCGTCATTTCGGCGGAAATGTCCGACTGGCACCAAACTAAGCCGAGCTTTGACCGATGTCTTACGGCAATTCGCCCGAATTCGTACTTCCCACGCGAATCGGGCCGTACTCGATAGCTGAATTCGGCGGTTTGTTGTGCGGCGAGGGCCAATTCGGTGTCGCGAGGGTCGAGCACGGCGATTTTGTCGGGAACTTCGTCCTTGAACTGCAGGAACATCGTGCGAGTCGTCGCATTAACAATGTCCAAACTGACCGTCGAGATCTCGCCGATCGCCAATCTGCCGTCGATCCGTCGAGTTATCGTGAGGCCGTCGGGCAATTTTCTGCTGATGAAATGGTCGACAATGGCGACGATGATCTATAGAATGTCCGCGGCCAACACAAAATTGCGAATTGACGGGAACGACCACGACA
>CALMPJ010000096.1 GCA_937871585.1 uncultured Acidobacteriota bacterium | reverse complement strand
ACGCTACGTCTGCCTTGCCGTCGCCTGTGTAATCGCCGACAACGGTCTTGTCTGTTGGCGAACCAAACTGATAAGCAATGTTCCCGGCCGTACTTCGGGACAACCACCATTGGCCGGCGCTTGGACGAAAGATCGCGACATCGGCTTTGCCGTCACCGTCGTAATCGGCATTCACAGGCACATCGCCCGCGGTACCAAACTGCTGTATCGTCGTCCCATTGTCACTCGAACGCTGAATGTACCAAGTATTGTTCGACGGCCTGAACACCCCAACATCAGCCTTACCGTCAGCATCGTAATCTGCCGGAACCGGAACATCACCATTCGCCCCGAACGGGAACGCATAGAACGTCTGATCTTCGCTCCTCAACACATACCAGAACCCTGTCGCAGGCCGCCAGAACGCCACGTCCGTCTTCCCGTCCCCAGTATAATCCGCCGCCGCAACCCGATCCGTCGCAGCCCCAAACTGCGTAGCAAGCACAGACCCATTCGAAGACCGCTGATACCACCACTCCGATCCCGAACCACCATTCGGACGGTAGATTCCGATATCTGTCTTACTGTCGCCGTCGAAATCGAACGGGCTAGCGCGCTGAGCAACTAAATTCGTAAATCTGGCGACGCTACCGAACTTAACCCCATTTATCTCCGAGAAGATCCCGCCAATAAATAGTTGGTTGTTCCGGAACGCGACCGTGTGAACTCTGGGGCCGAATCCTAACTGATCATAGAAAAATGGAGAAAAATCAGTGGCAAATGTCGGGTCGATCTGACCATTGGAATAAACTCGAGCAAGTTTGTTTCGAACTGAGCCATCAAACTGTCCAAATCTTCCACCCAAAACGATTCTTCCGTCAGACTGCAAAGCTATCGAATAAACTTCTCCATTCGTGCCCGCCCCGGGATCAAACGATGTATCAGTCGATCCGTCCGCGTCTAGCCGTGCTACGTTGTTTCGGTTAACACCATTGACTGTCGAAAATAATCCCGCTATTACAATCTTTCAAATTCAGGGGTCAGACATGCGATTATGCGATTCTGGCTCGATAGATTTGCTCGATGAGATCTTTCGTTTCAGCAAATGCCGAATCGGTAAGCAACTTGGCACGAGCCGCGTCGTGCCTTCGGCTGGCGTTTGATTGATCGATCCCGACAAACTTCGAAAGCTCGGTAATGCTTGCTCCTGACTCTTTTCCAATGAAGATGAAAGCCTCCTTTGCGTCAATGATACGCGAGTTCTTGCCCGAGCCAAAGAAATTTTCTAGACCAAGATCGAACACTTCTTTGTTCAAGCTCCAAAATTCGTTCCGCCCGTCGCCTCCGATGGCTTCAAACGCAATTCGTTCAGGCTTTGGGTATAAGAGACGCTCGCGAAAACGAGCAGACACACCAATACTAAACTGCGATTGGTAAATGAGGTTCGAGGGTCGGAAGACATGAGAAAGTTCTCCTCTGGTTTAGTTGTAAAAAGAAACGAAAATTCAGTCGATAACCTGAACTCTACGCCCAGTAGCCTACGCTGTCAACAGATTTTTCACCGAACGGCGTTTACCTTGCACCTCGCGTGACGATCGTGGCGGTTACTAGGTCTAGTTTCATCATATTGGATTCGTCGATGCGGATGTCGTGGAACAGGAGCGTGCCTTTGAAAAATATGCCGTGATGGTGGCAGAATGCTGAGGCCGACAGGCGATGATAGCCGCCGCTCGTGTGCGGCACGATCTTGAACGCGTGTTTCAGCATCAGCGGAACCGGACGCAGCCCGATGCGACGGCGGCCTCTGTCAAACAACATTTCGACGGCTGCCGGGCTCCCCAACTCTTCGAACGCTTGGGCATTAAGATAAAACGTACCAAACGCACCCAAAGTAACTCGGGCCACTTTCTTTATCGCTCGCCCAAACTGCCTGCCGTTAAAAACTTGAAATTCTTCGGTGTTGATCGCGTGTGCCGTACATAATACAGTCTGCCATATGCGATCACGCAAGTCAATCACTTTTTTTGGCGAGTTTTGTAGATTGGGCTTTTTATGGCTCTCATGTCTGTCCTGTTATCTACGAACAAAGCAAAGAAATGAAACGAGAGAGAAATGAGATAAAGGAAAGCCGCGATGATTTCGCAAGTTTTTAGTTTACTTTGATTTGCGGATGTGGCTATACTCTTTGTAGCGGCGATAAGCATTGCTGATCGCTGCGACGAAAGGTTTTTCTCGTTGAGAGAGTTTTGAAAGATATTTTTGCGGGTTTGAGCACTTTCCGAAATTTGGAAAAAGGTGCTCCCCAAATTGGCGGCGGCCTTAAGTCAGGCAGTCGTAAGAACAGATTCCCTTTAGTTTCATTTACGTTGTGCGTGGGCTACGGCCCATGTTCTACGGACAGAACCACAAAGCGCGACCTCTGCTCTTGCATTCTAACTCTATTCAAGTTGAACCTTTCAAACCTCGGTATTTACGTGCCGCAGGACCAATTACATTGAAAGGAAGTCCCATTATTTATGGCAAAAGAAATGATCGTCAGCGTCAACGGACGCGAAAAGAAGATCGCAATTTTAGATAACGGCCGCGTGACCGAGTTTTATATCGAACGCGGCGAAGAAAATTCCGGCGTCGTCGGAAACGTTTACAAGGGCAAGGTGATGCGTGTCCTGCCGGGCATGCAGTCGGCATTTGTCGATATCGGCCTCGAACGCGATGCGTTCCTGTATGTCTCCGATTTCTTCGATGAGGAAGAAGAGATCGAGCGTATCGTAGCCGACAAATCCAAGAAATCGTCGCCCGAGGAAGCGAAACGCGAGGCGAACGAGCAGATCGAGCTGTCGCGTGTCGAACGCGAAAAGCAGATGGAATCGGCCCAAGAGATCGCCGAACCGCTTGGCAGCATTCACGATACACAAGCTCCGACAGTTGAAGACGTGGTCGAAGAGAAGCCTGCGAAGAAGAGCCGTCGCGGCCGCGGGAAGAAAGGTGCTGAGCCCGTTGAGGCAGCTCAAGAGATCGAACCGATCGAGATCGAGTTCGACAATTCGGGCTTTGAGCGCATCGCTGACGAGGATGAAGATACTGGCGAGATGTTCAAGGATGCTTATATCCAAGAGGCCATCATCGACCGTGTTCGTGCTGCTGAATTTGAAATCGAGGGCACCGCTGAGGCAGCTGTTGGCTCACTGCTTGCCGATACAGAGATGAGCGGCGGCGATTTCGAGCGAATCGCTGACGAGGACGAAGCTCCGGCCCCGAAGAAACGAACACGTAAGACCAAAGCCGAAAAGGAAGCTGAAGCGACTGACGAGGCAACTGAAGAAAAGGCCGCTCCTAAGAA
>CALMPJ010000095.1 GCA_937871585.1 uncultured Acidobacteriota bacterium | reverse complement strand
TCATAGATTCGTCTTGGATTCGAAAGCTCGAAAGGATGAATTCGGTGCATCGGTATCATAACTCGGAGCGATTTTTGGGGCATCACCACTATATTTTTGCTTTTCACGATTCAACGTTTGAGTGTGTTGCCGATGGTTTTGAGATAACTGAAACTAGCGGATCAATGGAATCACTTTTGCCAATAATGGCAGAAAAGCTGTGGGCGAGTTAAGAGGTAGTTTATGAAAGAAGCAGTAATAGTATCAGCGGTAAGAACAGCAGTTGGAAAGGCTCCGAAAGGGACTTTGAAGAACACGCGTCCGGACGATCTGGCCGGCGCGGCGATCAAGGAAGCCGTGTCGCGTGCGGGCGTTGATGCCTCGTTGATCGACGATGTGATCATGGGATGTGCGTTTCCTGAGGCCGAGCAAGGGATGAACGTCGCGAGGACGGCTTCGATCGCGGCGGGTTTGCCGGTCGAGACTTCGGCGATGACGGTGAACCGTTATTGTTCGTCTGGTTTGCAGACCATTGCTCTTGCTTCCGAACGCATTATGACGGGCGGTGCTGATGCGATCGTTGCGGGCGGGCTTGAGACGATGTCTATGATCCCGATGGGCGGCAACGTTGTGCGGCCGAATCCAGCGATCGTCGATAGCTACCCTGATTACTACTTGAACATGGGCTTGACCGCCGAAAATCTCGCGAAAAAGTACGAGATCACTCGCGAACAGGCCGACGAGTTTTCGTACAACTCTCACCGCAAAGCACTGGCCGCGATCAGCGAAGGCAAATTCGTTGACGAGATCGTGCCGGTGAATGTATTGATTGACGAGTTCGACGAAAAAGGCCGTGTTCGCCGACGCGAAGCTGTCTTCGCTCAGGACGAAGGCCCGCGTGCCGACACTTCACTCGAAGGCTTGGCGAAATTACGTGCAGTATTTCACTCAGCAGGAACCGTAACCGCAGGAAACTCGTCCCAAATGTCCGACGGAGCTGCGGCCTCGGTCGTTATGTCGGCTGCTAAAGCCGCGGAGCTCGGCATCAAGCCAATGGCGCGTTTCGTTTCGTTCGCGACCGCAGGCTGCCTGCCCGAAGAAATGGGCATCGGCCCTGTTTACGCAATTCCGAAGGCTCTCAAGATGGCCGGCCTGACGCTCGATCAGATCGACGTGATCGAACTCAACGAAGCTTTCTCTGCTCAAGGCCTTTCCGTGATGAAGGTCCTCGAAATGGACCCGTCGAAGGTTAACGTCAACGGCGGTGCGGTCGCTCTCGGACATCCGCTCGGCTGCACAGGTGCGAAACTTACGGCAACCTTGTTGCAGGAGCTCAAACGACGCAACGCCAAATACGGCATGGTCACGATGTGCGTTGGCGGCGGCATGGGCGCAGCCGGAATATTTGAACTGATCTAGAATTTAGTTGACGCCAACCGAGATTCAACTGCCGATCGCGAACGCGTCACGGCATCCGAGACCTCGATAACGTAATTCGCAACCAAAGGCCAACGGCTCGACCATTGGTCTTTTTTAAGTTACAGGGAACATGTCAAGAAACATAGAAAGCGATGGTCGAAAATAAAGGAAAATCGTGTTCGATGTTTAGCGTAATGGCCGATAGTGGTTCAAAATATAAAGGAACTGGGACGACTTTTTGGACACATCAGAAAGAGGCAAGTTTTGATGCGAAGGGTATCAAGCTAAAATGCACTCAAAATTAGGAGATAACATGAAAAAACATCTATTTATCGCCGCCCTGCTGTTTGCTGTGGTCGGAGTATTCTCGGTTTCGTCGGCTTCGGCACAGAAGAAGGTGAACGTGCGGTTCAAGGCTGGAACGTCTTCTGCAGTGTATGCAGGCTCGGTTGCCGGTTATGCGTATGTCGATTACGTTTTCACCGCAAAAATGGGCCAGCAGATCCACGCTTTGCTCGATGGCAACAACAAGGCGATCCTTGGCGTTATGCGAAATGGCCTACGGATCGCTGACGACTCGACTGAAACTCGCGAGTTCTCCGGCGAATTGCCGGCGAACGGAACGTATATTGTTCGTGTCGGAATGATGAGAGCAGATGCACGGCGAACCAAGACTCCGATACGCTATTCGCTCGAAATAAGTATCACCGATTGATCGTTCATCTAACGGGCACGTTATTAACGGCTAGCGCCGGCGGACACTTTATGTTGTCAGTCGGCGCTTTTTAGCGCTTGTTCGTTGTGCTGGAGTTTGAAGGTTGGATTATCGACTCGGTCTTTGTGGCGACCAATCCAAATATGATCGTCATCAAGACGACGACATAGATAATACTCGCGAGAATTTGTTTTAGAATTTGCTTCCACACGGGTTCCCGAAATAGGCCGTGAGTAAAATGGATCGAGTAAACCAAGTATATGACCCCGAATGTGATCGCAAAAGTGCTACCTTCGACCACCTCATCGACAACGAAAGCTCCGATCAAGACGTGTAGTACTATCGAATAAATGAACGTCTGACCGGTGAAGTAGATCGCTGCAACAACATTCTCAGCAAAGTTAAATCCTGATCGACGATAGACGATCCACCAGCAAACTCCCCAGAAAATAGTGCCGACAAAGCTTACGATCTGTGATTTAAGATCTGCTCCTGAGGCAAGAGCTGCCAAATCCCTCCCAAAAATGAGATGGATCGCAAAAGCCGCTGAGACTTGAAGAACAAAGCCGTAGAAAAAGAACTTGATCGGCCCTTGATAGTCCACTCGCATACCGTGCAAGTACTCACGAACAAATGGGCCTGGTCGTACGAGGAGATGCATCACCGTCCGGAGAAGCTTCATCGCGTCAAACTTTCGGAATTGGTCATAGATCTCGTTGCCAAAGCCTTTTATGGTATATCGAGTGACCGTGACTGACTGGCCACAGGCCGTACAGAATGCTCCATTTACCTCGCTTCCACAGTTCAAACAATCGATTTCCGCTGTTGGAGCGGGCTTATGCTTAATTAGAGCAAATAACCGTTTTTGTGCCGTCCGTTTCATCTGAAACTAGATGATACTAAACTTTCACATTTTCTTTCGTCGAAGCTACTTTTTGATGGACATTCTTTCACGCTGCATCTATAATGAATGAGCATTCATTCATTATAGGAAATTCGAGCGGTAATTAGTTCAGATCTGATCTTTGGAGAACGAGATATGGAAGTACAAATGGAAAAAGAATATGTAAAGGGCGGCGAGTTTTTGATCGCGGATTCGACCACGGCTGAAACTTTTACACCGGAGGATTTTACCGACGAGCATAAGATGATCGGCGACACTTGTCGCGAATATATCGACAACGAGGTCGTCCCGAGCATGCCTGCTCTTGAGGCACACGATTACGAGGTTGGCCGTCAGTTGCTTCAAAAGGCGGGCGAACTTGGTTTGCTCGGAGCCAATATTCCTGAGGAATACGGCGGCATGGCACTCGATCAAACGTCGGGCTGCATCATCGCGGAAATGGTCGGTCGCGGCAGTGGTTTTGGTTCGACCTATGGTGCTCAGACCTCGATCGGTTTGCTTCCGATACTGTATTGGGGCAGCGAGGAACTCAAGCAAGAATGGATCCCGAAGATCACTTCGGGCGAAGCTGTTTCGGCATACTGTCTGACAGAAAGCGGCTCGGGCTCGGATGCTCTTGGTGCAAAGTGTGTCGCCAAATTGAGCGAAGACGGACAGACTTGGACGCTGAACGGTGAGAAGATGTGGATCACGAACGGTGGTTTCGCTGACGTGTATCTCGTCTTTGCAAAGGTCGATGGCGAAAAGGATAAGTTCTCTTGTTTCTTAGTTCCCCGCAGCGAAAACTGTCGTCCGGGAGCCGAAGAGCACAAGCTCGGCATAAAGGCTTCGTCCACAACCGCAGTTATTTTGTCGGACGCGAAGATCCCAGTCGGTAATCTAATCGGTAACGTCGGCGACGGTGCAAAGTTCGCGTTTAACGTTCTAAACGTTGGACGATTCAAACTCGGAGCATCTGTCACTGGCGGCGCGAAGCTCGCAATTCACGAAGCTGTTCGTTACGCGAACGAGCGTCATCAGTTCAACAAGCCGATCTCGTCGTTTGGTGCCATCAAGCACAAACTCGCCGAGATGGCGATCCGAACGTGGGTTGCGGAATCTATCACCTATCGCACAGTCGGCATGATCGATTCGCTGATCGGCGATGATCACGGCAATGACAAAAAGCTGCAATCGATCGAAGAATATGCCGTCGAATCGTCGATCAACAAAGTCGCATGTTCGGAGGCTCTCGATTACGTCGTTGACGAAATGGTCCAGATCTACGGCGGCTACGGCTATTCGGCCGATTATCCTGCCGAAAAAGCATATCGCGACAGCCGCATCAATCGTATCTTCGAAGGCACGAACGAGATCAATCGAATGCTCATTCCGGGCCAATTGATGAAGCGTGCGATGAAAGGCAAGCTAGGTTTGCTGCAAGCTGCAAAGGCACTGCAGGACGAGATCCTGAATCCGACAATGTCTTTCGATGAA
>CALMPJ010000094.1 GCA_937871585.1 uncultured Acidobacteriota bacterium | reverse complement strand
ACCGGTCGAGGTCGGGATCATTGACAATGCCGCGGCACGGGCTCGGCGAAGGTCTTTGTGCGGCAGATCGAGCAGCTGCTGGTCATTCGTATAGCTGTGGATCGTGTTCATCAGAGCGTTCTTGATACCGAAATTCTCGTGGATGACCTTTGCTACTGGTGCAAGACAGTTCGTTGTACACGAGGCGTTCGAGATCACGTGATGATTTGCCGGATCGTACATGTCATCATTGACGCCGAGCACGATCGTCACATCTTCGCCTTTTGCCGGAGCCGAAATAATGACTTTTTTGACATCACCGCGAAGGTGCTTCTTGGCATCTTCCGCATTCGTGAAACGACCTGTCGATTCGATAACAACCTCAGCACCGACAGACTCCCAATCGATCGCTGCCGGATCTTTCTCACTAAAAACGCGGAAACTGTCGCCCTCGACATTGATCACGCCGTCACCAGCAGTGATATTGTGTTCGAGATTGCCCATTACGGAATCATATTTGAGCAGATGTGCAAGTGTTTTTGTGTCCGTTAGATCGTTGACTGCTACAAGATCTATGTCACCGCTGCCAAGCCAAGTTCGGACAACCGAGCGACCGATACGACCAAATCCATTAATACCAACTTTGATACCCATTTATAGATGTTCTCCTGTAAAATAGTGCGAAGCCGAATAAAGCTATAAGATATAGCAATAATTGGACTTTTTCAAAGAAAGACAATAGCTTGACCTGCGTAGACCTTGACGCAAATTGTTGAAACTAACGATACATTGCCACCGTACAAGGCTTTCGAGTAAATTTGAATAGTGCGGACGAAACCTCTGCAACTCGGAGCAACCCATTTAATGAGTCTTTTTATCAAAGCACAATATATTTGCGTTATCTTGTCCGTATTTTCGATCTTACCTGCACTTGCATCGGACATGCAGGAACCGGAACTCGGCAGTACCAGCGTAATTGCGGAGGTCAAAACTGTACGGACGATGCCGGTCGTAAAAGGACGAGAGACTTATCCGACAACTCGCATTGGCGTTCAATCCGGACAGCCGCTCCCCATAACACTCAAGGACGCTATCGAACGCGCGTTGGCGAATAACAATGACATCTCGATCGCGAAAACTGATGTAAAAATATCGGATACATCGGTTCGTTCGCGTCAGGGCATTTACGATCCGGTCGTAAGCTTCTCACCAAATCTTACCCACAATCAAACTACCGGAAATTCGGCTACAAATGACTTCCGAGTTTCGAGTAGTTTGTCGCAGTTCATCCAGCCGGGCGGCGGTAGCGTCACTGGATTCTTTAACAATAATCGAACAGAGAACGCATTTGCTCAGGCACAGGCAAGCTCAGGATCGGTTTCAAGCAGTGGAAGTAATGCCATTTATACATCTAGCTTAGGTATCAATTACACTCAACCTTTGTGGCGAAATTTTGGTATCGACAGCAAACGCCAAGCAATAAAGGTCGCGAAAAAGCAGCTTGCGCAGTCGGATACAGACTTCCGGCTTCAAGCAACGTCAACGATCGCCGCTGTTCAAAGAGCGTATTGGGACCTTGTTTTCACACTTCGTGACCAACAGAATCAAGTCGCCAATCTGAACTTAGCCAAGGAGAATCTTCGACAGATCGAAGCTCGTATTGCTGCCGGTGCCGCAGCTCCGTTAGCCAAGGCTGAGGTCGAAACTGAACTGGCCAATCGCGAAGGTGCCTTGCTTTCCGCAACACAGCAGGTATCTATCGCTGAGAATTCTCTCAAGCAGCTAATGTTCGGTGATCCGACGTCGAGCGAATGGAATTCGACGCTGGTTCCGACCGACAAGCCAACGACTGTCATTGATCCGGCCGATCTTGATACAGCGATGAAGGATGCGATGGACAATCGTTTTGAACTTCGCAGGCTAAAGCTTGCGACGGAGATCAATAATATCGATCTCAAATACTTCAAGAATCAGACCAAACCGCAGATCGATCTCAATACGTCGTTTTCGCTCGACGGATTATCCCGGGGAGCCGGAACTACAGCTTCGACTTTCGTTCCGCAATTCACGGGAAATGAAGAGATCCTGCGAACAAAGCTCAACACATTGTTTGCTCCCGGCAGCCAGATCCTGAATCCGCTGATCGAAATTCCGGGAACGGCTCAATATTACATCGGCGGTTTCAATCGCTCGTGGGCAAATATGTTTCGAAGCGATGCTCCGAATTATTCGATCGGTGTAACGATCTCGTTTCCTTTGAGGAATCGTACTGCCAAGGCCAATTACGAAGCTGCAAAACTAACCACGGATCGAATCGCTGCTCAGACACGCTCGCAGGAGCAAGCGATCATCGTCGAAGTTCGAAATGCAGTGCAAGGCGTCGAAACGGCACGTCAACGAGTACTAACGGCTCGTCGTGCTCGTGAAAGTGCTGAAACACAACTTGAGGGCGAGCGTAAGCTCTACGATGCCGGTCGTTCAACGTCCTTCCTGCTGTTTCAACGCGAGAATTCACTTGCTAATGCTCGAAACGCTGAGATCCGAGCTGAGACCGACCTCAACAAGGCGATCGCAGAATTGCAGCGTGCTACAGCGACTTCATTCCGTGTGAATAACATAACGCTTGATTCGCCGGTTGAGATCAAGTAGCGAATTTTAGGAATTCCGCTAAATCTGCAAAAATAGCCCAATGGGCATTTCTGCCGTTATCATCACATTTAACGAGGCCGAAAAGATCGGCGACTGTATTCGCTCGGTTTCTTGGGCTGATGAGGTTGTGGTCGTCGATTCGCATAGTTCCGACGACACACGACAGATCGCAGAAAGCCTTGGAGCCCGCGTGATCGAGCGCGATTGGCCGGGATTTGGTGAGCAGAAGCAGTTTGCGACGGACTCCGCTTTGAACGATTGGGTTTTCAGCATCGATGCTGACGAAGTAGTTTCGAAAGAGCTTGAAGCGGAGATCGCAGGTCTTGACCTCAGCACGGCGGACGCTTTTCGAATGCCGAGACTCTCACATTATCTTGGCAAACCCATCCATCACGGTTCGTGGTATCCCGACAGTCAGATACGCTTGTTCGACCGCAGAAAATGCAATTGGTCCCTTGATGCAATTCACGAGTCGGTCAAGGTTCCGTCCGGAAGTATCAAGGATCTTAAATCAGAATTGCTTCACTATAATTCCGAGGGCATTCTGCATCACGCACAAATGATCTACGAACGGTACGCCCCGCTCGGTGCCGAGAAACTGAAACAAAAAGGTCGAAAGGTAACATTTTGGCACCTGTTACTGTCAGGGCCGGCGACGTTTGTTTCCGGATACATTCTTAAGTTCGGATTTCTTGACGGCATTAGAGGGTTATTGATCGCAGTCTTTGCAGGCTATAACACGTTTCTCAAGAATGCTCTTCGCTATGAGCAGCAGATCAACGAGTCGGAATTCGCTAGCAGCAACAGTACAACCGAGTTGTAATCGTAATCATCTTAAGTATTGAATTCCGTCGGAATTGCGATATTCTTATTCTGGTACTTAGCCATGAAAGCCACTTTTCTTTCCATTTTTTTTACTATCTGTCTCTCGATGACTATCTCGGCGCAAAAGGGCGTCGATACTCAAACCCAAAAGATCAAAGAGGATACAAAAGGCAACACCTCGCGTGCAACGGATGTCGGACGTTCGTTCGATTGGGGAAAGGGCAAAACCAAAACTCGCGAACGCCTTGCGAATCCTTATCGGCTGAATTCTCGACGCGACGTTCTGGTCGAAACGATCATGGGCGTTCTTCAGGAGAAGAAGATAACAGTCGATGAGGCTAGTTCCCGAATCAAGGACGGATTCATCGTTACGATGCCCTATACTTTTATTAAGGGTTCGGTCGTGACACAAAACGAGCTCGGTCGATACGGCATTCTGAGTCCTTATGACACGGCTTGGAGCCGGGCGCAATACACATTGACCATCGAGATCCAATCTATCGATGGCATTCAGAACAACGTCTCTGTAACCGCAAAGATCGAAGGACGTGCAGGAACCGGACTGACTTCCGAATGGCGCAACGTACCGAGTTCAGGGCTTGCCGAAGATGAATTTCTAGCAAAACTTGTCGAGGCCGTGACAGGAAACTCACCTGATCCGGAACAAGATACGGAGAACTAACGATGGTAATTCGGCTACTGTTCATTTCGTTAATGATCGCGTTTTGCGGCACGACGGTTAGCGTATTGTGCCAGGATGCCGATTCGAGTTTTCCACGAACACGAGCCGAAGGCGAACGATGTCTCAGAGAGCAAAATGTTTGTGAGCAACTGGAGAAGTTGCGAATAGCTCATGATAAGAAGGAACATGACGAGCTGCTAGCGCGTGCAGAGGAGGCTCTTAGATTATCAGAAGAGCTCGAAAGATCGATCACTACAAGCGACGGAATTTCCGATCAAAACAGGTCAAAACTGCAAGACTTCGAGAAGATCGTTCGCAAGATCCGTTCAGAGCTAGGCGCTAAAGATGCCGATCCTGAAAAAAAGAACGAAGAAGATGGCGTCGCTGACGAAGCTGAAGACGTACCGGAAGAAAAAAGACCGGTCGATGTAGTTTCAGGATTTAAGATCCTACGAGAATCAACCATCAAGCTTGTTAACGAAGTACGCAAAACCACTCGATTCTCAATTTCTGCTGCCGCGATCCAAAGCTCGAATGCCGTGCTGAAACTCACGAAACTTCTTAGATTCTGGCGATAGAAGAGTGTTGTATGATCGCAGACTTTATCAAAACGTTCCTCGCAGTATTCCTACTACTATTCGCCTTTCAACAAACAAGAGCTCAAGATGATGACGTAATAAAGGTCGATTCGTCGATCGTGGTGATCAATGCCGCGGTATTCGATAGCCAAGGACTGCCTGTAAGCGATCTGATCCGCAAACAATTCTCAGTTTACGAAGACGGCATCCAACAGGAGATACTTGACTTCCTGCCCGAGTCCACGCCGTTCGCCGCAGTGATCCTGGTAGACACATCCGGAAGCATGGAAAGCCGTGTATCTCTTGCACGTGGGGCAGCGATCAAGTTTATCGAAGGTATGCGAAATGATGACGTTGTCGCGGTATATAACTTTGATTCCGAGGTTGCGCTTGTCAGTGATTTCGGATCATTTCGTGGCCTCAACGACAAAGCATACGAACTAAAGTCTAAGGGCATGACGAAGCTCAACGACGCCGTTTACGAAGCTGCGGCGGCCCTGTCAAATCGGCCGGAGAAGCGTAAGGCGATCATCGTTCTATCGGATGGCGAAGACACGATGAGCAGTCGATCGATGGATAAGGCTCTCAAGGCCGCTCTTGACGTCGGTGCGAATATCTATACGGTCGATATGGCGGATACAACAACGCCGTCGAAAAATCGCGGACAAAATCAGGCTGCGTTGAAAAAGTTTGCCGAAAGGACCGGCGGGACATTCGTTGCGTCTCCGGGTGGTCAGTCAATGCGGGATGCATTTGTAAGGATCGTAAGCGAGCTTGGGCAGCAGTATACGCTAACCTACTCGCCGACCAACACAAAAACGGATGGCAAATGGCGGAATATTGAAGTTCGCGTTGCTAAACCCAACTTAACCATCCGTACACGCAAGGGCTATAACGCCGCTAAGTCCAAATAATCTACTGACTCGTCTTATTTCGTTTCTTGTCTTGATGCCTTTCGATGGCGAGTCGTATCAGTTCATCGATCACCTGTGTGAACGGCTTGCCCGAGCCTGCCCACATTTTTGGGTAACCTGAGGCGTCAGTCAGACCGGGCATTGTATTTATTTCGTTGACGAGCAAAGCTCCATTGTCAGTCCTCAGGAAAAAATCGACACGAGCTAGACCAGAGCCGTCAACGGCCTTAAACGCAGTGACCGCCATTTGCCTGATCTTGTCGGAAAGCTCCTGTGAAACCGGCGAAGGCACGACGAATTCGTTGTTACCTGTTCCAGAGTACTTTTCTGTGTAATCCAAGAATGCCTTCGAAGCATCGCGAATAAGATACTCGCCAGGCAAACTTGCGATCGGATCGTCATTGCCGAGCACGGCACATTCGATCTCCCGCATCTCTAGTCCTTCTTCGACAATTATCTTTCGGTCATACTCAGCAGCCAATGCGATAGCGGCAGCGAGCGAGGCATCGTCGGTTGCCTTGGAAACACCTACAGAAGAACCGAGATTCGCAGGTTTGACGAAGCACGGATAGCCCAGCTTCGACGACACTTGTTGAATGGTCTTTTCCTGATTCCTTTGCCATTCATCGCGTAGGAACCAAACATAATTACAGATCGGTAGCCCTGCGTCGCGAAACAGCGTCTTCATGAACGCCTTGTCCATTCCGGTCGAGCTCGCCAATACACCGCAGCCGACATACGGAAGATCGGCCATTTCAAACAGGCCCTGAATGGTGCCGTCTTCGCCATAAGTGCCATGAAGTACGGGAAAAATAACGTCGAGCGGAAACGTGTCGCCGGAGCCGTCGAGAACTGTCAATCCTTTTCGAGCTGTATCGCCTGCTAAAGTAATCTCAGCTGCCGAGGCCTCACCTTGGGCATCCTGAAACACCTTCTGAGTGTGTTCGGGAAACTGCCTTATAGACTCCGCGGACGAGAGCCAACGTCCGTCCTTCATGATGGCTAACGGAACTACCTCGTACTTATTAGCATCAATGCTCTCGATAACCGTCTTCGCCGAACGGATCGACACTTCATGTTCGCCCGAACGCCCGCCAAAAATAACACCAACACGTAATTTCATAAAATAGTTTTACCAAGGGCTGACAATATAAGTTCGCACGCTAATTCGACCGTGATATTTGATTGATCTAGCAACGGATTTACCTCAACGATCTCGAATGAACGCATACCACCGTGGGCGGCGACCATCTCTAGTGTGAGATGAGCTTCACGATAAGTGGCACCGCCGCGTACGAGCGTGCCGCTGCCGGGAGCAAACCTTGGGTCAATTCCGTCAACGTCAAACGTCACGGCATAACCGCCCGGAGCCGCACCTGCTATCTTTATCGCATCTTCTACACAGGCCGCCATTCCGCGGCGGTCGATGTCGCTCATTGTAAAGAAGTTCTGCCGCAAACCAAGGCGTTCGATGTTGGCACGTTCGCCGGGATCGATGTCGCGGGCGCCGATATGGGCGACGTACTTTAGGTCAAGTTTCGGCGAATATCCACACAAATTCACCAGTTCAGCATTGCCTTGGCCGAGAAGCGTAGCCAGCGGCATTCCGTGAATATTACCCGACGGCGACGTTTCAGGTGTATTGATGTCAGCATGAGCATCAAACCAGATCAGTCCTATCTCTGTTCCCTGCTCTTTGTAGTGATTCGCAACCGCGGAAAACGTTGGAATAGCAATAGCATGGTCGCCGCCGAGGATGATCGGCATTTCGCCGGCAGAGAGTATGTTATTGACATTTGCAATAATGTTGGCTGACGAAGCAAGCATTTCAGCCAGGTGCTTCGGATTACCGCCATCCGCCGAAGAATCCGGCTGAACGATCGGCACGTCACCGTGATCGGTTACCGAGATACCAAGCCCGCGAATATGCTCTGCTAAACTCTGACCGCGAAAGCGCGTCAGTCGCATCGCATTGACGCCAAGCTCGCTGCCTGTCTGTCCGGCGCCGAAGCCAAGCGGTACCCCAATAATTCCTACTTTCCTATCTGTCATAACAGCCTTCTATTCCAGTTCACCAAAGCCGTCTGCAAACAGATGCGAGACGGCGTCAATTGCTGCAACTTCATCTTCTCCTTCGACCGAAACTGTAAGGGTAACACCGAATGACGCACCAAGCGTAAGCAGATCCAATATCGATCGTGCATCGGCATATTTGTCGGCCTTCGAGTTATACAGCCTGATGTCACTCGAATGTTCCGATGCGAGACGAACGAGCTTCGCCGCCGCACGTGCATGCAGGCCGAGACGATTGACGAGCGTGACCTGACGTTCAACCATCTTTACGCATCGTCGCTGGAGCGAGAAGTTTGCCGGCACGTGTGATCGCTGACTTTCCCTGTTCCTCAATATCTGCGGCTGCTTCGTCAAGCGTTATCTCGCGGGTGTTGGTTGCTAGTCGAATGACCATCGGCAAATTCACGCCGGTCACGATCTCGACCTCATTCTCCTTATAAAACATAGCCGAAATGTTCGTCGGGGTGCCGCCGAACATGTCGGTCATTAAGATCACACCATTGCCGCGAGATACTCTTTTGATAGCACCATCGATCTCGGCTTTGGCGGCTTCGACATCGTCGTGCCAGCCTATCGACACCGCCGCCAAATTGCCGAGCTCGCCAACAACGGTTTCTGCCGCGGACAGCAGTTCATTGGCAACTTGTCCGTGAGAAACGATGACACCTCCAAATCGTACTTTATTCTCCATTTCTTATTTATCGATATCGCGATGTACCGCTACGGCATCAAATCCTGCTTCTTTGAGCCGCCGCTGAGTCTCATTTGTAGTCATCACGCTGCGATGCCGCCCGCCAGTGCAGCCAATTCCGATAGTTAGATATGACTTGCCCTCGCGTTGATAAAGCGGTAGTAAATAGCTTAGCAGGTCATAGATTCGATCGATCGTTTCGATAACCTCAGGCTCATTTTCGAGGAAAGCGATAACGCGCGGGT
>CALMPJ010000093.1 GCA_937871585.1 uncultured Acidobacteriota bacterium | reverse complement strand
TAGTAGATCGTCTGATGGAACGTCTTTCGGACAAAGCCGTTCGCGAGGCTGCTCAAGAGGCTGTGCCTCGCATCGCTGAAAAACTGATCCGCGAAGCTCTAGACGACAAGACACAATAGCAGCTAATTGACCGCTGACCACTGATCATATGGAACTCGCCAAGGCCTACGAACCGAAAGAAGCCGAGAAACATCACTACAAACGCTGGGAAGAATCCGGTTTCTTCCGTCCTGAGATCATCCAAAATGCGGACGCCGAGCCGTATTCGATCGTCATTCCGCCGCCGAATGTCACCGGTTCGCTTCACATGGGCCACGCGCTTCAGCACACGATAATGGATGTGCTGACGCGGCGTAAGCGTATGCAGGGATTTCGAACGCTGTGGCTGCCGGGAACCGATCACGCGGGAATTTCTGTTCAGCGGAAAGTCGTCGAGCAATTAAAGAAAGAAGAGCAAAAGTCCCCGCTCGATATCGGCCGCGAAGAGTTCATCGCCCGCTGCTGGAAGTGGAAAGAACAATACGGCAACACCATCACCGAGCAAATGCGTCGCGAAGGTGCGTCGGTCGATTGGACGCGGCATCGTTTCACGATGGACGAAAGACTTTCCGCCGCCGTCCGCAGCGTTTTTGTCACGCTTTACGAGGAAGGAAACATCTACCGCGGCCTTCGCATCGTCAACTGGTGCCCGAAAGACAAGACCGTTCTTTCTGATCTCGAAGTTAAGGAAGAGACGAAAAAAGACGGCAAGCTGACGTACCTGAAATATCCTGTGATCGGCACGGACGCGACGATAACTGTCGCAACGACTCGCCCCGAGACGATGCTTGGCGACACTGCGGTTGCCGTGAATGGCAGCGACGAGCGTTACAAGGATCTGGTTGGGAAAACCATTGCTTTGCCGCTGACGAATCGCGAGATACCGATCATTGCGGACGAATACGTTGACGCCGAGTTTGGCACCGGAGCCGTGAAGATCACGCCCGCGCATGATCCGAATGATTATCTCGTCGGTGAACGCCACAACCTTGAGCAGCTTCTCGTCATGAACATGGACGGCACGATGAACGCCGCCGCCGGAGCCGAGTTCGAAGGCCTCGACAGGTTCAGAGCTCGCGAGAAAGTGGTCGAGATGTTCGACGAGCTTGGTTTGCTTGAGAAAGTTGACGATTACGAGATCACGCTGCCGGTGTGCGAACGCTGTAAGACGATCGTTGAGCCGATCTTGTCGGAGCAATGGTTCGTTAAGATGGACGAGCTTCGCGATCTTGGGCTGGAGCTTTCCAGACAGAACATTCCGCAGTTCTCGCCCGAAGTTCCGCACGCAAAGGTTTATCAGACTTGGCTCGAAAACCTAAAAGACTGGACGATCTCTCGCCAGCTTTGGTGGGGACATCAGATCCCTGCGTGGTACGACGACGAAGGAAACGTTTACGTCGCCCGCACTGAGGCGGAAGCGAAAGAAAAAGCCGGCGGCAAAGAACTGACGCAGGACAATGATGTTCTGGATACTTGGTTTTCCTCAGGAATGTGGGCGTTCTCGACGTTCGGTTGGACTGGGTGTGCGGACACTCCTGTCCGCATCGCCGGATCCTCCGGCGAGACTGAAGGTTCGCGTCGAAGCGACGCTCATGCGGACAAGAGTGTCCGCACTCCCACAGACCTCGAAACCTTCCTCCCAACCGACGTCTTAGTAACGGGCCGCGACATTATCTTCCTGTGGGTTTCGCGAATGATGATGTTGACGAAGAAGTTCGTCGGCGAGACGGCGTTCAAAGATTGTGTGATCACGGGTACTGTGCTTGGCAAAGATGGCAAGCCGATGTCGAAATCGCGCAACAACGGCGTCGATCCGATCGAGATGTTCGACAAGTTCGGCGTGGACGCGACGCGTATTTATCTCTCCAGCATCGCGACCGGAGCCGACGTCAAATGGAACGACCTCGGCATCGAAACGTATCGCAACTTCGCCAACAAGATCTGGAACGCCACGCGGTTTAGTCTCATGAACGTCGGAACGCGGGCATCCCTGCCCGCGATTGAAGACCCACAGGCGGGCAAGGATGCCCGCGTTCCGACGACGCTCGCCGACAAGTGGATCATCTCCCGGCTCAATCGAACCGCTTTAGACCTGAACCGTGCCCTCGACAAATACGAATTCCATACGGCAGTTAGCTTGCTCTACCACTTTTTCTGGGACGATTTCTGCGATTGGTACATCGAGCTTCGCAAAGACGAGATAAATGCCGGTGATGCCGAGGCGACGACGCGAATTCTCGGTATTTTGGAGACTGCTCTGAGGATGCTGCATCCGTTTATGCCGTATTTGACGGAGGAATTGTGGCAGAAACTGCCGGGAACTTCTGCGGAGATGCACAACGCGGCTTATAAACACACTGTCGGAACGCAGGCTTCCAGCCTGCTTGAAGAAAAGAGTGGGCAGGATGCCCGCGTTCCGACGGACAAGACCATCATGCTCGCGGATTTTCCGCTTGGGGACGCTGGGCTTATCGACGAGCAGGCGGAGCGCGAGATGTTGGCGGTGATCGACGTGATCAAGCGTGTGCGAAACATTCGCACGGAGATGCAGATCTCGCCGTCGATCAAGTTTGACGTGCATATCGCGGCGGACGCGGGCTTTCAGCAGGTGTTTCGCGACAATGAGGCGCAGATATTAAAGCTCGCGCGTGCCGAGAAACTTGTCATCTCGTCCGAACTAGACGTTCCTAAGGCTTCTGCCAAGACCGTCACGAATGACGCGGTCGTCGCCGTCCCGCTCGAAGGCCTGATCGACTTTGACAAAGAACGCGAGCGGCTCGCCACGCAGATAAACAAGCTCGCCGAGGAAAAAACACGCCTCGACGCCCAGCTTTCCAACGCAAACTTCGTCGAAAAAGCTCCCCCGGAAAAGGTCGACGGGCTCCGCGAACGCTCCGCCGAGCTCGAGCATCAAATAAATACGCTGAACAATAATCTGGAGGCTTTGAACTGATATGAAGCGCCATTCACTGATAATATGCTTTCTACTATTCGTGGTTTTGGCGACATCGAATTCACTCTCAGCGCAGGATACAACGATGTCAGAAGAAGAGTATGACAAGGTAGCCGCCATATTTAGGTCATTTTTATCGAAAGAGCCGTATCGAGTAAGGTACACTCACGAAACCTTTCCTTCGGAAGAGGCTAAAGAACCTGAGAAGATCAACAAATGGATGACGGAATACATCAAGCCTGACCGTGAGCACAATTTTTACGGACTTAATGCGTCTGAACCATCGGCCAAGTACGAACGGATTGTCATTGCCGAAAGAATCTTCACCAATAAGGACGGCAAATGGAAGGAACTTTCTCCTTCCAAAGGCGGATTTGGGGGCGGTTCGGGGGCAGCAAGTGCCGAATACTTCAATCGCGGTACTGAAAAAATTGACGGGCGTGTCACAAACGTATACGAGAGCATCATAACTGAGAGATTCGCACGTGGATCAGGGCCATGGCAGCTGTCGTATTACCGATCTAAAATATGGGTAAGTAAAGACGGACGAATCCGCAAATATGTTGGGGAAAGTGATGCTAAGATCACGAAACGGAATCGAACTACGGAAATTTACGAATACGATTCCAAGATAAAGATCGAGGCTCCTATTAAGTAAGTTATGAAACTTCCTGTCCTAATTCTCGCGATATTGATGGCTGCGGCTTCGGCGGCGGGGCAGGTTTTGACTGCGAAGGACGATATTTCGGCGGAAAAGTACTTTGCGGCGGAGAATAGGGCTGCGGAGTTGTTGAAGACGGCGAATTATCGTTCGGTTTGGACAAAGGAATACTTTGCGGATCGCTCGAAAGCGGCGGAATTACAAGAGAAGACGACTTTCGAGGTCACGCAGCCTTTAAGGTGGCGTAAGGTGGAAGAGAAATTTCGCGGGAAAGGCTCTCGGAAAGAATTTATCTTCGACGGAAAGGACTATTTTTTCCGATTTAATGACGAGCCTTGGGAAAAAGTTGGCTTAGGAAATGGTTCCGGTGGCAGAATATTCCGCGGGCAGGTCACGGATCGGTACAGATATCTTCCGTCCGTCGACTTCGAAGGTAAAAAAGTTGAACTTTACGAGCAGTTTTCCGCGCGAAGACCCACTATATTCTATTTGAGTACCGAATATGACTCGGCCCAATCCATTCGAACGACTCGGTCATGGTATTCCGAAGGGAAATTACTAAAAATAGTCGAAGATTATTCCGTAGAGGGCTACGAGGATATGCTCCGCGAGACCACTACCTACGAATACGATCCCAAAGACCTCAAGATCGAAGCTCCTGTAGTTAAATAGTGTGTCGCGTTGGTGTTGCGGGCTTTAACACTAGTTGCGGACGATAAAATTCTTCACCAATTCAGCCTACAGATGGTAAAATACTCGTGATGGGCATTATTTATCGTACGACGTAGGCAATATATCGAATGATGAAATAAACACATCACAGCATGTAGTGTGTATATCGTGCGATGGGTATAATCACTAGTCTGATGAGAAAGCTCAGTCGAGTGATAACATGACTATATCGGTAGACGTGGATAACTTATCGGACGATGTGAAATGAATATCATGCGATGTAGAGAGTCCATCGCTATGATTTTAGTCAATATACGATAGAATGCAGTTGTTTTCGACGTCAATTGTGCTGAGGAGAAGATATGCCGACAAGAGAAGATTGGTTGCCGTACAGTATTAACGAGCGCAAGCTGTTTTTGAGGCAATTTGCGACAAATATTCCGCAATACGCGACTGTTCTTGGGTTGACGCAGGCGGAAGTTGATCGTATTCATGAGATTTCTGAAGCATATTCGTTCGCGGTTGACCTGGTTGAAATTGCGAAAGTCGATCTAAAGGCTCTGGTGGCGTGGCGTGACCATATTATCAGCGGCGAAAAGTCGAAAAAGCCCGCGCCGAACCGTCCGACGTTCAATAATTCGGCTCCGCCTGCGGGAACCACGGCTTCGCTGATCGCCGAAACGCGCAAAATTGTCCGTCGCGTTAAGAATTCGATGAGCTACGAGCCGACGATGGGCATTGCGCTCGGCATTTTGCCGCCAAATCACGTGAAAACGCCTTTGCGTGAGCTGAAACCGCAGATGAAAGTTACCGCGGTCGTCGGATTTAAGATCAGAATTGCGTGCGAAAAGAAGGGAATGACGGCACTTGCGGTCGAATATCGCCGCAAATGCGAGGAAAAATGGCAGAAGATCGCATTCTTGACCACATTTCCCGAAACGATCTACATCGAACCAGCCGTTGCCGGAGTCCCCGAAACTATCGAGGTCCGCGGCAATTACGTAAAAGCAAACAAATCCGTCGGCGAGGTCTCCAACCCATCTATCGTCACGATATTCGGGATGTAGTTCGCAAATTTAGTTCGACAACGTCCAAAAACTTACCTATAATACCGCCACTGAATCCTTACAACCTTTAGTTTGTGTGGCGTAGCTGCGGCTTTGGTTGCGGTTTGACCGTTCGACATCCTCGTTGCGACGCCGTTGACGCTGGAAATAACTCCCTTATGGACGAGAAACAACGAACCGAAATAAATGAGGCGGCTGAAACCGAAGCTGCCGGTAATGTTTTGCGCGAATTCTATTTTTCACTCACCCGAGACCTCGGCGAGTTGAAGAAAGACATCATTAAGTTCGAAAAGGGCGGCAAGTCCAGGTTTCCTGAACGTGGTGATGTGTTCATGTCGTGGTTCGAAAGTCACGACAGTGTCCATTCGGCCAAGTTGGACGAAGTGATCGCGCTTGCGGCAAAGGTAATCACTCAAGAAAAACCGTCGGAACGAATGGTTCGCAAAGAACTGCGGACTGCGATCGCCGAATCTGTCGCGTTTCTCAAGCAAAACGCAAAGAACAAACAAGTAACTGAAGTTAAGATCAATGCGAAACTCTGTAGCGGCTCGCAGCAGATGATCAGCAATAAAGCCGCACAGCTTTTGGAACGCAGTTCGAACCCTAGCACAGTCAAACCGAAGACACGCGGTGCAAAAAAAGACGAAGCCACGCTTTTCAAAGAGGAGATGGAGGCGTTTCAGCTTAAAGTGCTTGGGCAGGAAAAGGCTGTCGTGCTCGGAAAGATACTCACCCAGCTCGTTCCGGATCTTACGAAAACTGTCTCGAACCGGTATTCCCGAAATAATGATGGCAACAAGCTGGACGCGGAGAAAGTTGCGCAGTTTTACGTGCTGTACGCTTTGTTCACCGAGTATTTCAAGAGCATGAAGCTGCTGTATCAGGTTCTGCTGAAGGAGTACGAAGAGCTAGAACTGTTGAGTGAGGAAGAGATAGAGAAGATACGGCTGTCAGCGATCACGCAGATCTCGACGTCATTTGCCCAAGGACTTTGGAAAGGTAAGGACGGATCGGAAAAGCGGGCAAAATTCCGCAAGGAAATGCTTAGCCAGATCAGAACCGCCGTTCATCAGTGCAGAACTAAAGACGGTTCAAGGCAATCGATAGCGGCTCTATGTCTTTCCGGCGGCGGTATTCGGAGCGCAACATTTGGTTTGGGAGTTCTGCAGGCTCTCGCAAAATACGGTCTACTCGATAAATTTGATTACCTTTCTACGGTTTCCGGCGGCGGTTATATCGGCGGCTGGTTAAGCGCGTGGATCTCGAGAAAATCACAAGAAGGCGGCGTTACACATGTTCAGAAGCAAATGAATGAGCCGAGCGATGGTGAGGTCGAGCCGCCGGAAGTCACACATCTTCGCGCATATAGCAATTATATGAGTCCGCGCCTCGGGCTTGGTTCGGCAGATACGTGGGCATTGATCGGTGTTTATTTGCGCCATCTGTTGCTTCATTGGACGGTCGTGATATCTCTTGCGGCGGGCGGGCGTCAGCCCGCGATTCCGGTGGAAGCGGCGGACGGGGGGATG
>CALMPJ010000092.1 GCA_937871585.1 uncultured Acidobacteriota bacterium | reverse complement strand
GCGATGTTGAGCTTGGTCGACAGAACGGACGGCGTGACGAGCTCGGCGGTTTCGGCCCGCGAAGAGATCGGCCGTGCGTTCGCCGCGAAGATCCGCGACCTAAAAAGCGGCAAAGACCTCAAGATCGTGACCGAGAACGTCCTGCCCGAGATCGAGAAGTTTCTCGAATCGCCCGCCGAGAAACGTCTGCGGAGAATACGCACCGGAGCGATAATTATGCTCGTCGGCATCGGCGTGTTCCTGGCATTCGGTTTTCTTGGGCTGGCAAAAGACGGCGGCGAAGACGGATTGCTCTTCCTGTCGGGCCTTGGCGTCGTAGCGGCATTCATCGGACTTGCGTTCTTTGCCAATGGCCTGTTCTTTTCGGTTCCACGCGGCGATAAGGTCAATGTTTCCGAAGAAAAAGATCGTCAAGAACTGCTCGATTCTCTCGCCGCCGCCGATCGTTTGCCCGAAGCCTCAGTATTCTCAACGACCGAACACACGACGCAGCATTTGGACGATAAGATCCCCGTGCTTCGCAGCAAACGCTAGCCGTTGATTAGCTTTAGTACTTGCTCTCTACTCTGGTTTCCTGCCTCTTCGCCGAGAGTTAGGAATTCTGCACATTTACCGATCTGATCCGGACGCAGGTGTGCGATCTGCGGTTCGATGATGAGATCGGCGTCGTCTCGGTCGATCTTCAACGAAGTCTCGATCAACCGCATGACCGAACGGACCATCACTCCGGTTGCAATGCGCGGAACGCTCCTAAAACTGGCTCCGCAGCTCAAGACATCGACCGCGATCACAACGTCAGCTCCCATTTGACGGGTCAATCTAACGGGCATCACGGCCGTTACGCCGCCATCAACGTGCAGGTCGCCGTTCGAGTCAAGCACCGGCGTAAACAGCCCAGGCACGGCACAACTCGCCCTGATCGCCTCGAGCATATCGCCCGAATTGCGGATCGCTTCTTTGCCCGTTGAGATGTTGTACGAAACTGCGGCGAATGGAACGACCGCTTCTTCGAATGTCGCAACAGGGAAGTGCGAACCAAGAAAGCTGCCGAGGCGAGCATTCGAGAACAGCCCTCGCGGCGACATTGACGGCCGCAAGACGTGCCTGAACTTGGTCTTGCGTGCCATCGCCTCGATCTCGTCGATCGTCATTCCCGACGCCAATGCTCCTCCGACTATCGAGCCTGCGGACGTGCCCGTGATCACGTCGAACTTGATGTCTGCCAATGCCTTGAGCACGCCGACGTGAGCGAAACCGCGGGCTCCGCCGCCTGACAATGCTAGTCCGATCTTCGTCATAGTATTGAGTACGTTGATTTTACTCGTATGTTATGGAAAACTTAAATCCCAAAATGACCCCGCAAGAAACGTTCTCGCTGCCAAGAAATAGTACGATCGCCGACCGAGCGGCGGGCGACGAATCGTGTCCGGTTTGTTCGCGCGACGCCCGCGACGAATATGTGCCGCTGATGTCGCTTGATGCGGAACTTGCGGATCTCATTCGGGCAAATGCTCCTGATACCGCGGAATTTAGGGCAGTTTGTGCACGCTGCGTGAGGTTGTTTGAACGTGCCAAGGACCAGATAATCGCCGACGCCGCTATGCAGAAAGACGGCTCGCACGTGCTTTCGACGCCGCTCAGGCTCGATGCTGACGAGCGTTTTACGGGCAAAGGCGTGACGATCGCGTTTCTCGATTCGGGATTTTATCCGCACGTTGACCTTACGACGCCGGAGAATCGCATCGTCGCCTATCGCAATCTGATCGACGAAGACGGCGACTTATCGACGCTGTTCCAGCCTGACGTTGCGAGTTGGCACGGCATGATGACGTCCGTCGTTGCGGCCGGAAACGGCTCGTTATCGAACGGTTTCTATCGCGGAATTGCATCGGACGCCGACGTCTGCTTGGTCAAACTTGCCAAGACCGGACGCATCACTGACCAGAACATCGAAGACGGCCTCGCATGGGTGCTCGAACACCGCGAAGAGCATAACATCCGTGTTGTCAACATTTCCGCGGGGGGCGACTACGAAGCGAGCTATTTGAACGATCCGCTTTCGCAGGCTGTCGAGGCATGTTCTGCGGTCGGCATTGTCGTTGTTTGTGCCGTCGGAAACGCAGGACATTTGCCAAATCATCCTGTCGTGCCGCCGGCCAGTGCTCCATCGTGCATCGCTGTCGGCGGGCTCGATGACAACAATTCGATCAACCGAGCCAAGCGCGGCATGTACCGTTCGTCGTACGGCCCGACGGTTGACGGCCTGCAAAAACCTGAGGTAATCGCATCATCGATCTGGGTTCCGGCTCCGATCTTGCCCAACACGCCGACAGCTGACCAAGCTGAATTGTTGTCTTTGTTAGACAAGGCAAAGGACGACGAACTGCACTCTATCATCCGCGAACATACGGGCGTCGATGCCGAATTAGACGCCGCGCTCGACCGTCCGGTACACGTAATTCGCCAGATCGTATTGCTCAAATTCCGACGCGAAAGCGTGATAACACGGCATTATAAGTACGTCGACGGAACCTCGTTCGCGGCTCCGATCGTCTCGTCGGTCGTCGCCCAGATGATCGAGGCAAACCCGAACTTAACACCGTCCGAGGTGAAACGCATCCTAATCTCAACCTCCGAACGCCTGCCCCACTACGAGGTCGACCGCCAAGGCTGGGGCGTCATCAACGCCCGAAAAGCCGTCGAGATCGCAGTCTCTAAGCGATAGATAAATACTCGATCTATGGTCACGTTCGTCCGGTTCTGTCGAACGTCGCGCGCACAGCTGGTACAAATACGTACATCGCCTGATCCACGAGTTCCAGCCTCTGATCGAATACCATTTTCGATCACCTATTCTCTTGCGATCCCAAAATCGCGACTATCTGGCCACGTTTGGTGTGTCACAATGCCCCAAGCCAACATTTCCACCACTACACCGCCATTTCCCCGCCACACCGCCGTTCCGCCGTGGCTCTGTTGAAGAGTCTCAGCTCCTGAAAGGAAAAACTCTTGTTCTGGCGCCGATTTGGTGATAGTATTCGGCGACTAACGAACCGATCTATTTGAATTGGCAAAACTTGGTCCTTTCACATTCATCTGTAAGGATCGCAAGAGTCTCGGAGGTACTATGAGGAACTTGTTTTTACTGGTTATCGCATTGGCATTTTCGTTGTCACTTGCTTTGGCTAGAGTCGAAGTAAACGAGTCGGGTACTTCGCGCGTCAATTTCACAGTGGGCAGCAACGGCCGGTTTCAGCGGTCGTCAATCGCGTATCCGACCGAGTCGATCAGCAAGCCATCCTTGATCGCTTTCGATCAATCGATAAATAGAGAATTCCTTGTTAACGACCCGAGCGATTCTACCGATAACGATCTTTTCGACGGTCTTTGTTCCGACTCTCGCGGCGGCTGTACATTGCGGGCTGCAGTTGATCAGCTGAATGCAATTGGCGGAGGGACGATCAGATTTGCGTTTGAAACGCCGACCGTGATCGAACTTACCGACGGACCGATCACACTTTCACCAGGAACGAGCGCCATTGAATTGGTTGGTCCCGGAGCAGATCGTCTCGCCATTCGGAGAAGTTCGACGGGGGGAATTCCGGATTTCAGAATTATTCAGATCGCGTCCAGAGAATTCGGGGTGTCGCTCAGCGGCGTGACGATCGAGAATGGGCGAACGTCGCCGTTGACCAATAGTTTTGAAGGCGGATGTATCTTCGTTCCGGTCGGAATGCAGCTTCATTTAGACCTGGCTATCGTGCAGAATTGCAGTTCCAATAACGGCGGCGGCATCGCGTACCGAGGTTGGGGCACGATCAATAGATCAACGATCCGAACTAACTCCGCTCAACTCGGCGGCGGAATTCTCGTTGGAGAAGAAGGGACACTGACGATCTCGAACTCCACAGTTTTTGATAATGGTGGAAATCAAGGTGCGGGAATTAACAACAACGGAGATTTTCAAATACTTACGGTTACGAACACGACGTTCAGCGGGAACATGGCGACACTCGGCGGCCCTGGAGATCCGATGGGCGGCGGTATATTCAACTATGGTCCAGTTTTCTCGGCAAACACGACTATCGCTAATAATGGAGCTTATCAATTCGGAGGAGGCATTGCCGACTGGAGTGCGTTATTTGGGGTTGAACTATCGCGGTATCGTAACTCGATAATAGCAAATAACTCGGCCCTTCTTGCTCCAGACACATTTGGCTATGGCTATCTTTCTAGTGGAAATAATCTGATCGGACGTAATGGCGGTGGTTTCAAGGATGGAGAGAATGGCGATATCGTCGGGACTGCGTCAGCACCGGTCGATCCGATGCTCGGCACGTTGGCGAATAACGGCGGACCTACTCAAACACTTTCCATACTTGAGGGAAGCCGAGCGATCGATGCCGGGAACAATTGTGTGGCAAATGGCTCGTGCCTGCCTGTGACTTTGTCGCACGATCAACGCGGCGTCGGTTTTGATCGAAAACTCGGAACGAATGTCGATATCGGTGCTTATGAGTCGCCGTTCGCGGCAGTAACACGTCGTCCATTTTTCGACTTCGACGGCGACAGCAAGACCGATATCGGCATCTACCGCCCGAATAGCAGTTCGGGGTCGGAGTGGTGGTTGCAGCGGTCTTCGAATGGAAGTTCGTTTGCGGTGCAGTTTGGGGCGGCGACGGATCGGGTTGCGGCGGCGGATTATACTGGGGATGGGAAGACCGATGTGGCGTTTTGGCGGCCTTCGAATGGGTTTTGGTATGTGTTGCGGAGCGAGGATCAGACGTTCTATGCGTTTCCGTTTGGGGCCAATGGTGATGTTCCGGTTCCGGCAGATTACGATGCTGACGGGAAGGCCGATGTTGGGGTTTTCAGGCCGACCGATTCGACTTGGTACATACAGCGGTCGAGCGATAATGGGACGACGATACAGCAGTTTGGGATTGCTGGAGATGTACCTGTGAATGCGGATTACGATGGCGATGGCAAGGCTGATATTGCGATCTATCGTCCGAGCCTTGGCCAGTGGTGGTTGTCGCGAAGCACGGCGGGGAATATTGCGTATACGTTCGGGTCTTCGACAGACAAGACCGTTGTCGGCGATTACACAGGCGACGGCAAGGCAGACGTAGCGT
>CALMPJ010000091.1 GCA_937871585.1 uncultured Acidobacteriota bacterium | reverse complement strand
CGAATATTGAACGCCTTCGCCGGCCGGACACTGTCGCAGTTCTCACCGGCCAGCAAGCCGGCCTCTTCACCGGCCCGCTCTATACGATCTACAAGGCAATGACTGCTATCAAGATCGCTCAGCGGTTAGCCGAGTTAGGTGTCGAAGCTGTTCCAATATTCTGGGCGGCGACCGAAGACCACGACTTCGATGAAGTGTCTTGGGCATCGGTCATTGGCCATGGTGATGGGGTCGTCAAGGCTCATTATAGAAGTGAAACGTCGATCGAAGGACTACCGGTTGGCAAAGTAGTTATTAACAGCTCGATCGGGTCAACTATCGAAGATCTGTTTGCAACGTTATCGACAAGTTCAGAGCTACGGCGTTCGATCGATGATTGCTGGACAGACGGTTCTTCATTCGGCACTGCGTTTCTCAAACAGATCGCGGAACTGTTTGCGCCGTACGGATTGGTGCTCGTGGATCCGATGAATACGGAACTTCGTCGGCTGTCGTCGCCGATAATCAGTTCAGCAATAGCGAATGCCGGAACTATCAATGAGCGTCTTCGTGAGCGTGATGCGGAACTCGTAGCCGATGGTTACCATAGTCAGGTTCTCGTTGATGAAGACTATTTCCCGGCATTCATTTTCAACGAAAAGGGCCAGCGTTCGGCATTAAAGCTGACTGCGACGGGCTCGTTCCGGTCAAAAGTCGATGGCCGTGAATTTGGTGCGGACGAACTCAAAGCGATCGCCGCCGATGACCCAAAGCGATTTAGTCCGGGCGTAATGCTTCGTCCAGTTGTTCAAGATCATCTGTTTCCGACGATCTGTTATGTCGGTGGCGGTGCCGAGATCGCATATTTTGGACAGAGCTCGGTTGTTTACGAGACGCTTGGGCGGCGTGTTACTCCGATATTTCATCGACAGAGCTTTACTATCGTTGAGCCCCGGATCCGACGTGCTCTCGAAGCATACGATCTTGACATCGAATCATTATTTGTCGGTCGCGAAGCGTTAGTGCCTCAGATCGTCGAGCGAATAGAATCTCCAGAGACCGCTGAGCTTCTCGACGAGGTGACCAAAAGCATAAACTCGGAACTCGCGAAGCTCGATGCGGCGTTCGATGAGATCGACGTGACGCTAGCGGCCGGATTTGCCAAACGACGGAAGAAGATCGAATATCATTTGTCAACGGCGAAGGAGAAGGCATACGCCGCGATAATGCGGAAAAGCGGTGATGCGAACCGAAGGCTCGATGCCATATTGTCGAATCTAATGCCGTACGGCGGCTTGCAGGAACGAGAGATAAACGTACTGTCGTATCTCTCAAAATATGGCGATAGTTTTCTCAAGACGATCGCCGAATCGACCGATCCGGACGAACGCGGTCACGTCGTGATCGATATTTAGTATGAGCAAGATACGGGTTCTGCCCGACAATCTGGCGAATCAGATCGCCGCCGGCGAAGTCGTCGAGCGGCCGGCGTCTGTCGTCAAGGAAATGCTCGAAAACTCGCTCGACGCCGGTGCTGCACGAATACAGATCGACGTCGAACTAGGCGGCCGGCGGCTGATCCAAATAACCGACGACGGCGAAGGCATGACTCGCGACGATGCAATTCTCGCGTTCGAACGTCACGCGACATCAAAGATCCGTACGCTCGATGATCTAGCTGCGATCGGCACGCTTGGTTTTCGCGGCGAAGCTCTAGCTTCTATCGCGTCCGTCGCAAAGGTCGAACTTCTCACTAAACTCGAAGACGAACTCGTCGCAACACGCGTTGTCATTGAAGGCGGCCGACTCGTCGATGTGAAAGATGCTGCCCGTGACAAAGGCACAACGATCTCGGTTCGCGACCTTTTCTTCAATACGCCCGCTCGCCGCAAATTTATGCGGAGCGAGGCGACCGAAAACTACCATCTCACTAGCATCGTCACCCATTATGCGCTTGCACGGCCCGACATCGCATTCACACTGACGAACAACGGCCGCGAGGTTATACGCGTGGCTCCTGCCCGCGACCTTCGGGAACGAGCATTCCAATTGTTTGGCGGAAATTTGCTGGACAGCCTTCTGCCAGTTTCTGCGGGTCGTGAATACGTGGCGAATATCACAGGCTTTGTATCGGCTCCGCGTGAACGACGTACGACCAAGGATTCGCAGTATTTCTTTGTAAACAATAGGTTTGTTCGCGACAAGACAATAGCCGCGGGTCTAGCCGAGGGCTACCGCAGTGTGCTGCCGCACGGCGTGTATCCTGTGGCGTTCCTATTCCTCGACATTCCGCTCGAGGAGATCGATGTCAATGTTCATCCTGCAAAGACCGAGGTGCGATTTCGCCGCGGCGAGGCCGTTAAGGATGTGATCGCCGAAGCTGTTCGCGATGCATTGGCCTCAGCGGGCTTGGTTGCCTCCGAACCAGAACCGACGATCGAACGAGAGCCGATCGCGTTTGAGGCGGCGGCGACGGTCGAGGCGTTTCATCAACCGATCGCAAAAGTCGAGCAGCCAGCGATCGAGTTCGTGCCAGAACAGCGTATTGCGGAGGTTGAGCAGCCTGAGTCGGGAAGCGTTGCTGAAGATATGGCCTCGGATATCGATTTCTTTACCGAAGCCGCAAGTTTTAGTGAACCTGAAAGGCCGGTCGTCGCAGAAACTTCGGCTCCGTACCCTGTGATGCCGCCGGTCAACTCGGCCGAGAAAGTCGCGAAGCCGATCGAGATCGAGAACCTATCGTCGGTCAAGATCCGTCCGGTCGGACAGCTTCACGACAGTTTCATAATCGCTGTCGATGACGAAGGATTGCTGCTCATCGACCAGCATGTTGCTCACGAGCGAATATTGTTCGACAAGTTTCGTCAGTCAGAGATCGACCGCAAGATCGAGCGGCAGAATTTGCTGATACCCGAGACCATCGATCTTTCGCCCGCGCAATCCCAAGCGTTTGAGCTGATCGAAGGTGACCTTGATGCTCTTGGTTTTGAGACAATGAAACTTTCTGGCAGAACCATCGCGATAAAAACGGTTCCAACCGATCTTCCGGCCGCCGAAGCCCGCAACTTATTTGCCGAGATCCTCGATACGATCGACGCAGAGAAAAAGGGCGGAGCGAAAACGACATTGCGAGATGATATTGCCGCTTCGCTCGCTTGCAAAGCTGCCGTAAAGATCAACATGAAACTTACGCCCGAAAAAATGAATTGGATGATCGATCGTCTACTGGTGACAACGTCGCCAACGACCTGTCCACATGGCCGTCCTGTAATTCTCAGACTGTCGATGAAAGACATCGAACGCGGATTTCATCGCTCTTAGTTTATGGAAGACGAACGACCAAACAGTTTCTGGAATCGAGTCTATCTCGCCGTGGTTATCACGACGGTCGTCGTAATTCTCGCGCTCTATGGCTTTTCGAGGTACTTCGCATGAGAGCACTCGATTGGGCCATTGTCGTCGCGTATCTCGCCTACGTCATCTGGGACGGCATTCGGATGACGAAGCACAGCAACAGCAAGGAAGGCTATTTCCTCGCGAACCGCAGCTTGCCTTGGTGGGCGGTTGGGCTGTCGGTGATGGCGACGCAGCTTTCCGCGATCACGCTCGTCGGAACGACCGGCCAAGCATACTCGGACGGAATGCGGTTCCTGCAGTTCTACTACGGGCTGCCGCTCGCGATGATAATTTTGTGCGTGACCGTGGTTCCGTTCTTTCATCGGGCACAGGTGTTTACTGCTTACGAATACCTCGAAAAGCGATTTGACGTAAAGGTTCGTACGTTAACGAGCTTCTTTTTCCTCATTTCTCGCGGCCTCGGCGTCGGAACGATCATATCTGCTCCGGCGATCGTTTTGTCGATCGTATTCGGTTGGAACCTGATAGCCACGATCTTCGCGATCGGAATGTCCACGACGATCTATACGGTTTTCGGCGGCGTGCAGGCCGTGACGTGGACCGACGTTAAGCAGATGTTCATCATCTTCTTTGGACTAACCGTCGTTCTGATCGTGATCGTCGCAAGCTTTCCGACAGGGGTTACCGTGATGGACGGACTGACTCTTGCGGGAAGTCTCGGCAAGCTCGAAACAGTCAACACGACGTTCGATCTTCAAGAAAAATATACTCTTTGGTCGGGCCTGATCGGCGGGCTATTTCTGATGCTTGGTTATTTTGGCTGCGATCAAAGCCAAGTGCAGCGATTTCTTACGGCCAAGTCCGTTGACGAAGGCCGCACTTCGCTACTGATGAGTGCGTTCCTCAAGATACCGATGCAGTTCATGATCTTGCTGATCGGAGTGCTTGTCTTTGTGTTCTATCAGTTCAATGCTCCGCCTATCGTGTTCAATGCCAATGAGATCGCAAAAGCTCAGGGCAACGTTAAATTTCAAACGATCGAACAGAACTACGCAGCGGCACACGCCGAACGACGAGAGGCCGCAGTCAGATTCTCGAACGACGGCGACGCATTTCGTCAGGCTTACATCGACGCCGACAAGAAGTTTGCCGAGAGCCGCAAGCAGGCAGTCGCTTACGTCAAAGAGACAAGCAACGAAGGCTTCAATGACGTGAATTACGTCTTTCCGACCTTCATTCTGCAAAATATGCCGATTGGTGTGATCGGCTTGCTTATTGCGGCGATCTTTGCCGCAGCAATGTCGTCGATCGCGGCTGAGTTGAATGCACTCGCGACGGCAACGACGATCGATTTCTATCGAAGGCTATACAAGCCTGAAGCGACCGATGGACATTACGTAATGGTCGGACGGCTCTCGACATTTGTTTGGGGCATTTTCGCCTGCGTTGTCGCGATATTCGCTTCGAATCTGGGATCGCTCATTGAGGTAGTCAATAAGTTCGGTTCGTTCTTTTACGGTTCGCTTTTGGGTGTGTTCGTGTTGGCGTTCGTGGTCAAACGTGCGAATGCCCGCGGTGCATTCTTCGGCCTGCTGTTCGGCATCTCTTCAGTTTGGGTGGCTAGTCTTTACACCAACATCTTCGGATACCTGATAAGCCTGACTGCGAAGAAGGAGGTCTCCTCGGATCTAAACGGATCGAAGTAAAATCTAGAAAATTATGCGGTTGAAAGTGAACAACACTGTCTTTGCCAGACTATCAGTGTCCACCTGTGTGTATCTGTGGACGATCTCGCTCTTTGGAACATGCAATGTCGTTCAGGCGCAAGTTCGCCCTGTAAACGATTACGGTGCTATCGGGCTCGTACATCAACTCCGCAGGATGAATACGACCGCAAGCGTGATGATGATCGGCGCACATCCGGACGATGAAGACTCGGCGTTGCTCGCCTACCTCGCACGTGGTGAGAATGCTCGAACCGCGTACCTGAGTCTAACGCGTGGCGATGGAGGGCAGAATATTATAGGTCCCGAGCTTTTCGAACCGCTCGGCATTATTCGCACGGAAGAATTGCTTCAAGCGAGACGTCTCGACGGTGCGGAACAGTATTTTGCTCGTGCGTTCGACTATGGTTTCTCAAAAACTCTTGATGAAGCGAAGTCCAAGTGGCCGCAGGAAATCATCATGTGCGATGTGGTTCGTGCCATTCGCACATTTCGACCGCTTGTCGTCATCTCCCGTTTTTCGGGAACGCCCGCTGACGGGCATGGTCAACACCAATATGCGGGATTCATTTCGCCGCTTGCGGTAAAAGCGGCAGGCGATCGGAATCAGTGTAAAGATGCAGGCGATCCGTGGCAGGTTAAGAAATTCTATGTTGGCCAGGGATTTTCATCGACAGACCGAGCAGCATTGCAGTTGAACACAGGCAAATTTGATTCACTCTATGGCCGCTCGTACTTTGAGATCGCGATCGAAGGCCGCAGCCAGCATAGATCGCAGGGCGAAGGTCGTATTGAGCTAAAAGGTGACCAGTTTTCAGGACTTCGTCTGCAAGGAGCCGCTCCGACAAAGCCCGAAACGTCGCCGTTCGACTGCCTTGATACGTCGATCATCGGCGTTGCGGGGCAGACGAATAATACCGGACAGCCGTTCGCGGAGAAGTTGCAAGCGTTGCAGACAATGGTAAACGAAGTTCGGGCGAAGTACCGTGTCGAAACGCCGTCCGACATTGCCGCCGATCTCGCCGCAATCTACAAAATGGCATACGATGCCGAATGGTCCACGCGAGATCCGCAATCGAAAGAGATGATGCGAGATCTCCAGCAAAAGTCTGCCACGGCGTTTCGTCAGGCGGCAGGCATCCAGATCGACCTGCTTTCGGACAAAGAGACCGTCACGCCGGGCGGTGAGATCAGGGCGACGCTACGCGTTTATTCGCCGCTCGCGAATATCACTTTCGAACGGAAAAGTATCGTTGTTCCAAGCGGGTACTTCACATTCGAAATTGTGCCGCCGGCAAATGAACAGCAAACCGGCCCGTTCCGCCGTGAGCAGGGACGGCTCAACGAGATTCACGAGATCAAGGTTCCGAAGGGCGCAGCGATCACCCAGCCATATTGGCTGCGTGCCGAACGAAAAGGTGAGATATTCGAATGGCCCGACACCGACGAACGAACTCTGCCATTTTCGCCGCAGTCTGTATCGGCCGCGGTCACGGCAAAGATCGGCGATGTCGAAGTTCCTCTAACCCAGTCTCTCGAATACCGATACGCCGATGCGTCGCGAGGTGAAATTCGGCGAAACGTCGAGGTCGTTCCCGCAGTTTCGTTGGACGTTGATCGATCGACATTGCTGATCCCGCACGGCTCGGCGATCCAAAAAAGGACGTTAACTTTCCGGATTACGAACAATACTAATGCGTCGGTAAGTGCCAATCTAAGTAAGATCGCTCCGAGTATCGCGGCTCTTCAACTCAAGTTTCCCAAGGGTGAGATCGAGATTCCTGCGAACGGCAGCCGCTCGGTAGAAGCCGAATTTGCGATGCCGGGCGAAATGAAGACCTCGTCGTTCGAAATGCTGTTTGAGGCCAAGTCCGGTGACTCGGCATATCATTCGCGATCGAACTCGGTCGCGTATCCGCACATTACGACACACCGTTTCTACACTCGGTCGCAGGTCAAAGTGGTGCCGGTCGATATCATCGCGGCGAAACGCAACATCGCATACATCATGGGCAGCGGCGACGATATTCCCGAAGCATTGCGGCA
>CALMPJ010000090.1 GCA_937871585.1 uncultured Acidobacteriota bacterium | reverse complement strand
CACTCTCCGCGTTCCCGGTACGAATGTGGTCGGGAACGTATTGAAGTAGGCGTTCAAACCGATACGGCCGGCAGCAGCTTGAGTACAGTTAGTATCAAGCGTAGCGGGGGCATGCCAACCGGTGCCAAGCGTAACCTGCGGACAGGTCATACCCGTAGGCATCTGCAAGATCGCCGGATTGAAAACCACTGAGTAGCTAAAGCCGGTCTCGATGCCTTCGGAAACGAGATCGATGGCTACGGTCACATTTGCACCGCGAATAGCATTGCGGTCTACAATTGTCATCGTGATCGGCGGCATCGCATTTGAGTTTCTAGGCTTGTCGCCATAGATCTCAGATGGCAAGCCATCGACAAATGGAATTGGCACCGTCGGTCCGAACGCCGGATTCAATATACCGACCAAGTCGCCCGTGACGTGACGACGTGCAACGGTTGTATCGCCGGAGTTCAACTTGCCGTCGCCTCGCGATAGGTATGGAGCACTGTCAGCTCGCTGGAATTCGTTGATACCAGGATTAACAGTAGCCGCACCAACAACGAGGTTTCGTATACGGATGACGTCGCCATTGTTATGGGCACCGTCACCGTAGCCCGAATTTGCCGGCAAACCACCGGCTATGTCGGCCTCGAATCCTTTCGCAAAGATCACGAGTCCATTGACGTAGTCGGCCGGAACCGAAATTCCCGAAGTATTAGCAACGTTTCGAGGCGTCGCCGCAAACGTCACCGGAGTATTGAAGTCTGCCGGAAGGACAGTGTCCTCAGCAAACGTCACTCGAATGAGTTCACGAAGGCCCGCTGTATATGTGACGCCAGGATCGAGCGAGAGCTCGAACTTACGTCCGCCAGGGAACGGAGCCGACGAAACCGAACATCCCGAAGGAGCACCGATGCCGCAAGTCTCAGAAACATAGTCGATCTTCGTATCATCGTAAAGAAGTACGAAGTCAGCACTGTTTTCTGTACCTTGGCTCATTATCGTGACAGGTACCACAATGTTCGCACCGGCCGACGGCTGAACCGTATCGACAAAGGTGATATCACGAGGATTATCACCAAGGTAGCCGATAAAGTCCGCGCCTGTCAGGCTGCTGTAAACATTGAGGTATTCACGGGCCGAGGCATCGTAAACGTAGCCGTTACAGGTCGGATTCGCTGGCACACAAGCAGGCGTCAGCGATAGGCTGGTGCCGCTTGGAATGCCCGTGAACGTGTAGAATCCGGCCGCATCTGTCGTGGTCGTGAACGTATTTACGCCGTCGAACAACGAAACCGTTACGTTCTCGATGCCGCCACCACCGGTGTACTTGGTGATGTTGCCCGATACTGAAACCAGGCCGCCGCCATCGTCATCAACGATCGTCAAGGTAGACGGATTCGTTCCCGTGATCACGACATTGTCGCCAGGACCGGCAACTATTGTCGATAGAGTTAACAGAACCGTCTCGTTGACTTCGCTGATCAGATCGGAGTTGATCGTGATATTGAACGAGGTACTCGTTCCTGCTCCCGGGATCGAGAGCGGGCCGCTAGCAGGAACATAATCCTGCGGATTGAACGGCGGCACTGCCGGTCCAGGATTGGCCGTTCCCGCAGATGTCGCGTACGATACGCCCGCAGCATTTGCGGTGACACCATTTCGATTAACGGTGATAGTAGCCGTACCAGCACTTTCACCGACTGACGGTGACGCTAGTGCAAATGACAGCTCAACATCATTGTTCTCTATCGTGCCGGTCGCGGTTCCATCTGTAAGAGCCGCATTCGCAATGTTCGAGATCGTAACAGTGAACTGATCATCGCTCTCAACCGTACCATCGCCGCCGATAGGAACCGAAACGTTGACCGATTCCGTCGGGTTTGCACTCGCCGGGATCGAGAACGGAACATTGACGAGAGCGGAATAATCGCTACCCGCGACGGTTGCCGTGCCGTCCGTCGTATTCGCAACACCTGTCGTAGCGAGCGTGCTCGTTCCGGTTCTGGTGACAACGAAGTTCAACGTTTGTCCAGCTTCCGTTTCCTTGATCGTCGCATCGGCGATATCGACCGTTGGCGGCGTCTCGTCGAAGTTGTACGTGTCATTGACACTGTTCACGCCGATAACGAGGTTATCAACACTTGAGTCAAGTCCAGGTGCCGCTCCGCTGCCGACCTTGAAGATGACTCTTCCGATCGATCCGACAACGTTGTTCCGAATACCAAGATTCGGGTACAGAAGTAAGATCTGAGCCTTTGTACATGGTGCCATTTGAGGACACGAATTAGAGAACGGTCGCGATGGTCCGCTGCCGCTGCCCCAGAACTTAGCGGTCGGTGACATTGCATCGAATGTCTGCCAAGTTGCCGGTGTAAACGTGTTCGCCGGATCATTGTACGGCTCGTAAACGATTCGGCCCTGATAGCCGTTAATTCCATCAGTTACGTCACTATCAACGTCAAATGCGAGAGTCGCGTGGATCGACGGATTGCCGCCGAAGTGCTGATAGGTCGAGTATGACAGAGCCGTGATCTCGGAGAGTTTGACTCCCGAGTAAGCATCCTTCATAAACGCTTGTCCAGCCGCTGCATCGACGGTGATCCTAGCACTGCCGGTTCCAAGCGGCGGAGTCGCCGGTCCGGTCATCATTCGACCGCTGGCAACGCCCGCGTTCTCCTGAACAAACGACCATCCGAGCATCGCCGTCGGCGTGACAGTTACGTTCGTGTTCACGAGATTGAACTGAACATTATTGTCGGTCGAAGTCGAAGCTGCGTTCGGATTGCCTGCACCGTCGGTGAAGGTTCCGCCCGCAATGGTAGCGGTGACGAGACCGGTTTGGTTCATGCCCGAAACTGCGGCGTTGAACGTCGTCGGGCCGCCGGTCAGAACAACATTCGGTACGGCAAAGCCGCCAAATGCTGTGCCCGGACCGGTCGCGATGGTCACATCCGCAGCCGTGAATCCGCTGATCGCCGAAGCGTCAGTGATCACGATAGCGAAGTTGACCGGCGACGCACTGGTCGGATCGGCCTGGGCAGGAGTCGTCTGTTGGTCGATCGTGACGGTCGGATTGGTAACGTCGTAGTAAACCGAATTGTCTGACGAAGTCGAAGCCGTATTGCCGTTGTTAGCAGCATCCGTAGCTACGCCGGCATTTACCGATGCAATGACAGTTCCACTGCCGGTCATTCCGGTAACGGCGACGTTGTATATCATTGGGCCGCCTGTGACGGTTCCAACCAACGTTCCCGGAGCCGTACTTGCGGACAAGTTAACATCGCCGGTGACGAAGTTCGTCGTCGGCTCGTAAAAGGTGACCGTAAACTCGACCGGCGAAGCATTAGTCGGATCGTTTTGGCCTAACTTCTGCTCGACATTAACGGTCGGCGGAGTCGTGTCATACAGAACCGTGTTATCAAGCGAACTCGATGCCACATTGGCTCCGTTTGCTCCGGTTGCCGCACCTGCGACCACATCGGCGATAACGGTTCCGTCAGTCATACCGCTGACGGCGACATTGTAAACGGTCGGGCCGCCGGTAATTACGACCGTAGTCGGCGAGCCTGTTCCTGACAATGCGATGTCTGAAGCATCGTCAAAGTCTGTGACAGCTTCGCTGAACGTGACCGTAAAGTTGATCGGCGATGTATTCGTCGGATCCGGCCCAACCTGTTCGATCGTAACCGTCGGCGGCGGTGCCACCGGCGAACACGTCGAAGGTATGGTCAGGAATCCTGCAAAATTAACAAGCGTACTGACGTTGTCGCCAGTTCCCGGACCAACCGGTCCAGGTCCGTCCGCCGCACCCCAGTAGTTTCCTGTCGCATTATTCACGCCCGATGTGCCTGTTTGAGCTTGAACACCAAACACGGCGTTACCGAGTATGTTGTTGTTATTGACATTCGCTCCGATATCAGCACTTTCAGGATTA
The DNA here is from genome assembly GCA_937871585.1 of uncultured Acidobacteriota bacterium. Taxonomy (GTDB): domain Bacteria; phylum Acidobacteriota; class Blastocatellia; order Pyrinomonadales; family Pyrinomonadaceae; genus OLB17. Next base: position 29,579 of record CALMPJ010000090.1, on the reverse strand, counting down.
CCGTCGTAATCGAGGCCCGAACCGATGTAAACACCGATCTGGTTGCCGTAAATGTTGTTACAAGTAATATCAACCAGAGCATCGGCAGTGTGAGCAATTCCTCGATTCGTATCAGTGATATTGTTCTCAGTGACATCGATGTTAGATGACGTTGTCGAAGGATTCGTAATACGAATACCATCGATCATCGTATACGGCGGCGTATCGCTGAGAAGCAATGCACGATTTCCATCGATGTTGTTATCGGTAAAGACCGCCGGAACGAGACCGTTGACCGATTCGATCTTGATACCGATCCAACGTCCCCAGCCTCCGACACTATTTGCAGGTTCCTTATCGGAGATTCGAGTCGGAATCGTGCGTTTGGCATCTTTCGCTCCCTCGAACTTCGAACTTGCAGCACGCGAAACAAGCGGTGTTGCATCCTGCTCGATGTACGAATTGATCGTATTGTTCGACACGGTGAAGCCATTTCCGCTGTACGCGTAGTGCAGATTGAACCAGATCGGATATCCGAACGCCGTGATCGTGTTGCCATCGACAACCGAATTCGGTCGGGAAGTGGCCTGTCCGTTGAAGTGATGGATCATGATGCCGCCAAACGACTGCGTCACCACATTGTCCTCGACGTTTGTCGAAGCGTTATCACCCGCAAAGATGGCGTTTCCATACCACCAACCAACAACATTATCGACCTTGTTGTTCGAGATCGTGCTGTTTGTTCGGACGCCTGGCGCATTCGGATCGCCGTAAACCTCGATACCAAATTCGCCCATGTTCTTGACGATGTTATAGCTGATATTCGCCGCCGGATTGATGTTTCCGTTACCGCTAATACCGCCGTATGCGTCAGGATCAGCGCCGTTCAAACCGTAGTTCGAATCGAGCAATGGATTGTCGCCATCCACGGTAAAGCCCTTGATCACCGTGCCGTCGGCAGTGTTAGTGATGGTGACCATGACCGAGTTCTCGTCATTGCTACCATCAAACGGGTCGAGATCCTGAACAGCCGCACGGATCACCGCCTCAGCAACTCGAGAACCGGTATTCGGATCGATCGCCGAGTTCGGGCCGAGGATGTTTAACTGACGATTGACGGTGATCTGCTCTGTGTAAAGACCAGCCGCAACATTTACGGTTCCACCCGGAAGAGTGCCGTCAACAAGGTTTGGTCCCGCCTTAAAGATAGCCGTCTGGATCGACTGATGCGGCGTACCGACACGTCCATCGCCGCCCGGAGCCGCAGTGTCATCTACATAAGTCACCGCACGTCCGCTATCAGCGGCTGCCGTGAACTGAACGTCGATATGAGCATTGTTGTTACCCGTGCTTATCACTAAATTGTTGGCCGCTGAATAGAACGCTTCGTATGCGGGCGAAGTAGTCGCCGCGAGCAGCGCAATATCCGTATCGCACGCCAAGCAAGTTTGACCAAACGTATTGTTGGTAAACGTGATCAAACCGCCGTCGTTGACCCAGCCTTTCGTGCCGGTTGCCGTATTATTACTTACGGTTCCGGAACCAGTTGTAAAATAAGCAGGCTGTCGTAGGTTTTCGATGGTATTTCCATCGATCAACCAACCCGTCAATCCTGCGTTCAAAATGAAAGCTCGACTGACATGGTTCGGGGTCTGCCAACTTGGGCCATGAATATAATTACCCTGGCCGGTGAAGTTGTTGGCCTGAACACGGATCATATGATGCTGATCGCCAGTGCCGATCTTTTGGATCTCAAGATTCGAGATCGTAACGCCAGTAGCGGTCACATCAAACGCGTCTGCCGTTCCACTTGCTTGAACCAAAGGTTTGTTCATTGGCTCAGCCGCCGTGATCGTTAGGTTAGCAAGGCCAACGCTAACCGTCGGAGGCGTCGAGTAGTTGCCAGGACAAACTTTAATAGTGTTACCCGCCGAAGACGCTGCAACGGCCGCTTGGATAGTCAGGTACGCAGAGTTCGGGATCAGCGCGTTACAGTCACCATCAATTGCGAGTCCGTCGTCGTCCACCATCAAAACTGTGGAGCCGAACGTGTAATTGACAGAATTATCGCCCGATGTTGAAGCCGCATTGTCGTTGCCGAGGTTATCCTCAGCGACAGCTGCCGGAATCGAAACGGTTACAAATCCGAAGCCGGACGCCGCCGTAACGGCGACGGTATACGTGTCGCCATCGATCGGTGTGATCGTCGCAGTTGTACCAACGCCGCCGAGCGTTAGATCTGTCGCAGGATTATCAAATCCAGTAACTGTCTCGCTGAACTGAACGGTAAAGTTGATCGGCAGAGCATTTGTCGGATCGCCTTGACCGCTTGCTTGATCGATCGTGACCGTTACGAGATCACGATCCATAGTGTAGGCTTCGCCTGTTGTAAAGCCAGTAGTGAGCGAATTACCCGCGACATCGGTGATGCCGCCCGCACTCGTATCGAGGCGAATGTCGCCCGAACCTGTTCCTGTGTTGACCGTGACCGTCCATACCGCACTCGGTGCCGGTCCAACGGTTGTCGCACCAGTCACACTTGCACTGGCGATGCCGCCCGTCGTAGCCAAAGTGAAATCGCCCGGATCAACGCCGATCACCGGTTCGCTAAATGTAACGGTGAAGTCAACACTCGAAGCGGAACTCGGATTAGGCGTCGAAGCTCGAACCGACGAAACTACAGTCGGATTCGGCGAGCCGTCGCTTTCGAAATCGTATACGGTCGAGCCCGTACTGATCTCGATCTCGAAGTTATCGACAAAACCAGTTGTGTTTACAGGCCCTGAGCCGATCTTGAACAACAATGCTCCGAAACTTGCAACACGTCGGATACCTGCATTCGGGTGTGCCGTTGTGATAGATGTCCAAGTACACGGCGTAGCCATTGTACAGGTGCCGGCGAGAACGCCGCCCGTTGCCCACCATTTTCCGGCGCGAGCGTCCCAGTTCTGCCAAGTGCTTTGTAGCACCGATCCCGGAGTATCGATCTCAGGCTCGAAGACAAGGCGTCCTTGGAAGGAATTATCGCCGTCGTCGAGGTCGCGATCGAAATCAAAAGCAAGATAAGGAGCAACTGAAGCCTGTCCAACCTGATACGACGAATAACGTAACGCCGTCATCCGATCCATTCGGATGCCGCCGTAATTCAACGTTCCAAACGCCTGTCCGCCGCCGGACGTAATGCTGATTCGTGAACTGCCGGTTCCAAGCGGAGCACCCATCGGACCGCTTTCGAATTCGCCGGTTCCCGTAGGTGTTTCAGTTACATAACCCCATCCGTCGATCGGATTGACCTCAGGACCGTCGACCACGATTGGGGCACCTTGGAATCCAAATGTTCCACGACCGGTTTCGGTCTGAATATTAGTATCTGTGCCGCTTGTCAGCGGAAGGTTGAATCGCAGGTTGGCTGCACCGACGCCTCGAATCTCATGGATAGGCCCGGCGGGCGGAACGGCCGCTCCACCATACGCAACCGGTATCTGCGCTGCGTAGCCTGGTTCCGCCGTGTCCGTAGCCGTCACGGTAATAACGCCCGGAGCAACCGCACCTGGTCCGTACCAGTTACCTTGGAAATTCTTAAAGCCGCCAGCAGCAACTCGATCCTGTATCTGGCCGTACCAGTTTCCACTGATGTTGTTATTGATAAACGCGCAATTCTTACAACTGTTTGACGGGCCTCCGTTAAGGAACAACACGCCGATCGTCCAGTTATTCGAAATGCTATTCTCTACAACGGTCAGGTTGTCCGTCGCATTTCGCATGATCATGCCCGTACGATTGTCATCAATTGCGTTATTTCGAACGGTAATGACATCACTACCGTTGTTATTAATGTCGATACCGCTTCGATTTCCCACGAAAATGTTGTCGTGAATGACAGCATTTGGAGCAACGCCCGGCGATTGGATAGAAAGTCCTGCGAGGTTCAAGCCACTGTTCCAATCGGTGGTGTTGTTTCCTTCACGAGTGATCGTGAAATTGCTAATGTCGATTCCAGCCGCCAACAATCGGACCGTGCTGCTTGAGACATCTCCTAGGTCTCCAGTTTTTTGTCCGCGAATGGTCGTTGTCGTTTTGTCAGCGCCAACAAGAGTCAATGGTTTGTTGACATCAATGTCTTCGTCATACGTGCCAGGACAAACCTTGATCGTATTAAGCGGAGCCGCAGCCGCAATTGCCGATGTGATCGTCGTGTAAGCCGTCGGAGTCAAATCATCGCAGCTCGTTGGGAAGTTCACATTACTCGCTAAGCCATCGTCATCCACAACAAGTGTTGCCAATCCTACTGTGTAGTAAACCGTATTGTCGCCTTCGACGACATCGTCCGCGTTGTTGCCGACGGCGTCAGAAACTGAGCCTCCGCCGACGGATGCAGTTACTTGGCCGGCTTGATCCATGCTGCTGATCGAAACGGTGTAGGTTGTTGTATTGACACCGAATGTCGGAGCGCTGACGTTTACTATCGGAGTATTCGTGCCGAAAGCGGTTCCGCCACCGATCGCAACAGTTACGTCACTGGCATCGAATCCGCTGATCGCGAGCGCGTCGGTGAAGACAACGGTGAAATTAACGGTCATTCCTGCCGTTGGGTCTGGTTGGCCAATTGATTGAGTCAACGTGCCTGTCGGAGCATGCTGATCAACGGTGTATAGCGGACCTGTGTAGTCGCCGTCCGTCAGCGTCGGGCCGCCGAGCGGATTTCCTGTCGGCAGGGAAGTGTCGACGATCGAATTATTGTCGTCTACATTGATGCCAACTGTACTCGACAACGGAGTTGAAGCTACGGAAGTCAATGTAACCGTATATGGTCCTGTGCCTGTGACCGAGGAAACGGTTGCGGTTCCTGTACCGGAGACCACAAAGTCAGTGGTGTCAACACCTGTTACCGGCTCGCTAAAGCTGACGGAGAACTGAACGCTCGTCGCAGCGGTCGGATCGGTATCAAGCTTGGTGATCGCAGTTACCGAAGGCGGCGAAACGTCGATGATGTAGGTCTGATCTCCGGTGTGATTTCCATCGGCCAACGCTGGACCGCCGAGTGGGATCAGCGGAACTACGAGGCGTCGCGTAATGCTATTGTCATCGACAAGATCAAGGCGCAGTTCGCTCGTACCGCCGGCTGCGACCGTTACGTCGCACTTGTCAAATGGGCTCGGGCAGGAAACCAGAGTGATCGCTGCGGGCGGGCCTGAAAGGCTTGTCACGACGAAATCGGTGTCGTCGACATTGCTCACCGGAGCACTAAATGCGACCTCGTAAACTACGCTCGTAAGATTTGTTTGCTGATTAAGCGGTGTTTTTCGATTGATCGAGTTTACCTTCGGATGAATGGTCACGTTCGCATTCATCGTTTGTCCGTCGACGGTCGCGGTCGCCACTCCATAACCGGCATTATTCGAAGCTGCGGTATATGTGCCCGTCTTTGAACCGCCAACTGTATCGCCATTACCTGTGCTCGAACCAAGCGCGTTTGCAGAGCCAAAAGAAACCGGTGTTCCGTCAGGAACATTTGTGATCGTAGCCGTGATGGTCGAACTGCCGCCGCTGACAACAAATGTCGGCAAAGCCGAAGCCGAAAGTGTCAGGAAGGTTGTTGCCGTGACAGCACCTGTATTAGCATTTGCAGAAACAGGACAGCCTGCAGACGTAGCTCCGCCCGGACCGCTGTTACATCCCCACCAGTTATTCTCAGCCGTGATCACACCGCCACCCCATGTTGTGTTATCGATCGCAGCAAACGAATTTCCGGCTATTCGATTATTAACGAAATTGGCCTTTACGTTAGTTGCTCCGGCACTATTACCGATCAAAACGCCTGTTCTGTTATTTGCTAACGTGCTTCCGGATACCTGCACAGGATCCGTGGTTGCTCCGGTGTTATAGAATTGCAGACCGATCGAGGCACCTTCAACACGATTGTTTGAAAAGGCTACGGTTGTGGAGCCCGAAGAATGGGAACTTGCTCTGAATCCAGTCTGGAGATTGATCGACGGGTTGTTACCAACCGCCATATTCTTGAAGACATTTCCGCTGACAGTGACATCACTGAAATGTCCATGCGCATTTTCCCAAATACCAACGGCTCGTTCGGGATTAAAAAGGTCTTGAGCGAAAAGCACCCTAACTTCATTGTTGGTGATCTGAAGTCCATCATAAACGGCACCGCCGCTCGTATTTGACTGCATCGCTACTTCCGACGAACTGCTCGTTGGCAATGCGCTTACGCCGTCGCCATGAAGTTCTATGAGGTTGTTTGAAATTGTTTGATTGATGCCGTATGCAAAGTGAATGCCGATATTTTGATTTACGTCTGCAGGAGCGACTACTGCGTTCCAGTCACGCGCGATCCTAATATGGTTGCCGGTGATCGTCGTACCATTGTAAACAGTCGACGGACCGCCTGCGTGATAGAATCCGATAGCATTGTCAAAATCGAGCAAAGTAAGATTTGAGATCGTCCAACCGGAATTCGTTCCGCCGGAATAGAACTGAAAGACACCTTCGAGATTCGCAGAGGCCAGATCGCCCGGGCCTTGAATCGTTGCAGAACCAAGTGAATTGGCCGTAACCGTGACGTTATTCAGTCCCGCAGGTGCCAAGATCGAGTAATCATCTCCCGTTGCAGCGGTGTAGTCGCTTCCGTTTGCCCAATCCGCAGCCGCAAATGGCTCTGTCCAGTCGAATACACCATTGAGGATGATGGTGTCTCCCGAACCGGCACCGATAATTGCGTTGTTAATTCGTCGGAAATCGTTATCAGTGGGCGACGGCGTACATGCATCGACGGCACAACTGTTGATCGTCACCATTAGATTGGATGTCGGCACAGTTTTAGCGCCGAATACCATGTCATACGCCTTATCGAGAAAGCCCGGCTCCTCGACCCTTTGTCCTTCATTCGGATCTGGACCGTCTATCGGTGCTACGAATCTCATCGCGCGCGAACGGGCGTCGGTCGATGAAGCCGCATCCTGAGCGACCAAGATCGTAGCCGAAATGATAGATACCAGTGCTATCGCCGACAAAGCCGACGCTTCACGGATGCAAAGTTTTGCAATACGGCGCGCGCGAATACTGACGGACGAAAAAATCCGTTGGGACAAGTGGGTAAACATATTAAAAGCTCTCCTCAAAGCAAATGTGGTAGATCGCTTCGGCGGCAATGTGTCGGAAGCCGTTTTCGCGTTTGAAAAATGCATGGACTGAGGCTTTAGCGATGCCGGTTCATCCATGCGAAGTTATCGCAATTTCGGTCAAAGTCAGTGCTTAGCGCTCGTACACGTAAAAAGATGTGAAATGATCGCCGATCGGAGATCCGATCAAAAGCCGTGACAAGTTTTCAAAATGTCGATCGTGGCAGATCGTTCATGCGACATGATATCGGAGGCCGCAATCCGGTTCAAAAATGCTGGAACACTTGCTGCTTACGCAGCATAGCTCGAGCGTGAAATGTAGCTTTCAGTCGTAACTATTTCCACAAAACAGCCCAACAGAAACGAGTTGGAGGCCGTTCGATCAAAACCGCTGATCGGGGAACACACGAATTTTTAGTTACAGTAGCGACAGTAGAACACAAATTTCGAATAGATTGCAAGTCTTTTTTCGACTTGTACTTCGAGTTTCCGTTCGATCTTAGTCAGTAACTGCTAATTCCGCTATTAAGTGTCAAAAAGTTAGAAAACGTAACGAAAAAATTTACGCCTTTCAAATGCAGTTGTCGTTTGAGTTGTTGACGGAGAAATCAGCCGATGATTACCATTAGCAGAGTGATGACAGGCAACGAGCAAATGAGAAGTTTTGGCCTTAATGGTCTCCAGAGGAGAACTACGAAATCAAAAGCCTGATAAGGTCCGTCTGTCGATGACATCGCGTTTTTCGGAAGATATTCTTGATGTGGCTCTTTACCGTGTTTATTGATATTTGAAGTGAATCGCTTATCTCCGCCGGCTGATTGCCTTCGACCAGCAAGCCAAATATTCGGCTTTCGGCTTTGGTAAGTCCGTACTGATTGATCAGTCGATCGATCTTCGGTACTGTCTGAGCGACAGCAGATATCGAGATCATTATCTGCCTGCCCGAATTTAGCCACTCAGGGCCGATATTTCCCACGTGCGATAATTCGATCCTCATCCGTTTCGTCCCGAACTTACGGTCGAATCTCATCGGGCCAGAATACGGTGTGTTCTTGCGAGCGAGCCTTTCAAAGGTGGTTGAAAAGTCTAGGATCGTATCCTCAATTTGATTTGAAGAAAATTGGAGCCGTTTGTCTTTAAGTAGCTTAACGTCATGCCCCGACTTTAGAAGCAACTCTGCATTGCGGTTATAGAACGACGAACGCATTTTCGAATCTACAAGGAAGATCGCTTTCTCATCACTATCAAATACACTCGTCAAGAGGTCGTTACGCCCCCGAAACCTCATCAGATCGACGTAGTTTCTTAAACCTCGGCCAAGGTGTTTGACGCCGAACGCAATAACCTTTCGTTCGTCCCGTGTAAATTCAGGGCGGCGTTTCGATCTCGAAAGCGAGATGCCGCCGGTTATGCCATCGGCCGAAAACAATGCGTGATGCTCGACCTCAAATACACCTTGCTTCTTGTAGAAATCGTTGTAATATGGGCTTTTCAAAAAGTCCGAATCTGAAACCAAAGCTCGACGAGAGAACTTTTCGCCGACCTTCAGATCGAGTATAGAACGCCGAAACGGACTTATGTATTGAAAATGATCGACATACGCCTTTAGATATTCCGGATCTACCGTCGAAGCGACTATGTCGAACTTGTCATCATGTGCTGAATGCAAGGAAAGGCCGCCCTGACCGGACGAAACAAGAGTCGACATTCGGTAGAAGACATCTTTCCATGGGTCTTGAGCGGAGCTTGTTGAACTGGCGTAAATAGCCTCTACAAGTTCAGATAGGTCATTGTCGGAAACAGATCGCAAGCAGTGCCCTCCGGATCGAACAAACAAATCAACACAAAGATCGGTACATCAAGAACGTACCACATGCTCAATATTCGGTCAAAGTTATCAGGAATTGCACGTTTATTTCAAAAACGATCCGAATCAAGCCGTATTTGACGGACAAATATTCGACAATGTACAAAGGTTGCATTTTGGTCTGCGGGCGACACAGACCGTCCGACCATGCGAGATCATCCAATGGGGAAACATTACCCAATCTTTCCTCGGAACGAGCCGTGCGAGGTCTTCTTCGATCTTCTCGGGCGTTTTGCTAGAGGTAAGGCCAAGTAGCTGTGAAATACGCGAAACGTGCGTGTCCACGACAACGCCCGACGCGATCCCAAATGCATTTCCCATAACAACATTCGCCGTTTTTCGAGCAACTCCGCCTAACGTTAGAAGATCGTCCATTGATCGAGGCACTTCGCCGCCGTACTCTTCGATAATTCGCTTGCACGCCGACTGAATGTTTTTGGCTTTGTTTCGATAAAATCCTGTCGAATGGATATCTTTTTCAAGTTCTCGCTGGCTTACGGAAACAAAATCTTCGGGGCCGCGATACTTTCGAAAAAGGTCCGCGGTCACGATATTTACTCGTGCGTCGGTGCATTGAGCAGACAAAATAGTCGCGATCAAAAGCTCGAATGCATTTGAGTGAACCAGTGCGCAGTGTGCGTCTGGATACTCGCGCTTTAGTCGGCGAATTACGAGAGAAGTTCGTTTCTTGAGTTCGTTTTCCAACAATACCGAGGCTAGAAAGGATTTGCCGAAAATGCAAATCACCGCGAGTTCTAGTAAGATTACAACCGTTGTCCGAATTTCGTATGCAAGTTCCACTGCTTGACCTAAAAGAGCAAAACGCCGCACTTCGACCGCAGATCGAAGCGGCTCTCGGTCGTGTCCTTGATACAAATGGTTTTATTTTGGGTGGTGAAGTAGCGGCTCTCGAAGACGAAATTGCTCAATTTTGCAATGTAGATCACGCGATCGGCTGTGCGTCGGGAACTGACGCGATACTGCTCGCGCTTATGGCACTCGATATTGGCCCCGGCGATGAGGTCATAACGACTCCATATAGTTTTTTTGCTACGGTTAGTTCGATCACTCGGTTGGGTGCCACGCCCGTGTTCGTCGATATCGAACCCGACCATTACAATATCGATCCCACGAAGATCGAGGCCAAAATTACGTCGCGAACCAAAGCGATCGAGCCCGTTCACTTATACGGTCAATGTGCGGAAATGGACGCGATCAATGAGATCGCCAGCCGGCATTCCATCGGCGTTGTCGAAGATGCCGCGCAGGCTATTGGAGCACTCGATAATGGTCGGCAAGCGGGTTCAATGTCGGCGGCCGGTTGCTTTAGCTTCTATCCTTCGAAAAATCTTGGCGGCATGGGCGACGGTGGATTTTTGACAACCAACGACGATGTAACTGCTAAGAAACTGCGAGCATTGCGTGTGCATGGAGCCGAAGAACGTTATTTTCACAAGTATGTCGGCCTAAATTCTCGATTGGATGGATTTCAGGGTGCGGTCTTGCGCGTGAAACTTCCGCATTTGAATAGTTGGACCGAAAAACGCCGGACTAACGCGGAGCGGTACAACGATTCTTTTTCAAATGCAGGATTGCTTGAGGAAATAGAAATTCCGACCGAAAGACACGGTGCTCATCATATTTATAATCAATATGTTATTCGCGTACCTGCCCACCGCGATGAACTTCGAGCGTTTTTGACAGATTGTGGGATCGGTACGGATATCTATTATCCTGTTCCGCTTCATTTGCAACAATGTTTCGCTTATCTTGGCTACAAAAAAGGCGATATGCCCGTATCTGAACGTGCCGCAGACGAAACGCTTGCATTACCTATTTTTCCTGAACTCCAGGATTCTCAGATCGACCATGTAGTTTCTTCGATCGCTAAATTCTTCGATAAACGCGGCTCCTAATGAAAGAAGACCTAGTTGCAATTTCAACAAAGAGCATATCTGCAAAGGCCATGGTTGGAGCGTCGATCATAGTTGCATTCGTATTCGCTTTTAGCTCCGTCAAGATGCAACTCGGAAACATGTTCGCGGACCTTGCGTCGGCCAACCAACCTGATGCAGAGGACGTTGCGGAAGCAGCGATCAGTCTGTCTCCGGACGACCCGACGGCAAATTGGTTCAAGGCTTCCGTAGAAAAGAACGTCTTTTCGCCTAAACGGCTCGAGAATTCGCGGCAGTTTTTCGAACGTACGGTGAAACTCGCACCCTACGACTATCGTTGGTGGCTCGAATTGGCCCGATCGTATGAACAGGCTGAGAATTCAAATGCTGAGGCAGCGTTTTTACAGGCCAACAAACTCGCACCGTCGAGCGTTTATGTTCAATGGCAGCTCGGGAATTTCTACTTGCGACAGGGAAGAACGAATGATGCGTTTGCGGCATTTCGTAATGCGACGCTAAATAATTTTGTGTATCGCGAGCAGGTATTTTCGCTTGCATGGGACTATTTCGAGAAGGATCCCGCAAAGCTTGAGACCGTTATCGCCGATGATCCAAGTGTTTACGCGTTTCTCGCAAAATTCTATGCTGCACGCGGATTTGCCGCGGATTCGGTGCGTATTTGGAATAAGCTTAGCGACACACAACGAAATGAATATCCGGAATTACGTAAGGTAATGGCTCAGGGTCTTTTCGAGCGTCGATTCTATCCTCAAGCGCTGTCATTCGCGGTGGAGGCCGGCATCGATCCAGATTCGAAACCGGAAACTTTTACGAATGGCGGATTTGAGTCAGATCTTGTTCCTCCTGAAAACACGTTCTTTGGCTGGCGAACTGCTCGAACCGACGGAAAACTGGACATTGCCGCAGACCGCTCGGTGAAGCGTTCCGGCGCACGCAGTATTCGACTCAGTTTCAAAGGATATTCGAAGGCGGAACTTTACAACCTGTTTCAAACGATCGCGGTCGAACCTTCGACAAATTATAAGCTGTCATTTTGGGTACGAACGGAGGCTCTTCGTAGCGGTGGTCCACCTCAGATCGAGGCGGTTTGTTTAAATGACGAAAAGCTAATTACGACGACAAAGCCGTTTGCAGCCGGAACGAACGATTGGTCGCAGTTATCGCTTGAGGTTTCGACTCCGGCAAATTGTAATGGTCTGACCATCAGGACTGCCCGAGCTTATTGTGGAGACAACTGTCCGATAGTTGGCATCGTCTGGTACGACGATTTTGAGATTACGAAGTAGATGACAAAAGCTAACAAAGTAATTTTCTTCCTGCTTTGCGGCAGTCTCGTCTTCTTTACGCTGGCGTACGGAACGGTTCACCAGCCGACGATATCTCTGTTCTATCTTGTCGTTACGACGATGACGATACTCTGGGCGGCGAATTGCTTGTATCTTGGCGATATAAAGCTCAGCCGCCATCCTTTGCAAATACCTTTGTACGCAGCGTTTCTATATGCGTTGATCCAATTGATCCCGTTTGGAACAGTGGCTGAAACCGCAGGCGTAGCCGGAATCCCGAGGACGATCTCGATGTCGCCATTCGACACCGAGATGACCGCATATCACGTCTTGGCTCTTGGGCTATTTTTCTCGGTGAGCTTGTCTACGGTTGACTCGGCTGCTCGAATACGAAAGCTGGTCGGCGTAATCTTGGTGTTCGGTTTTATTTTTGCGTTTTTCTCGATATTACAGTCGTTCCTGAGCCCCGGAAAGATCTACGGCATATACGAACGAGTCGGTGCGTTTCCGTTTGGTTCGTTTGTAAGCCGAAATAACTTCGCCGCGTTTATGGAGATGTTGATCGCGCTGCCGCTGGGACTTTTGTTAAGCGGTGCGATCGAACGCGACAAACGCTTGATCTACATAACTGCAATAGGTCTGATGGGCGTTGCTCTGGTTCTGAGCGGCTCACGCGGCGGACTGGTGGCAATGCTCGCCGGCGTTGTGCTCCTGATAATGATCACAACTCGCGCAAGCGGCGGCAAGAAACTTGTCTTGCGTATCGCGATGAGTGTCGTAATGCTGGGTGTGATCGTCGGCGGGTCGTATTATATCGGCGGCGATTCGTCGCTTACTAGGATCGCAGAGACTACAACCTCGAAAGATGTTACAACTGATCGAACTCACATTTGGGGAATCACGCTCAAGATAATCGGTGCCAACTTTCCGCTCGGCGCAGGGATCGGTGCTTTTGCCCAAGCTTACACACCATTTGACGACCGCAGCGGCCTCGAACGCGTTGAGCAGGCCCATAACGATTATTTGCAGGTCCTCGCAGATGCAGGCATCGTCGGAGCAGCGATAGCGGGATTCTTTTTGTTTGTCTTATTTAGGACGATCAAGAGAAACATCGCTCGTGAAAATAAATTCCGTCGCGGCGTTGCGATAGGAGCAACGGCAGGGATATTTGCGATACTTGTGCACTCGATCTTCGACTTCGTGCTGCACACAACTTCTATAACGCTGCTGTTTATTCTTTTGCTGGTTCTGCTGGTGGCATCGGGCAGAAAATACGATGACGACGTCCCGAATGATGATGACCGAGGTCAAAGTCGCCGCCGATCGAAAGGAAGTGTTATGCCGTTTTCTCGGCGGTCGAACGCTTAGAAGTTAACGCACGCCAGATCCACCAAACCAATCCGTGGCCGACGTAAACGAGTGAGATCGCGAGCAGCGCGTATTTCGAATACCAAAACACGAACATCGCCATTCCCGCAGCTAAAATGATGAGGAGAATTCCTTGCGGCCCGGCGCCCGCGGTTTTCATCGATGAATAGCGGATCTTGCTGACCATCAGGATACTTAGGACGACGATCAACGCCATCAACGCGAAGCCGAGGTTCTTCGCGGTGCCTTCGCCGTACGAACTCAGCGGCATCGGCGCAAAATGTATGATCGACGCGAGCAGTCCGCCCGACGGAGGTATCGGCAGGCCGACGAAATTCTTTTTGTCGAGCTTGGCGGCGCCTTCTTCGAGCACGTGCGGCCGTGTGGCTTGTAGGTTAAATCTCGCGAGCCGAAACGCGCCGCACATCAGGTACGCGAACAGAATAAAAACACTAAGTTTGTGTAGGAAAGTGCCTTCGTTGTAGATTCCCCCGAACGCCCACGCGTACACAAGTGCGGTCGGCGCGATGCCGAATGTGAGCACATCGGCGAGCGAATCGAACTGCACGCCGATCTCGGTCGAGGTTCTCGTAGCACGTGCAACGCGGCCGTCAACCGTGTCGAATAATATGGCGAGCCCAATGGCCAGAGCGGCCATGTTGAAGTAGCTCGACGCCAACGTCGGATCGAGAAACGATGCGTGATAGCCCTTGATCGACGTCAGGACGGCGACAAAACCCATCGCCACGTTTCCGGCCGTAAACAGCGTCGGAATGACGTAAAGCCCTTTCTTTAAGCCGCGATGAGGCGGGTTTGTGTCGTGTTGTTCGTCGCTCCTAGGAATTAGTGGACAGTGAATAGTGAAAAGTGGACAGTGAAAAACTTCGTCACAAAACGAGATCTTCTTTACCGTTCACCATCTACTTTTCACTATTCACTGTTCGTTGTTCATTTTCCGAGTTTCGCGATGATCGTCTCGCCGCCGCGAACTCTATCGCCGACCTTCACGCAGATCTCTGCAGACGCCGGAACACGCAAGTCAGTTCGCGAGCTGAACTTGATCAGCCCAAATCTTTCTCCGCGAGCGAGATTATCGCCTACCTTGGCTCGACATACAATGCGGCGAGCGAGAATTCCGGCGATCTGCGTGCATTGAATTGCGGTGCCTTCGCCGTCGATCGTCAGTGTATTTCGCTCATTCTCAAAGCTCGCAGCGTCGCTCGTCGCCGGCATTTTCTTGCCTTGAATGTAGTCGATCTTCGCGACAGTCCCGCCGATCGGCGAACGATTTATATGTACGTCGAGCGGCGACAGGAACACGCTAACCGTCGTTCCGGCATCGGTCTCATCGATCCGAGTCACGCGTCCATCAGCCGACGAGACAACCAAACCTTCGCCAGTCGGCACATTCCGCTCCGGATCGCGAAAAAAATACGCCATAAACAACGCCAACGCCACCATCACGCCAACGCCAACCCAAATGCCGAATATCCCAAACCCAATAGCCAAAAACAACGGCACCAATATAAACGGAATCCCTTCCCGAGCCATAACCGAAAGGATACAGTGGCAAGGCACGAGGGGCAAGGCACAAGGAGCGAGGGGCAATGGACGAGTGGCGAGGGGCGAACGTCGCAGGCGGGTTGCTCGACGTTGTAACCAGCCGCTGATCCCAATGACACAAAAAAAGCCCGGCGTTACCACACGCCGGGCGAAGAGGAGGATCGTATGAAGAAACCTCAGGTTCGAATTGGGTTGTCTTTAGCGTAGCTGTAGGCGCACCAGGCGGCGATGGCGTGAACCACGATGCCGAGTATGCCGACCGAGCCGATCCAGGAAACGCCGGTTACGAGTAACCATATTATTCCGATAAGAATCCTACCGTTATAAATTTGACCGACGCCCGGGACCAACAGGCTCAATATTCCAGCTAGTAAAGGTTCCCTCATCTCTCCCAAAATGCCTCCGAATTGTTATACGAGCGCGGCGGGAAAAGGTTCCACGATAGATCGTAAGAGCCACAAGGCAGGATAGTGGGCGGATCGTGCGGGCATTAGGGCGGCGACTGACCCTTTCCCAACCTGTGCGAAAGGATCGTTTACGCTCCGCTTTCATATAGTTTGTGCAAATGCGAAATGAGGCGGTTCACACCATGTTGCATACGGTTTGCTTGTTGGATCACGAAGATTGCATACTTGCAACAAAACGGTGAGCGTGCTACACTTGAAAATGGAGATGATCTTCCATTATGAGAACAAACTGGCAGAGGATAGAGAAACGGACGAAAGGGAACGGATATTCGCATTTGGGATTGTACGCTTCGCTGTCGAGGAGCGGCCAGCTCTACGTCAATGACGTTGCTTTCGATGGGCTCGGCCGGCCGGCGGCGGTCGAGATCTATTTCGATTCGGTAAACAACCGTATTGGCCTGAAGCCGGTGAGCGCCTCGATGAGGAATTCGTTCATGTTGAGGAAATTCGGCTATTCGAAAGGTAAGGTTATCCGAATGAATCAGGTTCTGGTCGATTATAAGATAGACTTGCCGGCAACCGTGCAGTTTTATGATATCGAGTTTGACGATGACAATGTGCTGATCCTCGATCTGCGGACTGCACGCGTTTCCGATCGCGTTCTAAAGCATCGAGACAACAAAAAACGCCGTCCGGTTATGGCCAAATTCTAATGTCCCAAAGTTTCGTGAAGTATGAGGTGCGCCGCAAAGAACAGGCCGACGCCGAATGCTAGTGAGATAGTTGTGACGACGTTATTGCCGCCGTGGTGGTTGACTTCGGGGATGAGGTCGCTGGCTGCGACATAGAGCGTGACGCCGCCGGCGATCGGCAGTGCGTATGCGGTCGATACGCCGAGCGATGTGCCGGCGAAGTAATACAACACGACTCCAAGAAACGTCGTCAGCCCTAATAATGCCGTAACCGTTAGCACCTGCGTGCGAGATTTGCCTGCAGCCATGACCATCGAGCCGACGGTGAAGCCTTCGGGGAATTTGTGGAGCAGTACGGCGACGAACACGAGCAAGCCGACCTTTGCGTCGATCATCGCCGCGGCCGCGATCGTGACTCCGTCAAAAAATGTGTGGACGAGCAAACCGGCGACGGCCGTATATGCGGTTCTCGACGAGATCAGCGCGTGTTCGTGGTCGTGATCGTCGCAGTGCATCTCTTCGCCGAGATGAAAGTGCGGTGCGATCGTGTGTTCGACGATCTGCGTCAGCAAGTAACCGCCGAGCAGAAGTATCATTGGGACGAAATACTGCTCGGAGCCATGCGAATGGCCTTCGCCCTTTTCGGTCCAGAGCTCGATCGATTTCGGCAAGATCTCGATGATCGTCACCGCGAGCATAAATCCGGCACCGATCGCGAGCAAATGTTTGAGATATTGCTTATATTTTCGGTGAAGCGAGGCCGGAAACAGCGTCAGCCCGCCGAGGACGTTCGCCGATGCGGCCAGAATGCCGAAAATGAGCAGTTGTACGAATATCGTATCCACGCGGATTTAATCGTACGATACGGGCGGCGAATGAGCAAAAACAGCGGTTTTTCAGGCGCTTAAACATTACGAAAAAATAATTTTAAGTTTAAGCGCATTTTAAGCAGATTTCTCTTGACAGAGATTAAGCAGTGGGCGTAAACTCACGTTTAGCATTTGGTTTGAGAGTTCAAGTAGTAAGACAGGCGCGCACAAGTGCTTAATGTGCCGGCGACGCCTAAGGCCTCGCAGACCCGATCCAACGCGACGAATGACGATAAAAACGTGACGGGCGTAAATTCGGCAGGGAATCGCAAAACACTTTACAACTTAGTTTGATTTGGCCCAAAAGCGGCAATTTGCTCTTTGAAGATGCATCGTGACGCCGGCAGTTTTACGCACCAAAGTGTGCTGCTCGACGAGACGCTCGCGTTGATAAACGCTAGCAACGGCGGCGAATTTGTCGACGCCACGCTCGGCCTCGGCGGCCACACTGAAGCGATACTCGCGGCGAACGATGCGAATACGGTACTGGGAATCGACCAAGATACCGAGGCGTTACAGCGAGCAGGCGAACGGCTCGCTAAGTTCGGAAAGAGGTTTGAAAGCGTTCATTCGAATTTTTCGAACGTCGCGGAAGTCGCGAACGGCAGAAGGTTCGACGGAATTATCGCCGATCTGGGAGTTTCGTCGATGCAGTTAGACGACGAAACGCGAGGGTTCAGCTTTCGCGAAGATGCTCCGCTCGATATGCGGATGGACGTGAGCACCGGGCGAACGGCAGCCGAACTGCTCGACGAGGAAGACGAAGAGACGATCGCGAACCTTATTTATAAGTACGGCGAAGAGCGAAATTCGCGACGGATCGCGAAATGGATAGTTGAAAAACAGGGAACTGACGACGCGATCACGACGACGAAACAGCTTGCTGATCTGGTTGAAAGAGCGAGCCGAGGCGGCCCAAAAGAGAAGATACATCCTGCGACGCGAACGTTTCAGGCACTGCGGATAGCCGTAAACGACGAAATTGACATCATCGAACCTTTCTTACGAAATTCGATAAACGCTTTGAAAACTGACGGTGTTCTCGCGGTGATAACGTTTCACTCGCTCGAAGATCGCATCGTCAAACAAGCTTTTCGCAGGTTCTCGGGCAAATGCGAATGCCCGCCGCGGCAGCCTGTCTGCACTTGCGGTGCCGAAAAGCTGGTTGAAATTCTGACGCGAAAGCCGATCGTGCCAAAAGAGGCTGAATTAGCCGAAAATCCACGATCGCGGAGCGCAAAACTGCGGGCCTGTCGCAAGCTGGCCCAATGATCCCAAACTTCGGAGGCGTATAAAATGGCAACACGACGTAAAACAACCACAACTCGCGGCACAGAGATCCTAAACGATCGCTGGAAACTCTATTTAGTAATGGCGATCATTTCGGTCGTGATCGTTGCGGGATTCTTCCTTTCCGGAAAACAGCATTTCTCGTCGTGGGATTTCAGCATCCGTAATAATAAGCTTCGCAAGCAGATCGACGATCTCGAAACCGAGAAGCGTCGCCTTATCCTTGCCCGCGAAACTGCAAATTCGCCTAACGAACTCAAACGTGCCGTCAGCCGCCTGATGCCAACAGCGTCCGCCCCGACCGCTGTTCCTGCGTCGGCGGTCAAGCCGATCGAGAAGACGGCCGACAAAAATGTCGAACTTGCTGTTTCGAAAAAGGATGACGGTAAGACCGCATCGTATTCGATCGTGAAGACCGCGATGGTCATGCCGACGAAGAGCGTTGCAAAGTCCGAGAAACCTGCCCGCACCATCGCAAAGAATTTGGCTGAATAACGACTCCTATGGCAACTCGACGAAGCAGAAAGCGAAAAACTCCCGGCTCGCAGGTCATAATGACGCGATTTTTGTTGATCGTGGGCTTTTTTGCGATATGGTTTTTGGGCGTAACGGTTCGGCTTGTTCATCTTCAAGTAAATCAAAGCGACTGGCTGCGTGAGAAAGCAGTTGACCAACGCCAAGATACAAAACGCAGCAAGCTGTTGCGCGGAACTATCTATGATCGCGACGGTCGTCCGCTTGCGATGAGCATCAAGGTCAAGACTCTCTACGCCGACCCGACCGAGATTGCCGATGTCGCCCTTGCCGCGAAGTCTATTGCAAAGATCACCAAGGTTGACGCCAATCAATTGACCAAACAATTGACCGAAGCGAAAGCCAAAAACAGGCGTTTTGTGCCTGTTATTAAGAAAGTTGACGAAGAAACTGTCGCACGGCTGAATAAATCGCTTGCTGTCGATGGCGTAAAGAAAGCAGATTCGCCGCAGTTTACAGGACTTCACTGGAGCGAAGATCAGGCTCGCAGTTATCCTTACGGGCCGATGGCCGCACAAGTTATTGGAGCAAGTAACAATGACGACGCAGGAATCGCCGGTATCGAGCAATCGCAAGACGATATCCTTCACGGAGCAGTAATTAATCGTCGAGTCGAACGCGACAGGCTTGGCCGTGTTTACGAGGAAGTTACCGAAGACCGAGAAAAGCCGGGCGACATTACTTTGACCATCGGAGCGTCTTATCAACACAAAGTCGAACAGGCTCTCGAACAAGGTGTAAAGAATTCAAACGCTAAATCAGGCATGGCGATCGCGATCAATCCGAAGAACGGTGAGATCCTTGCGATGGCAAACTATCCGAGTTTTGATCCGAACGCGATCAAAGATGCCGTCGCCGGAAACATTACAAATCACGCGATCCAAAGCGTTTATTCGCCCGGTTCGGTGATGAAACTTATCACTTACGGTGCGGCCCGTGAGAAGCATCTGTTTTCGCTGAACGATACCATCGACGCAGGAAACGGCACGATCACGGTTGCTGATCATCCGTTCAAAGATTCGCACCATGTCGGGAACGTCAGCTATCCCGAGGCGTTCGCTCATTCGAGCAATGTTTGTGCGATCAAAACTGCGTTGCGGGTTGGTAAAGATGATTTTTATTCAACTTTGACGCAGATGGGATTTGGTTCAAAGACCGGCGTTGAGCTGCCGGCTGAGACTGTTGGAATTGTCCGAGCACCTGAAAAATGGTACGGCGATTCGCTCGCGTCAATGTCGATCGGCTATGAGATCGGCGTAACGGCTCTGCAGATGGTGACCGCCTACGCGACGATCGCGAATGACGGTGTAAAGGTTCATCCGCGAATTATCAAGGAAACAAAGAAGTCCGACGAAGCTCCTGTTCGCCCCGAAGCGCCTGCCGCGACACGTGTATTTTCAGTCGAAGCCGCTCGAGATCTTCGCTTGATGCTTAAGCAAGTTGTTCTTACGGGAACAGGGAAACGAGCACAATTGAATGGCTATACTTCCGGCGGAAAGACCGGCACGGCGTGGAAATTTAATTCGGCGACGAAAGCTGTTGATTCGAGCAAATATATCTCTTCGTTCATCGGCATGGCACCAGCCGAGAATCCTGAGGTCGTGATCGCGGTCGTCATCGACGAGCCAAAGGCCGGCGGACGCGACGGCGGCGGCAGTGCGGCTCCTGTCTTTCGTGCGATCGCCGAGCAGTTGCTGCCAGAACTCGGCGTTGCACAAAATGGTCCTGCAGTTAAGGAATTGCCGGTTACCGAAGACATCCCTGAGATCGTCGAGCCCGACGCGAAAGACAAAAAGTCTGTAGCCAAAACAGGCGACGAAAAATCAAAGGCTGAAGTTGATACGAAGAAGAGAGACGCAAAGCCCACGAACACGAAACCTGCGGCAGTCGAGCCGAAAAAGACATCGAAGCCTCAGCCACGCTTGAGACCGGCGGGGAATACTAATGCAGGGTTGGGGCAAGATTTTGAAAGAAAAGAATATAACAGACGAACTTGAAACTTGAAAAGATAATCACGGCAATCGGCGGAAACGCTCCGCAAATGTCACCCGCTCAACGAGAGATCGACGCTACGAATTTCGTAATTGATTCTCGAGAAGTTAGAGCGGGCGACGTGTTTTTTGCGCTGTCGCAGCCTGAGTATGCCGACAACGGTTTTAACGGCGAATTCGACGATTCGACGCAATACGCGGCCGGAGCTTTAGCGGCCGGAGCGGTCGCGGTCGTGCTTCGCGAAGATCGGTATGCCGAGCACGAAACTGCTCTTGAGCCGTACAAAGATCGCCTGATCTTTGTTAAAGATTCCATCGTCGCTCTGCAAGATCTCGCGCACGCCATTTATCTAGAATGGGCTCGTCCCGTCGTTGCCGTAACTGGTAGTGCCGGGAAAACTACTGCGAAAGAACTCACGGCACATGTGCTCACAGGCAGCGGCCGCAAAATCTTAAGAAACATAAAGAATTACAACAACGGGCTCGGCCATCCTTTGACCGTGTTCAATCTGGCGAAAGATCCGTCTTTCGACGCGGCCGTGCTTGAGATGGGAATGTCCACGCCGCTGCACGAGATCGAAAGATTGTGCAAGATCACGCCGCCGGACGTTTCGGTTGTTTTGAACGTCTTGCCGGTTCATCTTGAGCATCTCGGAACGATCGAACGCATCGCTCAGGCAAAGGCTGAGATCGTCGAGGGAATGCGTGACGGCGGCACGGCTGTGTTGAATGCTGACGACGAACGCGTGGCTGCGATGGCCGGTTTATCGAAAGGTGACGTCATTACTTACGGTATAGAAAACGCCGCCGATGTGCGTGCGACCGACATCGAAGTTCGCGGATTTGGCGAGACGGAATTCAATTTGAATATTCGCGGAGAAATTGCACCTGTGCGCTTTCCGCTGAACGGCCGCCACAATATAATGAATGCGTTGGCCGCAGCAGCCGTAGGTATTGTGTTCGGAATGAAAGTTGCGGAGATCGCGGAAACGCTGAACTCTGTCGCTCCGCCGCCGCAGCGTGGCGAGATCATTCGCTTTACCGAAGGCTTCACGGTCATAAACGATTCGTACAATTCGAACCCTGACGCTTTGCTTTCGATGGTCGAAACTTTGATCGAAGGCTCGCCCGAAACGTCGCGAAAGATCGTCGTCGCCGGAGAAATGCTGGAACTTGGACCTGAAGCCGCTGCGATACATTTCGCAACTGGTGTCAAAGTAGCGAAGCTTGGGGCAGATATTCTGATCGGCGTCCGCGGCAATGGCGAGCAGCTTGTTCGTGGTGCAAACGAAGCGGGAATTCACGCGCAGTTTGCCGAAGATTCCGCAGTTGCCGGCGAACTTGTCGCTGACTTTGTAAAACCCGGCGATGTTCTGCTGGTCAAAGGATCGCGAGGCGTTAGAACCGAACGAGTCGTTGAGAAATTATTGGAGAAATACCATCGTGAGGAGGAAACGCCGGCGTAGTCTCCATTAACTCGCCGCACTCGGCCGATGCTCTACTACCTTTTATATCAACTGCTTTTCCGCGAATACGGTGCCAATAGCGAATCGTATATCTTTAAGGGGCTTAACGTATTTCAGTACGTTACTTTCCGCGTCGGTCTCGCGACGATCACGTCTTTGCTGATCTCTTTGTTCGCCGGAAAATGGGTGATCAAGAAGCTAGAAGACCTCAAGGTCGGGCAAGAGATTCGCGAGGAACTTTCCGAGGAACATCAGGCGAAAAAGGGAACTCCGACGATGGGCGGCGTGTTGATCATCGGTTCAGTGATCATATCTTCGGTGCTTTGGGCTCGGCCCGATAGCCTCTATCTTTGGCTCGCGATAGCCGCGACGACGTTGTTCGCCGCGATCGGATTTGCCGACGATTACATAAAGATAGTTAAGAAACGCAGCCTTGGTCTGACGGAGCGGCAAAAGCTTGCAGGGCAGTTGCTGACGGCTGTTGCGATCTGGGCAGTGTTGTATTTCTTCACGAATTATCCTTGGAACGTCAGTATTCCGTTCATCAAGGCCACGGCTGAGACCGATCCATTCATATCTATCAGCTACGTTGGACCGGCAATTTATTTGGTCTTTATGCTGTTCGTGCTGTTGGGCTCATCTAACGCGGTGAATCTGACAGATGGACTCGATGGTTTAGCGACGAGCGTGACGTTTATCGCGATGTCGGCGTTGACGGCATTGACTTATGTGGCGTCGGACGCACGTTGGGCCGAGCGTTTGGATATTACGCACAATCCTGCGGCGGGGGGATTTACGGTATTTTTCGGTGCGGTGGTTGGGGGGAGGCTCGGGGTTTTCTTGGATAACGCTCCCCCCGCCCCCGGTTTTATTGGCGACGTGGGAAGTCTCGCCATCGGCGGAGCATTGGGAACCGTTGCGATCCTGACAAAGCAAGAGTTTCTGCTGCCATTTATCGGCGGCGTGTTCATTCTCGAAGCTCTGTCGGTGATGATCCAGGTTTCGTTCTTCAAGTTCACGAAACGCACGTCCGGCGTCGGCAAGCGCATTTTCAAACAAGCGCCGCTGCACCATCATTTCCAAATGTCCGGCTGGAAAGAGCCGAAGATCGTGTTTCGATTCGTAATTATCGCGGTTTTGTTCGCGTTGCTTAGTTTATCGACGCTGAAATTGCGATAGTTTTGAAAAATTGAGGTTGGTTAAAGCCTTGTGCGGTTTCCGGACTTTTATTCGCCTAGAAAGTGCTTTTCCCAGCTCGGAGACTGATTTCCGAAGCCCGGAAATGATTTTCGGAGGTCGGAAAATGATTTCCGGAGCCAGAAAATGATTTTCGGAGGTCGGAAAATGATTTCCAGAGCCAGAAAATGATTTTCGGAGGTCGGAAAATGATTTCCGAAGCCTGGAAATGATTTTCGGAGATTGGAAAATGATTTCCGTGGCGGAAAAATTGTTCCTAAGTAGGTAAATAGCGGTAAGAAACCGTAACTTTAGGATTTTTTTATCGATGTTGATTTCAGGTCGAAAAGCGTTGGTTTTAGGAGCAGGGAAGTCTGGAATTTCCGCTGCACGCTTTTTGGCTGTTCGCGGGGCGACGGTTGCTTTGCATGACAAACGCGAAGTCGAAACTTGGTCCGACGCGGCGAGATCTTTGAAATCCGAGCATAATGTCGGGCTGATAGGTGGCGAATTGCCTTCGTGGTTGTTAGATCAGATCGATCTTGTAGTCATTTCGCCTGGAGTGCCGACGAATACTATTCCCGCGAGATACGTCGATAGAAAAGACGGCGAAGTCATCGGCGAAGTCGAGCTTGCCTCACGATTTCTGAAGGGAAGTATCATCGGTATAACAGGTTCTAACGGCAAAACGACGACGACGACGCTCGTTGGCGAAATTCTCATGGACGGCGGAAAGGTCACGCAGGTCGGCGGAAATATCGGCACGCCTTTGCTCGAACTAACTGAAACCTCGACCGACGACACCTGGAACGTGATCGAACTTTCGAGTTATCAGCTTGAAACGATCGTTGATCTAAAACCAAATGTGGCGATGTGCCTGAATGTTACGCCGAATCATCTCGACCGCTACGATTCTTTTTTGGACTACGCAGCGGCGAAACATCGCATTTTCATGAACCAAACTTCTTCGGATGTTGCGGTTCTAAATGCTGACGACAAGATAACTTCCAACTGGGCCGCAGGATTAAACGCCACGGTCGTGATGTTCAGCATAAAACGCGAGCTTGATAATGGTGCTTTTCTGCGTGGGCGAGACCTTATATATAAGAACGACGGCGTCGAGATTGTTTTGACGACTCGCGACGAGATATTTCTACGCGGCCTGCACAATGTCGAGAACGTATTAGCGGCGTTCGCGGCTGGAATTGCCGCCGGCGTTGCTGTCGAATCGATCCGCAAGACTGTCGCGAATTTCAAAGGCGTCGAACATCGCATCGAATTCGTCGCAGAGATCGACGGCGTCAAATATTACAACGATTCGAAAGCGACTTCTGTTGACGCGACGATCAAGGCTCTCGAAGCTTTGTCTGAGGAAGCCGGTAAAACCGTGATCATCTTAGGCGGACGTGGGAAGAACGCTCCGTACGCACCGCTGATTCCGCTGATCGAGAAAGGCGTCCGCGCGATCGTGGTGATTGGCGAGGACGGCGATAACATCGCAGAGCAACTTGCAGATTCAGCGCCGATCATTCGCGCTAATTCGCTTGAGGAAGCAGTTTCGGCGAGCCGTTCGGCTGCGATGATCGGCGACAACGTATTGCTTGCGCCGGCGTGTGCGAGTTTTGATATGTTCGGGAGTTTTGAGGAACGCGGCACCAAATTTAAGGAGGCTGTGAGAAGTTTGTAGTGGCAACTGCGAAACGCATCGACTGGTTCATGTTCGTCCTGGCCGCCGGCCTTGCGTTGTTTGGTGCCCTGATGGTCTATTCGGCGTCCGCGATGATGGCGATGAAAGAATCGGGCGACGCCAGCCAGTTCACGTACTTTCTTAAGCAGATCACATTCGTCGGCATCGGCATCGCCGCGATGTTCATCGTTAGTCGATTTGATTACAGACTGCTCAATGATCGTTGGGTCGTTTACGGAATTCTTTTCCTGACGTGTATCGCTTTGCTCGCGGTGTTTGCGTTTGATCCGATTAACGGTGCCCAGCGTTGGATACGCATCGGAGGATTTTCGTTCCAGCCTTCGGAATTAGCAAAGGTTGCACTTCCGATATTCCTCGCGTGGTTTCTTACAAAGAACGAGAACAGCGTCGGCGAACTCAAACCAACAGTTCTTCCGGTTCTCGCAGGTTTCGGATTGCTCGCAGGTTTGGTTCTGCTTGAAAAGGACCTCGGGACGACCATTGTGCTTTGTGCCATATTCTCTGTAGTCTTTTTCTCGGCCGGAGCAAAGATGCTGCACATCGGGACAGTCGCTGCGGGACTTGTGGTGATCGGCGTCGGGGCGATTTTATTTGCACCTTGGCGCGTCGCAAGAGTCATGGCGTTCCTCGATCCTTATAAATATTCGGACGACGAAGCGTATCAAGTCGTGCAATCTCTGTACGCCATCGGCTCAGGCGGCGTTTTCGGCGAAGGTTTTGCCAAGGGGCAGCAGAAGCTGTTCTATCTGCCGTATCCGTATTCAGATTTCATATTTTCCGTCGTCGGAGAAGAATTAGGACTGATGGGAACTATGGCCGTGGTTATCGCATTCGGATTGTTACTGTGGCGAGGCGTCAAAATCGTACTGAACGCACCGGACAGATTCGGTTCGCTGCTGGCGATAGGATTGATCACAGGTTTGATCGCACAGGCGCTATTTAATATAAGCGTGGTCATCTCGATCGTTCCGGCGAAGGGAATTCCCTTGCCGTTCATTTCATACGGCGGTTCTTCGGTGCTGATCTCGCTGATCGCGGTCGGAATTTTGCTGAGTATTTCACGGTATTCGAAGGGAAACCTGAGGGAGAACTAAAATGGGATATTACATGCGTTTCATCTCCAAAAACGATCTGTCCAAAGTGTTGAATGACCTTGAACGGCATTTGAAAGGAATTGACGCGAATTTCAAGTTTGAACGGTCAAATGACGAAGATTCTGCCGCCGACATATTGTATAGAAATGAGCCGTATTCTCAGGTTGAAGTAAATGTACCTAATGATGGGCTGTTCGAAGAAGAGATCGGCGAATTACAGGAGTTTATTGAGGACATTGAAGGGCCTGGCAAAGAAAAGGTCGTTGATCTACTGCAGAACGCAAAGACAATTGTTTGCTTTCAGATCTTATTCGGCGGTCGAACAACGGATGAGACATTAGACACACTTGCACCGATTTGGCACTGGCTATTTGGAAACTATCCTGGTTTGCTTCAAGCAGACGGCGAAGGTTATTGGGAAAATACGAATCTCATTTTGGAAGTAGAATGAAAGTTCTCATCGCTGCCGGCGGAACCGGCGGACATATTTATCCGGGAATCGCCATCGCGAACGAGATCATGGCTCGCGACGCCGAGTCTGAGGTTTTGTTCGTCGGTACGGCACGCGGCCTTGAGAAAAAGATAGTTCCGGACAATGGCTATCAGCTGTCGCTCATAAACAGCGCTGGTTTGAAAGGTGTCGGCGTTGCGGCAAAGGTAAAAGGGCTCGCAGTCTTGCCGCAGAGTTTCTTAGAAGCACGCCGCATCATTCGCCAATTTCGCCCGCACGTCGTCGTCGGTGCCGGCGGCTATGTGTCCGGTCCTGTGCTGCTGATGGCGAAGATCATGGGCGTGCCGACGCTTGTAATGGATTCGAATGCGTTGCCCGGATTTACAAACAGGCAACTGGCACGTTTCGTTGATAAAGCAGCACTGACATTCGCAGAGGCATTGCCATATTTCGGAAAGAAAGGCGTCGTAACAGGAAATCCTGTTCGGAACGAGTTTTTTGAGATACCGGATAAAGTTCGCGGAGACAGAACGCATATTCTGATATTCGGCGGTTCTCAAGGTGCCCGAGCGATAAATAACGCGATGATCGAGGCTCTCGATAAGCTCGATGAAAACATCACGATCACGCACCAAACCGGCGAGGCTGATTTCGAAAGCATTCGGGCCGCATACGATAAGTCGAAATTTGCGGAAAGCGACGTTAGGCCGTTCATCTCGGACATCTTTGTCGAATTTGAAAAGGCAGACCTTATTATTTGCCGTGCGGGGGCGACAACTTGCGCCGAGATCGCTGCCGCCGGACGTCCGGCGATTATGGTGCCGTTTCCGCTTGCGGCGGACGATCATCAACGTAAGAACGCCGAGGCAATGCAAACCGGCGGTGCCGTAAAGATGATCCTCCAAAAGGATCTTACCGGCGATGTTTTGGCGAATGAGATCAAGGAACTGACAGGTTCGTCTGAAACGTTGACAGAAATGTCCAGATCGGCCCGCAAAATGGGAAGAAAGGATGCCGCCAGCGAAACGGTGGACATCATTGAGGAATTAAAGCGAAATGTTTAGGAACGTTAAGAGAATTCATTTTATTGGAATTGGCGGGATCGGAATGAGCGGAATTGCTGAGGTTTTGGCCAATCTCGGCTTTGTTGTGTCCGGATCTGATGCCAAACGTTCCAAGAATACTGATCGCCTTGAGACGCTTTTCAATGTGACGATCAGCGAGGGCCATGCGGCGGAGAATATCGGTGATGCACAGGTGGTTGTCTATTCGTCGGCTGTAAAGGCTGACAATCCTGAGGTTGTTGCCGCAAAAGAGAAAAGCATTCCTGTGATCCCTCGTGCAGAGATGCTGGCGGAATTGATGGTGCTCAAGCCATATGCTGTGGCAGTCTCGGGAACACACGGTAAGACATCTACAACGTCAATGGTCGCGACAGTTTTGGGGCACGCGGGATTTGATCCTACGACTGTTGTTGGCGGAGTTGTGGATACTTTGGGCTCGAACGCGAGGCTTGGGCAAAGCGAATGGTTCGTTACCGAAGCTGATGAGAGCGACCGCTCGTTTTTAATGCTCTATCCGACCATTGCCGTCGTTACGAATATCGACAAAGAGCACATGGAATCGTACAAAGGCATGGACGATGTCGTTCAGTGCTTTACGGACTTTGTGAACAAAGTACCGTTCTTTGGTGCCGCTATTATTTGTCTTGATGATCCAAATGTGCAGCTTTTGATCCCGAACATCAAACGCCGACGCGTTACATATGGTCTCACGGCACAGGCCGATGTTTCGGCACACGATATTACTTATAACGGTGGTTTTGGTTCGACGTTCACGGTTTGGAAAGGCGATCAGGTTCTCGGCGAATTGAATTTGCCTGTTCCGGGAAAGCACAACGTTTATAACGCTCTAGCGGCGATAGCGGTAGCGTTTGAACTTGAGATACCGTTCGACAAGATCGTCGAGGCGTTCAAGAGTTTCAAGAACGCTAACCGAAGATTTCAGCTCAAGGGTGAGGTCGGCGGCATCATGGTCGTTGACGACTACGGCCACCATCCTACCGAGATCCTAGCGACTTTGTCCGCAGCTAAGAACGGTGGCGGCTCGCGTCGAACGGTCGTTATCTTCCAGCCCCATCGATATTCCCGAACACAGGAATTGATGGGCGATTTTGCGTTGGCATTTAATAATGCTGACGTGTTGTTTGTGACCGATATTTACGCCGCCAGCGAGCAGCCGATCGAAGGAATTACGGCTGAGATATTGACTGAGAACATTCGCAAGTACGGTCACAAGAACGCTACTTATGTTGGCGATATTGACGGTGTTCTCGATATCGTAATGCCGCAGTTGCAGGAGAATGATCTAGTTATCACGCTTGGAGCCGGAACGATAACGAGATTGTCGGACGAGATAGTGGAGAGGCTGAAGGGGAACTAACACCAATTTATGGCAAAGCGAAAAAGCAGCACAGTTACTAAGAGAAAGACGACGAAACGCAAACCATCGACGCGTCGAAGCCGGACCTCGTCCGTCGATCACGGCAAATTTTTGTTTCCGTTGGTTGTTGGTGCTGCGGTCCTTTTCGGCATAGGATATCTTGGCTTGAAAGGTTATCGTGCGGCGATCGCGTCGGAATTCTTTAATGTAAAACATGTAGATGTTGTCGGTGCCGACCGAACAAAGGCCGACGATGTTCGAAGTATTGTCAACGCCGGAACACAAGGTACGGGAGTTTGGCGTTCAGATCTCGAAGAAATTCGGGCAAAGATCGAAAAGCTCGC
>CALMPJ010000089.1 GCA_937871585.1 uncultured Acidobacteriota bacterium | reverse complement strand
CCAACCTGGGGCGAAACTCCAAGAAGAGCCTCGGTCCCCAAACCGGTTCCCGCAATATTGCCAATATTAAAGACAAGCCCGCCGAACGCAACCAGTGCAGCAAGTAAATAACCGCTGTACGGTAATGCGGCGTTAGCCGCGTCCTGACCACGATTGCCGCTGATCGCAAGAATCCGCCAAACGTTCATCTGGGCGAAGATGTCCAAGATGACGGAGATCAATATCACGAAGCCGAAACTAGCCAAAAGCTGTTTTGTGAAAACAGTTGTTTGCGTCAAAAATCCCGGACCGATCGCCGAGGTCGCCATTAAGAATGCCGCACCGAGCACGGTAGAAAGTCTCGAACTTCGCTTTTCTGTTTCAGACATACTTAGGCCTGATCGTTATTCCGAAATTGGCCAATCCGTGGTTCAATTTTGTCGCAAAATCGACCGCATTGGGTCCATCGCCATGAATACAGATCGTATCGGCATCGATCATTACGCGTTCTCCAGTCGTTGCCATAACATATCCTGTATCAATCAGTTGCACTATGTTATCTAATGCTGTTAATGAACTGTCTACAAACGCATTTGATTCGCTTCTCGGCGTAAGATTGCCGTCTTTTGTGTATGTCCTGTCAGCAAACGCTTCGCCGCAAACTCGAAGACCGACACGCCATCCTTCGTCGATCGAAATGCTGTTTGCGAGGCCGAATAGCACTAGTTTATTGTCATAATTCGCGACCGTTTCAGCGATCAATGCGGCCAATTCGCGAACTTTCGCCGAATCGTTATAAAGAGCTCCGTGCGGTTTTACGTGAACTATTTCTGAGCCAAATGAACGAGCTATGACTCGTAGAGAATCTATCTGTCGAGTAATTGAGTCCGATAGCTCTGAATGGCCGATGTTTATTGACTTTCTGCCAAAATTGTCGAAGTCAGGATACGACGGATGTGCGCCTATCGCAACGTTGTTCTCGATCGCGAGTTCGACCGTTCGCTTCATCGAATCGTAGTGGCCTGTATGGCCGCCACACGCTATGTTCGCCGACGAAATGTATTTCATCAATTCGGCGTCGTTCAGATAACCTTCGCCAAGGTCGCAGTTTAGATCGATTTGTCTGACCATGTCATTCATTTCGCGTTAACTGTTCTGCCAAAGATACTTACGCCGCATTTCAGTTGCTCGATATCTTTCTCTCGTTGCTGTAAGAGTTCCATCGCTTCGGACATTTCGATCAACTTGAACGAAACGCCGTCGCCGGCCGATAGCTGTCCGAGCAATGGCAGATCGACCACAGCAACCGTCGCGATTCGCGGATAACCGCCCGTTGTCTGATGATCGGCCATTAATACAACGGGCATTCCACTCGGTAAAAGCTGGATCGTTCCAAATGTTACCGCTGAAGACGGCATTTCGCCAATTCCTTCGCACGAGATCGGCGATCCCTCGAGCCGGGCTCCCATTCGATTCGAACCGTTTGAAATTGTGTAATTCTCTGACAGGAAATGATTTACGGCCGCTTCGTCCAGCAGTTCAAACTCCGGTCCACGAGTAACTCGAACGGTTGGAAATCGACCGTATCGAGGCAGCATCCATGGCGATAGGCTCAGTTCATTCAATTGAACCAATGATCGGCCAATCGCGAATCGTTCGCCGGCGGCTACTTGGGTTGACGAACTGCTGTCCAACCAACGCTCTGATCCGATTCCACCGACGATAGCGACATACCCTCGCGAACCTCTTTCCGGTCGATGAAAGCTCAGCGTCTGACCTTCGACGGCATTATGCGACGTCCAATTTCGTATTTGTTTACCATCGAGGCAAGCTCCGAATTCCGCACCACAGATCGCGAACTGAGTGTCGGATAAGAACTCGATCTCAACGGCGGGAAAAAGAGGTTTGATTACGGCAGAATTATTAGCATTTCCCAGTAGAAGATTTGCAATGCGTGCTGCAAAACCGTCCATCGGGCCTGAAGGATTTACGCCGAGTTCACGATAGCCAAAACGCCCGCCGTCCTGAACGGTCGTGAGAATTCCCGGCTTTTTTATCAGGATGCTCATTATTCGGCTAAAAATCGTACGTTCATTCCGGGTTCCAGCAGTGCTAAATTGTCGGGATCAAACATCCGAGCAGAAGTCTTTCCGATAATGTGCCAGCCGCCCGGCGAATCTTGTGGATAAATGCCAACTTGTTGCCCGGCGACAGCAACGCTTCCGACTGGAACGCGTGTCCGTGGAACGTCACGTCGCGGAAGTGCGAGCCGTTCATCTAGGATTCCCATATACGGAAATCCCGGCAGAAATCCGAGCATAAATACGCGATATTCCGACGCGGTAAACAGTTCGATCACATCACTTTTCGACATCTTGGTTCGTTCGGCGACGAATGCGAGGTCGAACTCGCCTTCGTCAACTGCGAACGCGATCTCGATCGTTTCTGGACGCTGATCGTCCAATTCGACGAGAACCTGAAGGCACGTGCGAATTTGATCGCTCACAAACTGATGCGGATCGATATGTGGAAATTCGGTTTGTATTCTCGAAACGTCAAAGAAAACGGATGTCGATGCGTAGGCAGGAGCTGCTTCGATCATGCCCAGGAATGGCGATGAATTGAGGCTTTTAGCAAGGGCGATCGCTTTTTGATTGAGTTTTAACGATATCGTTCGTCCAAATTCGACCACGACGGACGATTCGCTAAGCGGAATTATCCGAACGTCATCGATCATCTTGCTCGCTGCTTCGGGTCGAGATATTCGCGGAGTCCATCGCCGATGAAATTGAACGCAAGCACCGTTAGAGCGATCGCGAGTGACGGAAAGAACATTACGTGTGGTGCGCTCGTTAAGATGTCAAAACCGCGAGATTCCTCGATCATTGTGCCCCAACTTGGTGCCGGCGGCGGCACGCCGAGGCCGAGAAACGACAGCGATGCTTCAGATAAGACGGCTCCGGCCATTCCGAGAGAAGCTTGGACGATCAGCGGCTGTATCGAATTTGGCAGAATGTGCGTGACTAGAATTCGCAAATTACTTGCTCCGAGGGCACGAGCTGCTTGAACAAAATCATATTCGCGAACTTTAAGAACTTGTCCTCGCATTACTCGTGCGTACCCGACCCAGCCGATAATACAGAGTGCCAAGATCATTTTCCCGAGACCGGCACCGAGGAATGCAACGAGTGCAATTGCAAGCAAAAGGCCCGGAAACGCGAGGAAGACATTGAACAAATAGCCGGACAGGAACTTATCGACCCAACCGCCATAGAATCCTGCAATTGCACCAATTGCGGTTCCGATCAATCCTGAAATGACGACTACGGAAATTCCAACTTCAAGCGAGATCCTTGCGCCGTAAATGACGCGGGCGAATACATCGCGACCGAGTGCGTCTGTGCCAAACCAATGTTCAGCTGTCGGCATTAAATAACGGCGACTCAGGTCTTGTGCGATCGGATCATGCCCGACAATTACAGGCGCGATGATGGCGGCGATGATAAACAACGCCGCGATCGAAAAACCAATGTACGCCAGTCTGTTCATTTACGATAGCCGAATTCTTGGGTCGAGCTTGCGATATACAAAGTCAGTCAGCGAGTTCGCGACTATGAATGTGATGCTGATCACGAGGACGCAGCCTTGGACCAGACGGTAATCGCGTTTGCCAATGCCGTCATCGAGCAGCAACAGCCCAAGGCCTTGCCAGTTAAAAATTTTCTCAGTGATTATCGAGCCTGCTAGCAACACGCCGAGTTGAAGTCCGAGGATCGTTACCACAGGGATCAGGCCGTTTTTGAGAACGTGTTTGAGTAGAACGACGCGTTCGCTGAGGCCTTTTGCACGTGCTGTACGAACGTAATCTTCGCCGAGTTCTTCGATCACGCTGGAGCGAATCATTCGAGTCAGAATCGCAGATAAAGCGGCTCCGAGCGTGAATGCGGGCAATATGATGTCTTCTATATAGAGGCTTCCGGTCGGTGCAAAAATGCCGAGTTTGACGGAGAAAATGTAAACGAGAAACGGCCCGATAACGAACGTCGGCAGTGAAATACCGAGCAATGCGATAAAGGACGAAAAATTATCGATTGTCGAGTTCTTGCGAGAACCAGCGAGCACGCCCAACGGTAGAGCGATCCCGATAGCGATCAACATCGAAACTACCGCGAGTTGAATAGTCAGTGGATATCTCTCGACGATCATTCCAAGAACAGGTTTGTCAGTACGAAACGAGGTGCCGAGGTCGCCGGTCAACAAGCCTTTCCAGTAATCGAGATATCGGTTATCGACTCCGTTCCATTTAAAACCGTCAGTCGAGTTGTACGAGAAAAAGAACGCCGGTCGATTCAGGCCGTGTTTCTGGTTAAAATTCTCAATTTGCTCGTAAGTGGCTGTCTCGCCCAGAATTACAGTCGCAGGGTCGCCGGGCACGATCTCAATGAGTAGCGTCACCAGCGACACCACCGTCCAAATGACGAGCAGCATCAAGGCTAACTGACGAGCGAAACTGAGCAGTTTATGCTTCATTAAGCGAATTGCCGGCGGGCAACGAGATTTTATAACTTATTGGGGCGAGAAACAAAATCAGGCCTTCGAACCGACGTGAATTGCTGCGATACCGCCCGTAAGATTTGTGAATTTTACGTCGGAGTATCCGACTTCGGCGAACAGTGCCGCTAGTTCTTTTTGAGCAGGGAATTTAGATACGGAATCGGGCAAATACTCGTAAGCGCCACGTGAACCGCTGACCATTCCGCCGATCCGCGGCAAAATATGTGAGAAATAGAAATTGAACAGACGTCCAAATCCGGGAATCACCGGCTCGGTGAATTCGAGTACGACAAGCCGTCCGGCGGGCTTCAGGATTCGATTCATCTCGATCAAACCGTTGCGGAAATTCGGCAGATTGCGAAGCCCGAATGCGATGGTCACAGCATCGAAATGGTCGTCAGGAAAAGGCAAACTCATCGCGTCGGCCTCGATGTAGGGAAGTTTGTTGTTTTTATCAACCGCAATATCGAGCATCGGGCGGCAGAAATCAGTGCCGATGACCTTGCCGCTAGAATGCGAAGCAAGTTCGTTTGTCAGGTCGCCGGTTCCGCAGGCGATGTCGAGAACGATGCTGTCGGGATCTGACAATACGTTGGCTAATTCTTTCGAAACCTTGGCACGCCAGCGTTTGTCGATGTTCATCGACAGCGTGTGGTTGAGAAAGTCGTACCGGCGAGCGATGCCGGCAAACATATCTCGCACGGCAGCACGCTGGGCTTTCTCGTTCTGCGTTAGTGTTGTCGGCACTTAGTTTGGCGTATTGACGAGTACGACTGCCTTAGGAGCTTTTGCGATGCGGTCGGCAAAGGCACGAACGGATTCGATCGTAACGGCTTCGGCGAGACGCGGCTGAGAGGCTGCATCCGCGAGTTTGAACGTGTCGGCGTCGAGATAGTGCGTTACCGTATTGACCTTTGCCCAATCGGCAACAATGGCGGCCTTTGCGGTGTTGAACTCGGCTTCGGTGATCGGATCGGTAAGAGCCTTTGCAACGAGTTCGTTCGCCTCGATCTTGCCGTTTCCGTTGCCGATGTCATTTTTAGATGCCGTAAATCCGATAGTAAAAACTCCCGGAAGAGTATGTTCAACCGAGCGAACGACAACGTTCTCGGCGAACATCGACGGCACGCGGGCACGCATTCTCGCCTCAAGTAATGCGGCGTAAACCTTCGACACGGCGAAATTGCTATCTGCACGTGATACACCCCGAGCCGCGAATCTGATAGCCGACTTGTCGGAAACAGGAGACGGCAGCGTCAGCATTCCTGCCGGCGGATCGTCCGGCTGGCGAAATGTGGAAGGCACTCGTCGGTCAGATTTCAACCAAGCACCGAACAGTCTTCGTACCGCTTTGTACGCAAAAGAAGGATCGAAATTTCCTGAAACAGCGACAGTTGCATTGTCGGCAGTCAGAAATTTCAGTTTCGCATCGATGAGGTCGGCGAAATCGATCTTTGCGATAGATTCCGACGATCCGTACATCGGTCGGCCGTACGGAAATGTGCCGAAAAGCCTTTTATTCGCGGCAAGTGAGGCGACGTACGACGGATCGTTTTCAAAGTCCTTGGCGGTTTTTGCAAGATTCTCTTTAAGTTTTGCAGTGGTCGGTTTGTCGATCGTTGGGTTGGCAACGGCGGCCGAGAGTGTCTCGATCATCGTCAGCAGCGCGTCTGAGCGTCCGCGGGCGTTTATTTCGATGTAATCATAGTTAGTCGTTACCGTAAGGTCACCGCCAAGTTCTTCGCTGAAGAATTCCCGAGTCGCTTCGGTCGGGAAGATGTTGTCCGCGAGCAGCCGCATGACGCCTTCTTTACCTTGCGGATCGAAGGCGGCTCCGCTGTGAATTCGTATCCGAACCGTTGCATCCGTCGCCGACGAATCTCGCCACATCAGCAGTTTTAGGCCATTCAACAGCCGTTCTTCGCGAGGCTTTGCTTGCGAAAACGCCGTGACCGAGGCGAAGAGCATCGTAAGTACGACGGCAATTGTGAACCTTGAGCTATATTTCATCGTTGATCTATATGCGAAGCGATACTGGAACTTTGCTCCGCTTTGACATTTAGTTGCACAAAAGGCCGACGGTGTTGCAGAGCAGCCGCTTTTGGCGAATTTGGCGTAAATGAAATTCTAAATTCCGTTAGGCATCGCGTCAAACCATTGTTGCATCTATCAGAACGTGTACCAAGTTGGTTTTCTTGGAACGCGAAAAAGTGTTTCAAAATGCTTAACAATGGCGCAAAAAGCGTTATAATTAAGCTTGAGAGTTTGGACGCCCTCGATGGGCTGGTTTGGGACTTTTAGAGAGGCCTGGAAAGATGGGAAAGATCGTCAAATTTTGCAGTTCGTGTGATGAGAGTTTTGCGGAGAAGTTCGGGTTCTGCCCGACCTGCGGAGCAACGCTCCAGGCGTTTGAGATGAATCCGCTCGCGGCGGCACCGGCTGAGCCTGAGTTCGTTGCCGAACCTGCGGTCGAGACGGCAGACGTGTTAGAGATCAGCGAACCGGCGGCGACTGAGGTCTTTGCTGCGGAAGAAGTTGCGCCGGTCGAGGACGAAGTTGAAGCTGTTGTCCAAGAAGAAATTGTCGCTGCCCCCGAAGAAGTTTTCGAGATTCCGGCCCCGACGGCTCCTGTCTTCATCCAGACTAAGGCCGTCGATGCCGATGCAGTCGCCGATCATCCGATGATATTGACGCCGCTTCCTGATGATGATTTTGGCGTGACTGTGATCGAAGAAAAGAACGGTAGCCGCAACGGATTGCTGCTCGGCACGTTCGTTTTTATGGTATTCGGTATGTTTTCCGGCCTCGTCTATAATATCTTCAGCAAGGACATCAATCTCGGCTCTCTCGACGATGGAGTGTTTACTGCCGTGATTCTCGATGACCCGGCGATGTTGGTTGAGAACGAAGAGGAAAGACCGAAAGACAATAAGAAGGCCGGGGGCGGCGGTGGCGGTGGCGGAAATGAGGAAGACGAACCGGCGTCACAAGGGGCTCGACCTCCGATGTCCACTCAACAGTTGATCAAGCCGTCTGCTCATATGGAGCGCTTGACGAATCCTTCTATTCCGATTCAAGCGACAATTCAAGGCCCAATCAATGAGACCACAAAAGATCCTACGCAACGTTATGGTCTGCCGACTGGGAATATCAACACGGTATCTGATGGTCCCGGTTCTGGTGGCGGCATTGGTTCAGGTCGAAATGGTGGTGTAGGTCCAGGCAGCGGTCCGGGATATGGTCCCGGAGCCAATGGTGGTTTAGGCGGAGGTACAACAGGTGACATCGGCCCAGGCGATGGCCCAGGTGGCGGCGGCACGAGACCGCCAGCGGCTCGTGTAGGCGTGACCCAAGGCCTCAAGATCATCTCTAAACCGCGTGCAGGCTATACAGATTCGGCTCGTCAGAACAACGTTACCGGCAAGGTAGTCTTGCGTATCACATTCTTAGCAAACGGATCGATCGGTTCGATCACACCTGTCAGCGGCCTTGGTTACGGTCTGACCGAACAAGCTATCGCGGCGGCTCGTCGGATCCAGTTTGAACCTGCCAAAGTCAACGGTGTTGCTCAAACCACCACAAAGACGTTTGAATACGGATTCTCGATCTACTAGTTGTTTTGAAACTTAAGTCGAAAAAGCCCGGTCGATCGCCGGGCTTTTTTATATGAAAACTACTGATTGTGAGGAAGGAATCTCAAACCGCTTGCGGCACCGCATGTTCTTGCACATTAACATATCGTCGACACGCACCATATAGTCACGCGATTTCTGATATTGAGCTCGATCTTGTTCGCTGCGGGCGTTGACATTCTTTTTCTTGGTACGTTTCAACCAACGAATGTCATATTCGTTCCGCTCACGGCACATCGGACACGAAAAGGTCGCCTTCTTCGTCTCCTGCCGTTCGTCAAATATATCTCGTTCGTGCATTACGCAATGTCCCTCAGGTACCTAAAACTAAATATACCAGTATCGTGGCCATCTGAGAATGTAAAACTTAGTGCATAACGCCCGACTATCGCAGTTGATTTGATCGTGAGGTCGTCTGGGACCGTTCCGTCGTCAAGCATCTTCTCGCCGGTCCACTCGTTGACACAACCCGCGCATGGGCATTTGCGGCGAAGTGTCGCGGCATCGTAGCGAGTTTCTTTATCATCCGACCACTTAATTGAGAACTCGCGGTCCGATTCTTCGATGATCTGTGTTGGTTCGAGCATTTAATAATTTGAATAAGCAGTCGGTGGCGGCGGCTGAAACTGGAGATTGTCGAGACGCGGGAACACCTTACGATAGGCGACCACATTCGCGGCGACCATGATCGGAATAATGAAATAGAGTCCTACACAAAGTGCTATGTAACCGGCGAGCATCAACCCGAAATTGACCGCAACGAGGCCTGCAACTCCGCTTAGATTCTGCCACGAGGCTTTCATACTGAGCTTCATTGCATCGATCGCACTTAAGTTTCGATCGACTATCAACGGAAATGAGAATGTGAGCAACGTGTGGAAACTGACCAAAACAATCAGAACGACAATGTCGATGATTCCGATCACGATCAGTGCGCCGAACAGTCCGGCTTCGCCCGCCGTGGCTCCACCGCCGATGATCGCCGCGACCAACGAGAAATAGGCAAAGATGTAATAGACAAAGGTTGGTACGAGTATAACCAATATTACTATCAAGCCTTGCCCGAGATGCTGCATGCCTTTCCAAAGGTCGTCGAATATGACAGGCTTGCCGTCGATCGCGTTCAGATACACGAAAAAGATCCCGCAGATCATTGCACCTGCGAGTACGTACATCGTTATGCCGCCGATCAAGCCGCCAACGAGAGCGATGCCGAATAGCAGCCAATAGTCTTTCTTTATCCGCTCAAAGCCTTCTTTGACGCATTCGATGGGACGAATCTGGCCGACGGTAAATTCATACTGCTGCATATTTTAGGCCTCGTAGATGTTTGAAACATAATCGCTCAGCATTCGATCACTCGAAAACTGCGGAGTCAGCGTCGCCATCGAGTTTCGCATCTTGGCGATCCAAGTACGGCGAATTCCGGCATCGTCGCGGTCGTAATACGCCGGAATTAAGTCGTTCTCAAGGACCGAATATAGCGATTCGGAATCAGCGGCGTCCATCTGCTCGTCGGTCAAATTCTCGTCGAGGTCGCCGATCGCAAATCCATTGTCGCCGTTGTAGCCTTCGATCCACCAGCCGTCGAGTATCGAGAAATTGAGTGCCCCGTTCATCGCGGCTTTCATGCCCGACGTGCCGCTGGCTTCCATCGGTCGTCTCGGGACATTCATCCAGACATCGACGCCGTGGACGAGATATCGGGCAACTTCCTGATCGTAATCTTCGATAAATACGGCTCGTCGCTGCCAGTTCGAATCGTGATTGATCGACATCAGTTTCTGCAAAATGCCTTTCGCCGTGCGGTCTTGCGGATGCGCTTTTCCTGCGAATACGAACTGAACCGGACGATCGGCGTGATCGACGAGTTTAAGCAGTCGATCAAGGTCGCGGAACAATAGGTCCCAACGCTTATACGCCGCGACTCGACGTGCAAAACCGATCGTCAGCACGTCGGGCGAAAACAGCTTTCGCGTATCTTCGTGTTCGTGGATGGTATCGGTTTTGCCGGCATCTTTCGTAGCCGTACGTTCGCGAATGAACGCGATCAGTAAGCCCTTTAATGTTTGATGAGCGGCCCAGATCTCTTCGTCGGGCAGGAAATTGATCGCTGTCGCCCATGTTTCGGCGTCGCGAACGACCTCGTGCCAATTCTCGCCGATGGAGCGGCGGAAAATAGCTTGAAACGGTTCGGCGATCCAAGTAGGTGCGTGCACGCCATTCGTTACCGAAGTGATCGGCACGGCACCGCTATCGGCGAGGTCGGGAAACATCTTGAGCCACAGTTTACGCGAAACTTCACCGTGCTTTTTCGCGACGCCATTGGCCGAACGGCACATACGGATCGCGAGTGGCGTCATGCCGAAAAATTCCTTGTCGTCCGATAGATCAGCACGGCCGAGAGCAAGGAATTCGTTGCGTGTAAGCTTAAGAGAATCGATAAATTCGCTGCTGAAACACTCCGTCAACACTTCAGGGTCGAACGAATCATTGCCCGCTGAAACAGGCGTATGTGTCGTAAACACGCACTTTGCACGAACGGCGGAGACTGCGTCAGCGAAGTTGGAACCCTCATGTTCGGCAATATGTTCTTTCGCTAATTCAAGCGTCGAAAACGCTGCGTGGCCTTCGTTAAGATGGTAAACGTCGGGCGAAATACCTAGTTTTCGAAGCAGACGAACGCCACCGATCCCGAGCACTTTCTCCTGAACGATACGCGTTTCAGCATCGCCGCCGTACAAATGTCCGGTGATAAGACGATCGACATCGCTGTTCTGCGGCAGATTTGTATCGAGCAAATAGAGCGAAATTCGTCCGACCTTAGCTAACCAAGCTTGAGCGACGACTTCGCGGCCTCTAATATGCACCGCTACAGTCACACGCTCGCCGTTCGTGTCGAAAACTGGCGTTACAGCGAGTTCGCCTTCGAAAACGTCGTTGTAGCGTTCCTCTTGCCAGCCGTCATGCGAGATCGATTGGCGGAAATAGCCATAGCGATAAAGCAGCCCGATCGCAGTCAACGACAGGTTCAGATCGCTTGCCGATTTCAGATGATCGCCCGCAAGAATGCCGAGTCCACCGCTGTAATTTGGCAGGGAATTGTGCACGCCGTATTCGGCACAAAAATAAGTTACGGACGGTACGTCTTCAGGCGGCGTACGCGATAGATACGAATCCGTAAGAGCTATAAATGACTGCAAACGTTCGAGATACGCAGAATCGGCCGCAGCTTGCCAGAGGCGAATATTTTCGATGTCACGGAGAAAAAGTCGCGGATTCTGCTCGCATTTGTCCCACAGAACAGGATCGAGATCGCGGAAAATCGAGATTCCACCGGCTGCCCAACACCAATGAAAATTCATCGAGATTTTGTCGAGCGGCTGCAAAGCCCAAGGTAGATTGCGTGTTATTTTAAAATCCTGCCGAAATGTCGGCGCGGTTGCTGCTTGAGTAGCGATATCGGTCGAAGCCTCCGTCATAATTCCGTTTTTCTAGTACCAAACGAATATAAACGAAGCGACGTAGAGTATCAAACATTATCGATGGATAGGGTCTCATCCCTTCATGAGCCCTATATAGGTTGCTTTGCCATTCTCAAAGAACATGACCGTCAGCTTGTCACCGAACCATAGATGCTCGCGACCGACCAAATCTGTTCTCGCGTAGAATTCTTGGAATTCGTTTACAGGTTCCGCACGGAGATCCGGAAAGATTCGAAGTATTTCGTCTTTCGTCTTGCCCACTAACTGATCTTGGAAATGTCTGTCCGCTATAACGCCACCGACAAACTCACTTCGGTACGGATACAAATTGTGTTTCCAAAGGATGTATCGGATCGAAAGGTCGTCGCCTCGCTTATAAAAGTAGTTAATCGTTGCCGACGAGGTGAAAGCCAAAATGCCAATGAATATTGCAATTGGGTATTTCTTAACCATCTTCCGGTACCCAAGCAAAACGCTACAAATCTGACAAGACAGTATATCTTATTTCAAATGACCAACAAGCATGAAGCGATAGTGAAAAGCGACAGCCAGGCCAAACACTGCGCCGAGCAGCATAAGGCCGCCGGTTATCTTTAGATAGTTTTCGAAATTGCCGAGCCCAATAGCGTGCCAGAATACGCCCATCGGAATTCCACATGCGGCGAAAAACGCTGGGAATTTGACGAACAGCCAATTGAATTGTCTAGGCTTGTCTTCGCGGGTCTGAAACACGATCGGTTTCAAACGGTCATATTCCCATGCGACCAGCCACGTCGCGGCGAGGCACATAAAGATCGTCAATATCCAAGTGCCGACAAAGCCGACCGACGTAGTCAGCACCGCGATATTCGTGATGATCGGCAGGAACATCAGGGCTCCGATATGCGATGTTCGCGGAATTAGT
>CALMPJ010000088.1 GCA_937871585.1 uncultured Acidobacteriota bacterium | reverse complement strand
TCCGGCAAGCAGACGGTAATTCAGGTTGTGCTAAAGCCCGACTACCTTCCAAGGATTCGACGGATACCGCAGTTTCTGACCACGCGACGAAATTGCTCTTTACGTATCACTCAAGACGGTATTTCGATCGAGCCTCTATACAAGCCGCCATCTAAAGATGTCTTCTTTCGTTGGGATCGTGCAGTATTTACATACGACGAAGCTATGCATCGCAAACAGAAACTAGTCGTCATCGGCGGCGGGCACTGCGCGTTGGCATTGAGCGAGTTGGCGGCGAAGTTGGACTTCCGGATCAGCATTTTTGATGATCGGCCGGATCTGAATACGATCGCGAAAAACGAATTTGCGGACAACGTCACGATCATTGAAAGTTATGAAAATATCGGCGAGTATCTGCCTCAAGGCGACGATGTTTATGTTGTTGTGGTGACCATTGGGTATGTGAGCGACGCGGTTGTGATCCGAAAGTTGATCGATCACGATTTCAAGTATTTCGGCGTGCTTGGGAGCAAGGCGAAGATGGCGACGTTGATGAAAGAGCTGCGAGACGAAGGTATTGAACAAGCAAAACTATCGCGAATTCACACACCGATCGGCCTGCCGATCAATAGCCGTACACCGGAAGAGATCGCCGTTTCGATTGCGGCCGAGATGATCAGCATTCGCAACGCCGCACCTAATAGATAGCCACGAATACACGAATAAGAAAAGGGTCGATTCGCCCATTCCTGGTGTTTCGTTGCCCGTGTTACAATCGCCTATCGGCGATAGTGAAATGGACAGCAAGAGCATTCCTAAACCGGCTAAACG
Organism: uncultured Acidobacteriota bacterium; assembly: GCA_937871585.1. Classification (GTDB taxonomy): domain Bacteria; phylum Acidobacteriota; class Blastocatellia; order Pyrinomonadales; family Pyrinomonadaceae; genus OLB17. Next base: position 11,736 of record CALMPJ010000088.1, on the reverse strand, counting down.
CAGCTATTTACGCAACGTCTTGGGGCGTGAGTATTTCACGTTGCGGCGTCATCTAGAATGGCTAAGAAACTCGCGAAGCTTTGCTCGGCAGGAACCGCATACCAAACTAGATCATTCCATAATTCGGCATAAAACGATGATGCTGCGGCCGCTTCGTGATGTCGATATGTATCTTCAGCACAACAAGATCACGAACCTCAGGCTTGCGATCGCTCCGCTTGACGGCATCGTGATGCGGCCCGGCGAGACGTTCTCGATCTGGCGAAACGTTGGTCGGCCGACCGCGAAACGCGGCTTTCTAGAGGGCCTCGTCCTTCACAACGGCAAGATCGAAAAGGGAATCGGCGGCGGGCTTTGTCAGCTTGGGAATTTACTTTATTGGATGGCATTGCATTCGCCGCTGACGATCACTGAGAGGTATCGTCACGGGTTTGATGTGTTTCCCGACATCAATCGCAATATACCGTTCGCCTGCGGAGCGACCTTGGCGTACAACTACATTGATCTGCAGCTTCGCAACGACACGTCCGATACCTTTCAGATCAAGCTCTGGATCGACGACGAATATCTAAATGGCGAGCTTCTGTCAGATCGTCCGCTCGAGAATAAATACGAAGTATTCGAAACCGACCACCTCATGAAGCTCCAGCCTTGGGGCGGCTACACGAGGCATAATCGCATTTGGAAACGAACGACCTCACTCATTGACGGCATGACCCGCGAAGATCTTGTCACCGAAAACCACGCCATTATGATGTACAATCCGCTGCTTTCGGCATAGTTACAAATATTTACATTTTCTCTGGGAACCTTTTTCTGTAGTCGGTGTCTAAACATCTAGCGGTTGGCACCATCGCTACAGGAGGATATGGATATGTTTGACAAAATGATCGAATCTGAGCCGGCAAACGCTGATTTCAAAAGCCGCCGCAAGTATTTCATCACTTCTTCGCTTGTCGTGGGCACGTTGTTTTTCGTAGGTGTCATCGTGAGCATTTTTGCTTCGGAATATGGAATTCGAGGCAGTAATTTTGAGCTGACCGAAATGATCGCACCGATCGAGATGGCGGCAACGACTCCGCCGGCACCGCAGCCAAAGGCTCCGTCGAGTGCACCGACAAAAGAAAGCTCAAAGCTTCCAATGAGAACCGACCACGTTGCTCGTATGGACGAGCAGCAGCCTGCACCGACAACTGTCTCGACAACACCGAACACGACGCCATCGCGTCCGGCTGGTGCCTATGAGATCGGAAAGGTCAATTCAGATCCCGTCGATTCTTCGGTTGGATCGGGTCGTGACCCAAATGGCGGTGGAACCATGGGCGGTCCGTCGGGGATCGCCAAGACCGAGCCGGAACCGGACCCAAAAGTTAAACGGGGCCCCCCCGTGACAAAAAAGCCGGAACCGCCGAAGAACCGTCCGCCGGTGAGCAAAGGTGTATTGAATGGTTCTGCACTGAGCTTGCCGAAACCGAACTATTCTCAGGCCGCAAGAGCCGTCGGGGCTGCAGGCACGGTTCGAGTTCAGGTGACGATCGACGAGGCAGGGCGAGTGATCTCGGCAAATGCTGTCGATGGGCATCCTTTACTGCGAAACGACGCTGAGCGTGCCGCTCGCGGGGCAAAATTTTCGCCGACAAAGCTGTCGGATGTGCCTGTAAAGGTAACGGGCATAATCACTTACGTATTCACGAAATGACGCATGGTTGGTTCTTCTTCTAAACTCGTCCGGCCCTTAGCATCTTTGCAAAGGGCCGGTTCTTTTTTGCACAACTTTACAAAACTAGCCTGATTTCTCGGATACGATATTCGTATAGTTTGTCGGATGCGATCGAATTGCGATCCGATGGAGGAATCACAATGTTTGATGAATTAGTAGAAACTCAACCGACCGCGACAGAAGCAAAAGGCCGAAAGTCCTATTTTGTCGGAGCAACTCTTGTATTGAGTATCACGCTTTTTGCGGCACTGATCGTCAGTATTTTTGCGGTCGATCTGGACGTCGATATCAACGAAATGGATATGCTGTCCATCGTCGCACCGATCGATACGCCGGTCGAGCAGAAACGTCCGGAGCTGGAATCTGCTCCAAAGGACAAACCGAAAGTTGAAGCAGCACCATCAGGAGCTCAACGAATAACGGTTCGACAAGACACCGTTGCTCGGCTCGACGAGAGTCCGACGACCGTTCCAACCACAGTTGCTACAACCGCGACTTCGGCCAAGGAGCGTCCCGTAACGGGAAACTACGTGATCGGAGATTTTGATTTTGACGGAGCAAACACCGGCAAAGTCGCTCGCGGTCCGGGCGGAACGGGAACCGAGGGCGACGGTCTTGGCGGTGACACAATGGTTGCAAAGGGTGGAGAAGAACCTGCACAACCGGCGCCTCCGCCTGTTGTGAAGCCGGCGCCAAAACGGTCGCTAGTTCAAACGATGGGCGTGATCAACGGCCGTGCGACCAGCTTGCCGATGCCGACAATTCCGCCGGCAGCCAAGGTTGCTAATGTTGCGGGAACGGTTGCGGTTCAGGTGCTTGTCGATGAGAACGGCAACGTGATTTCAGCAAATGCGGTATCGGGAAGCCAGTTGCTTCGAGCATCGTCTGAGGCTGCCGCACGGCGTGCGAAATTCAACGCCACGACCGTTGATGGAACGCCCGTCCGAGTGTCGGGCGTGATCAACTACAATTTTTCATAGGCGTTCATTTGAATGCCCCTCCGCTAGGCGGGCCGGTCGGGCTCGCCTTTTTTATTTGAGGATTTCGAGCAGGGAATAGGTGTCGAGGTCGTAAACCGGGACTTTGAACTGACGTTTCAAGTCGTCGTAGGACATTCCATCAAGAAAGATCGGTTCGTCAGACTTGATCGTGACCTTTGGAATTGTCACGAAATCGCCGACTATCTTGTCTTTCATCGCTACGAGATCTTGCCCTGTCAGCAATCCTGCGACCGAGACGTCGCCGCCAAAATAACCGTTCCGAACCGCCATTACAGTGAGTCTCGAACCAGTCGCGGCGTTGTATTTGTCGATCTGTTCTCGTAGGATCGGAGCGAACATTTCGCCGGTGAGCATGGTACCGAAGATTGATTGCGGAATACGGAATGCGGAATGCGGAATGTCCGGCACGATCGCGGCATCGTGGGTTCTGACGTTCGCGGGAACCCAGTCGCTATCGCTCCCGGTTCTGACCATTCGTTTCTCGAACGCCTCGACGAACGTGCGCACCATTCCTACGCCATCTTCGATCTGCGGATAGTTGCCGTAATGTCGTCGTGATGGAACGGGAACACCAGCCTTAATATAGATCTCGTCACCTAGAAACGCGAATGTGACGCCGAGTGTCTTGCGGAATTCCTTCTGAAGTTTCTCGACCTCTTTTATCGTGCGTTGGCAAAATTCAGGCGTTACGCGAGTCAGTCTTTCGTCGGTGTTGTAACGCGTCAATGCAACAGGAACGATGGCTGTCGAGACGACCTTTGGGTGATGAACAGCGAGATCACGTAGTGTTTTCTCAAGCTGCTTTCCATCGTTGATTCCGGGGCAAAGCACGACTTGAGCGTGGAGTTCGATATCGTTATCGAACAGAAACTTTAGCTTGTCCGAAATGTCGGCACGCGATTCATCGACGCCTAGCAAATACGCTCTTGTCTTGAGATCGGTCGCATGAACCGAGACGTACTGCGGCGAAAGACGTTGCTCGACGATTCGTTTCATCTCGTCGTCAGTGATCGATGATAGCGTCGTGTAATTGCCGTAAAGGAACGACAGCCGAATGTCTTCATCACGGACGAAAAGCGACGGTCGAGCATCTTCGGGATTACCTTTACAGAAACAGAACAGACATTCGTTCGCACATTGACGCGGCACGATCTGCTCGAACATCAGGCCGAGGTCTTCGCCTTCGTCACGGTCGAATTCGATCTCTTCGGTCTCGCCGTTGGATTTTTTTACGAGGAAAGTAAGCTCATTTTCGCCGGATGTTTGAAAGCGAAAATCCAAATAATCGCGGACGGCGCGGCCATTTACCTTGACGATGCGGTCGTTTGGCTGCAGTTCGAGCTCATCGCCGACCGTTCCCGGCGTGACCTCAGTAATGATCACGCCAGGACGGCGAAGCTGTGTAACGGCAGGTGTGACCGCAAATTCGTACATACATCTCAAGTCAGAACCGGGAGCGGTAGCGACTGGGTTCTCTTATTCTCGCACGAGAAGAACCCGGTCGCTACCGCTCCCGGTTCTGACAAAACTACTACGCTGCGGCCGCTTTCAGGTCGATCAGCGTGTCAAGCGGCGTGTATTCGAGGCCTTGCGATGTTGCGACGGCTTCGTACGTTAGCTTGCCGGCGTATGTATTTACGCCTTCCTGCAGGCCGGCATCGTCCTTGATCGCTTGCTCAAAGCCTTTGTTTGCAAGGTCGAGAGCATACGGCAAGGTCGCGTTCGTCAGTGCGAACGTCGATGTACGTGGCACGGCTCCCGGCATATTGGCGACGCAATAGTGCAAGACGCCTTCTTCGTAATAGGTTGGATTCGAGTGAGTCGTCGCGTGGGTCGTCTCAAAACATCCGCCTTGGTCGACAGCGACGTCAACGAGAACCGAACCGTGCGGCAGCAAGTGAAGCATGTCTCGAGTTACGAGCTTCGGCGCCGCAGCACCGACGACGAGAACAGCACCGATGACAAGATCGGCGTGTGATATCGCTTCTTCGATCTGATAACGCGACGATGCGAGCGTCTGAACCTTCGAAAGGAAAATATCATCGAGTTGGCGAAGACGATCAAGATTTCGGTCAATGATCGTAACTTTAGCGCCGAGGCCAACGGCCATCTTGGCAGCTTCCGTGCCGACGATGCCGCCGCCAATGATGACAACGTTTGCCGCCGGAACTCCGGGAACGCCACCGAGCAAAATGCCCTTGCCACCGTTCATCTTCTCGAGGTACGTTGCACCTACTTGGACAGACATACGGCCCGCAACCTCAGACATAGGCGTGAGCAGCGGCAGCTTGCCGTCTTTGACGATCGTTTCATAAGCAACGCCCGTGACCTTTCGTTCGAGCATTACTCGTGTCAATTCGAGCTCGGGAGCGAGGTGAAGATACGTGAACAGCAACTGATTCTCACGCATACGCGTGTATTCAGGTGCAACAGGCTCTTTGACCTTAACGATCATATCGCCGGTCGCCCACACTTCATCAGCCGTGTCGAGCATTTGAGCGCCCGCTTTTACATATTGTTCATCTTTGAACCCCGAGCCTTCGCCGGCTGTCTTTTGAACGAAAACCTCGTGCCCTGCGTTCTCCAATGCTTGAACACCCGCAGGCGTTAGTCCGACACGATATTCGTTATCTTTGATCTCTTTCGGTAATCCGATCTTCATTTTTTGCTCCTAAACTAAAGTAATACTGATATAAATCGAATGAATGATTATAAGACGTTATAGCGTTTTTCGGAAATGCCGCCGCGATTTGAATACGAGCGAATATTTCGAGAAAATTCAGTGAGGTAATTATTATGGCAAATGATATTTTTGAGATTCCGGTCAAGACCATCGACGGCGAAGAAACGACGCTTGGTCAATACAAAGGCAAAACTCTTCTTCTCGTTAACGTCGCTTCAAAATGTGGCCTGACACCGCAGTATGAAGGTCTAGAATCACTTTACAACGAATACCACGACCAAGGATTTGAGATCCTTGCGTTCCCGTCAAACGATTTCAAAGGCCAAGAGCCTGGCACCGAGGAAGAGATCAAGGATTTCTGCTCGACAAACTACAACGTCACTTTCCCGTTGTTCTCAAAGGTCGGCATCCTGGAGAACCGTCATCCGCTGTACGCTTCGCTGATCGAAGCTCAGCCTGAAACCAACGTCAACAACGGCGAAGGCATGGAAGAACGCTTGCGTAATTTCGGCCACACGCGCGAGAATCCGACGGATGTGCTATGGAACTTTGAGAAATTCTTAGTTGGCAAAAACGGCGAGATCGTCTCGCGATTCGCTCCTGACGTGACGCCCGACGACGAACGTCTTCGCTCAAGCATCGAAGCAGACATTGCAGCTTAGATTCCAGGGTCAATTTATGATCTCCAATGGAAAAGGATCGTTGGCAGCAAAGAGTAAATGAAATTCCGCCGACCCATACGGCGGAATTTCGTCAATGCTTCAAGTGTAATTACGAAGGCGTGACTGCATATCCGATCTGCCCTAGCTGCCGATCAAACCGGTTTTTCAATGAGTCAAGTATTCGAACTCGCGGATTTATACTGATCGGAGTTGGACTTTTTCTAGTCGCTTTTATGGTCGTGATCGCGGCCGGAGTGTTTATCTTGCTCGCCGGGGCAAGCCAAGACGCTTCCTCAGCTAAGAAGATAAACGCACAATTCGGAATGCTCATGGTGATTTACGCTATTTTTGCCGCAGTCGCGGCATTTGGCCTAAATGCGATCGTCGGCGGCTTCTGGATGATCATCGCCGGTAGGCGAAGCCGTGTTTTTGTTTGGTTGCTATGGATCACCTTGGCTTTGATGTTTGGTGGAGGAGTGCTGTTTCGAATTCTTACCTAAGCGATCGTATCAAGCCATGCAATGACGGCTCGAATCTCTCCGTACGAGTAGGCATCGCCTAGTCTTTCTTTGATAGGTGAAAGTGCCTGCGAATCGCCGTTGGCAACAATGGCTGCTCTTATCGAGGGAACTTTCTCGGCCGGGACGAGGTCGTCGAGTGAGAATTCGCCTGTTGTGATGAACTTTGTAAGATGATTTTCGACGGTTGAGATACCGATCTCACGTTCTTTCGAGATCTCAGTTATCGACATCCCGCTGCGGAACATATCGAGCGAGGTTTGGTATGTGTCACGGCCGTTCTGTCCGCGCCTAGTTTTAGGTTTAGGTTCTCGGCGGCGTGATTTGAGATCGATTCGCGTTTCTAATTTGTTTCGCGAACAATAATTCCGTATCTCGTTTAGAAAATCGGCTCCGTATTTGTCGAATTTCACGTCTCCAACACCGGACATTCGCAGCATTTCGTCCGAAGTTTGCGGCAAGAACGTAGCCATTTCGATAAGCGTCACATCAGAAAACACTACGTACGGCGGCACATTCTCGCCGCGGGCCATCGTCGCACGAAGCTGTCGCAAGGCATCGAAAAGCTCGGGAATGTGCGGATGAGCCGCGACCGGCTCGGTGGCAACACGTTCTGATGCTTTTGATCTGGCCTTTGTCAATTGAACCGCAGTTTTGCCAGAAAGCACGTCCGTGCTCGTGTCAGACAACGCGATCGTTGGGAATTGGCCTTCATTTTGGACGAGAAAGCCCTGAGCGAGTAGGTCTTTGAAATAGTCGAACCAATTGTCTTTGGAAATGTCGGCACCGACGCCGTAGGTCTTGAGATTCTTATGTTCGTCGCGGATCTTCATCGATTCGGAGCCGCGAAGGAAATCGACGAGGTACGAAATGCCAAATCGTTGGCCTGTTCGAGCGACGGCACTCAAAGCCTTTTGAGCGATGATCGTTCCGTCGAAAGTTTCGACAGCGGTCGTACAATTGTCGCAATTGCCGCAGTTCTCGGAAAGGTTCTCGGAAAAATATTTGAGCAAGAATCGACGCCGACATGATCGCAAATCGCCGAATTGGCCCATTTGATCGAGCTTTTTCAGCATTACCCGTGATTGCTCCGCGTTGCCCTCGACAGCGGCAAACCGCTTGAGTTTTTGAATGTCGCCCCAAGAGAAAAACAGCAAAGCCTCGCTCGGCAGACCATCGCGTCCGGCTCGTCCGGTTTCCTGATAATAGCTCTCGATATTTTTCGGCAGGTCCATGTGGACGACGAAACGAACGTTCGATTTGTCGATTCCCATGCCGAAAGCGATCGTCGCGACGATGATCTTTGTCTCGTCCTTTAGAAAAGATTCCTGATGTTTGTCGCGAGTCTGTTTGTCGAGACCGGCGTGATAGGGAAATGCACGGAAACCTTCTTCTCGAAGATCGTCCGCAAGCGAATCGACCGACGCGCGGCTCAGGCAATAAATGATGCCGCTTTCGTCTTTGCGGTTTCCGAGATAGTTGAGCAATTGGTCGTAGGACTTTCGCTTCGGCTCGACACCGTAGAAAATGTTTGGGCGATTAAAGCTCGAAATGAACAGATCGGCGTGCGTGATATTGAGCCGCTCGAAAATATCTTTTCGAACAAGCGTGTCCGCAGTCGCAGTGAGAGCGATCATCGGCACGCCCGGAAATTCGCGTTTCAACACGCCAAGCTGCATATAATCAGGCCGAAAATCGTGTCCCCAACTTGAGATACAATGTGCTTCGTCGATGGCGAACAACGATACTTTGATCTCTTTCAGAAAATCCAAGAATCGGTCAATTCCCGAAGCGAGACGCTCCGGAGCAACATAAAGCAGCTTTGTTTGTCCGCTCCGAACGCTCCGAATGATCGTTGCTTGCTCACTCGCCGTTTGTGCCGAGTTGATAAATCCTGCGTTAATACCGTTCGCTCTTAGTGCATCAACTTGATCCTTCATCAAAGCGATCAACGGCGACACAACAACCGTCAGCCCGTCAAACATGATCGCCGGTATCTGATAACACAACGATTTCCCGCCGCCAGTCGGCATCAGCACGACGCAGTCCTTCTTCGCCAATACAGCCTCGATCACAGCCTCTTGCTCAAGCCGAAATGAGTCGTAGCCGAACCGGTGTTTTAGAATTTCGCGGGCTTTTTCGATGCTCATTGACTTCGTGTATTTTATTAGATACTTCGATGGATCGAATACACTCAGCTATGTCATTGATAATACAAAATTGCTGTATCATAAACGACGTTACCAAGAAAAAGTATGAACGAATCAAAGCTGTTATCTCTCGACAAGAAGATTCGAATGCGTTCCATTTTGGATGAGTCGTGGAAAATCTTCAAATCCAAGTTTATCCATGGACGGCATCCTGTCCTGAAAGAAGCGCCGTTCCAACATCATTTCGCTAACATTATTTCCAGCGTTGGTGGGCTTTATTGTATTGAGAGAGCGGATTCTTTTTTCGTGGATCTAGAAACGAAATGTGAAAACATCAAGAACAAAAGCAAGTATCTCGATATTACTTGCTCCTTTAGCAACAGCGACGTGAAATGCGCAATCGAACTAAAATTCAAGACTGAAAAGCAAGGTGCACAGGACTTTGGAAGAATTGATGCCTACGTTGATATCGAAGCCCTAGAACACGCGTGTAAGCACGCGGGCTATACCTTCGGGAAGTTCTATATTATTACGGACAGCTCGGTTTATACCAAAGAATCCAAGAGAGGTGTCGGCACACAGTTTCCTATGCATAATGAATTTGAATCACCGATCAACCATGCGTTCTCGTACCCATCCTGCAAAGGTAGAGAGAATGTTGAGGTCCGCTTAGATCATTCCTATCGTTTTAAGTGGGAGAAGATTCGTGATTGGTATTTTTGGATCTGACGATAGGCGATTTTTCCTCGTTGATTCAACGGGAAGCCCGTGAACGGCTGGTGGCACTCGGCGGTTCAATGCCAGATGCAGAAGCCGGCCACAGGCGAAGGCCAATTTAATAAATACTAAATTTCAACCTCGTCGATCTGGGCTTTTTGCAGTTTGCCCGAGTAGTCGATGTAGAGCGATTTCCATTCGCTGAAGATGTCGAGAACTTGCGTGCCGGCTTCGCGGTGGCCGTTACCGGTGCCTTTGGTTCCGCCGAATGGCAGGTGAACTTCGGCGCCGATGGTTGCTGAGTTCACGTAGCAAATGCCGGTGTAGAGTTCCTGCATCGCGTAGAACGCCTGATTGACGTCCTGAGTGTAGATGGCACTTGATAGTCCGTAGGCAACGCCATTGACGATGTCGATCGCTTCGTCCAAAGTCGAGAACGGAATGACGCAGGTCACGGGGCCGAAGATCTCTTCCTGCGCGATACGCATCGTCGGTTTGACGTTGGTGAACACGGTCGGCTCAATGAAGTAGCCTTTGCCGTAATCGCCTTTCGTCAGACGTTTGCCGCCGACTGCGAGCGTGGCTTTGTCCTGATTCGCTCCGATATCGATGTACCCGAGGATCTTCTCCATTTGAGCTTGATTGATCACAGGACCAACATCAGTACGCGGGTCGAGACCGTTGCCGACGCGGAGTTTCTTGACCTTTTCGACGAGTTTCTCGCAGAATTTCTTGTAGATCTTTTTGTGAACAACGAGCCGCGAAGATGCAGTGCAACGCTGTCCGCTCGTTCCAAAAGCTCCCCAAAGCGAGCCTTCGACGGCGTTATCAACGTCAGCGTCGTCCATCACGATAATGGCGTTCTTGCCGCCCATTTCGAGCGAGACGATCTTGTTATCCTGAGCGCAGCGTTCCGCAATTACGCGGCCTGTTGTGGTCGAACCCGTGAACGAGATCAGCCGAACATCGTGATGATCGACTAGAGCAGCACCGGCATCGCGGGCACCATTCACTAGGTTAACGACGCCCTTTGGAATGCCGGCCTGTTCGCAGGCTTTGATCAGATTGAGCGACGAAAGCGGTACGTCTTCGCCGGATTTCAGGACGACCGTGTTACCGCAAACAAGCGCAGGAATTAGCTTCCACGACGGAATCGCCATCGGAAAATTGAACGGTGTGATCAGCCCGCAGATCCCGACAGGCTGACGAACAGCCATCGCGAATTTGTTAGGCATCTCGGCCGGAGTCGTGAATCCGTGAAGCCGTCGGCCTTCGCCCGCGGTGTAATAGGTGCAGTCGATCGCCTCTTGAACGTCGCCGCCGGCCTCTTTCGTGACCTTGCCCATTTCGCGGGTCATCTGCGTCGTGAATTCGTCCTTGTTCTCGCGAAGTATCTCGCCGAGCGTGAACAGAATTTCGGCACGCTTCGGCGCAGGAGTTCGTCGCCAGCGCTTTGCTGCGTTCTTCGCGGCTTCGACTGCTGCGTTCACGTCGTCTGCGTTAGATAATGGGAAACGGCCGACGATATCGCTCGTGTCAGCCGGATTGACGTTATCAAAATATTCGCCCGACTGAGGTTTGACCCATTCGCCGTTGATGTAATTGCTGTACTTTTTCACGGTCGGCTTAGCCGCCACTTTTGCTTTTGCCATAAACCACTAGTCTAATGTCCAAAGTCCAAAGTCCAAAGTCGAAGCAAGGACTTTGGACTTTGGACAATGGTCACTTCACGGTGAACTGCACTATCTTTAACTGAGTGGCGTCGAGCTGCGGAACGTAAGTCAACAGATGCAGAACGACAGGATCGCCGGGCTTGAGTTTGGAGACGATGTCGGTAAAGGTCTTAGCGTCGGTGACTGTCTGACGGTTGATTCGTTGGATCAGGTCGCCTTCTTCGACGGCACGGTTGCCGTTATTGTTTCGGATATCGGCGATCTGGTGCGATGTGTCGATCGTGCGAACGATGAGGCCTTTCTGAGTACCGAATCGATAGGTTTCGTTCATCGCGGCCGTGTATTCGACCAGCGTCAGGCCAAAGGGTTTTGGCAGTGTTACCGGACCGACAGTTAGGGGACGGCGTTCGGACGAATCGGCATCAGGAAGATCGTTTGAAGGACGTTCGCCAAGTTTGAGCGACAGTTCCTTTCGTTCAAGTTTGTCGCCGACCTCGCGGTAATAGACTATCGAAATGTTCTGATCGGGCGCTGTCGCAGCGATGCGAGAGATCATGTCGTTCGCCGATTCGATTCTCGAGCCGTTGATCTCCGTAACGATATCGCCAACAA
>CALMPJ010000087.1 GCA_937871585.1 uncultured Acidobacteriota bacterium | reverse complement strand
GGTATTATTTACAGTCAAGCCGTTGAACGTCGTCGCAGCCGAACCACCTATCGTCTGTCCCGATCCACTTGTAAATGAAACGACGCTACTTCCCGGCGTGAATGTCCCACCGTTATGTGTCCATATAGAACCGTTCATATTGATCGCCGTAGCAGTTCCGGCGGCAAATGTACCGGCCGTCAATGTGAGACTGTTCGCGATCGAAAGCGTTGTAACACTGCCTGCGGCCTGAAGTGTACCGCCGCCTTTGTTCACCGTAAACGCGTGAAATGAATTGCTCGTCGCCGTACCATCTATGTTCTGAGCACCGTTCCCGTTGAATGCCACGGTTCCGGAATTGTGCAGAAATGTCGCCGCAGCTGCTCGTGTCAGGCTTCCGCTCAAACTCAGCGTGTTCGACGTCGAAGTAAAAGTTCCCCCCGTCAGATTGATACTGTCACCACCTGCTACCGAGATATTGCTCGATAGATTCATGGATCCGGCATTCAGGTCGATGCCGTCACCGCCGCTTCCTGATGTATTGCTGTCCACCGAAATGCCGTTAAGGTTTGTGACAGAAGTAGCTGCATCGTTACGGATCCCGCCGCCCGCTCCGGTCGCGTTGTTGCCCAGGATCGACGAATTCGAATTGATCGTCAATGTCGATCCTCCACCGGCACCGCCGTTGAAAACGCCTGCACCACTTGGTGAGGAATTGGTAGTGATCGTGCAGTTGCTGATCGTTGCGCTATAGGCCGGCAGAAAATAGACTCCGCCGCCCTTGCCTGTGGCATTGTTAGCCAGGTTGCCTTGGATCGTAGAATTCGAAAGTTGCGTGCTGCCCGCAACGCCTGCAGCTCCTAAATTCGTTATGGCAACGCCGCCGCCAAAGCTGCCTGCTCCGACCGCATTGTTTGTCTGTATCGTGACACCGGTTGTCGTTCCGATATTTGCTACCTGATTGCCATCTATCAAAATTCCGCCGCCATTCTGTCCGGTATTCGAACTGACCGAGCCGCCGTTCATCGTAACGGTGCCGCCCCACGTATGTCGGATCCTGATGCCGCCGCCGCCCGTCCCGGCGGAAGAAGTATTGCTGTTTACACTCGTGGTAGTAACGGTCACGTCATGCTTATCCGAAAACATGTTGATGCCGCCGCTTTCTCGGGCGGCAGTATTATTCTGTATCGTATTATTGGTTAAAGTGACGGAACCTGCACTGGCTCCACCAGCTGTTCCGGCATTAACACTGTCGATATTGATGGCACCGCCGTAGCTCTGCGAACAGCCCGTAACCGTGTTGCCTGACATCGTGGAACCTGTAAGCGAAAATACATTTCCAGTACTTTGGAGAAAGAAATCGATACCGCCACCAGTTTCGAAGAATGCTCCGCAGAATGCTGCTCCGTTATTAAATCCGCCGGACATCGTCATGCCGGAAATACTTACACTGATACCTGGAAACAGCCCCGTTTGGTCCATTCCAAAAAGCTTACAGTCGCCGCAGGTGCTGTTATACGTAGTAGATAGCGTTGTAGGTGCGTTTCCTGTGATAGTAAGACTGCCGTTGACATCGAGGTCGCCCGTCGCAGCAGCATTTTCGGCGGCTCCGGCACTGGAGATAGTCAACTGAGGATTAATTCCGGCGTTAAAAGTAATGATATCGGCCCCGGCAAGCGCGTTCGAAGCGATCACTGCACCACGCAGGCTACAATCGTTCGCAGCGCCGGTGCAGGCAGTAGCTGCCGCCGTGTCGTCCGAACGGTCAACTGCATACGAGGCTTGCGGAGCTACCATGATGATGGTCGGCTCAATCTTTCCTCTCTGCAGAACAACCATTCCCGGAACGCCCATTACGCTAAGCCGCATCGGCTTAATGGCTATGGTCTCACCGGCCGGTGATAGCGTTGTCACGGATCGAACTGCCGACTTGTTACGTGTGATCACATCGATCTCGCCGCCCGAGACGATCAGGTCGTCAGACGGCTGTGTGGAGATGCGGGTACCGTTAATAAATTTGCCGTTCGAGGCGATCTGTTCTGCAACACGCCAATTTGCATTTCGTTCCTTTGTCAACGGCGCCGCTTCCTCGCCGTCTCGGATCCGAGCCATTTGACGACGTTTCGCAAGAACTTCGGCCTCAGTAAATTCGCGAGTATCCAGTCGCCCATCCGCAAAAACCCTCGTCAGGTTGTCGTCACCCAACACAGCTATCTCCGGCCGTGACACGCGATCCCAAATAAACTCGCCGACCGCAATATCTCTCACGCGGGACGGAAGTTCGATAGTCTCGACGCCCATATTCCGACCGTTTAGTACGAATACCCGCGAGGCAGTCGCGGCGACGATATCTTCACCCTGAGCTGCATCAAGGTCGCCGAATACGATCCGTTCGACCGGATCTGAAACAGCACGAAACTGCGGCCGCTGCACTGCGATCGAGTCATTCGAACTGTATATCAGCAACCCTGCATCTCCGCCGACACCTACGACGAGGTCAGCGTTCGAATCGCCCGCCGATATCTGTCCCGCACCAATAGCCGTAACGGAACCGGGGACAGCGATCCGTTCAACCGTGCGAAAGCCGCTATCACGATCACCGGCAGTGAATTGGATCGACGAATTCCCTAGCGTTGCCGAAACGATATCTTTCAAACCATCACGATCAAAATCGCCCGTTTCTACAACTTCCGGAGCGCTGTCAAGACGTACTATTCGTGCTGTACCAAACGGCATCGGGAATCGCGTCTCCTCGCGGATACCTCTCAGTATTTCTTCGTCCGATGGCGAATAAGCCTGTTCGTTACCATAATAAACGACGAGAAACCCGCCGCCAGTCGATCGATAACCGCTCACGAGATCTGGATATCCGTCTCCATTGATATCGTCAGTCGCTAGCGAGATCGGTTCCGCGGATCCTAGATCAATACCTTCGGCACGCAGGACGTTCTGTATCTCGACCATGCCGATATCGCGCCCGTCCTTAAATTTGACATAGCGGCCATCTCCCGTATATACGACGCTCGCACTTTGAATAAGGCTATCCGACGCAGAAAGCTTAACAGCTTCGCGTTTACCGGCAGGTACCGCTTCTGCGGCCCTCGAAATGCCAAAATTGTATACAACGATTCCCACTAGCAGAATTGAAATGGTGAGGGCAAAAGTCGAACGGACGCGTAGATAAGTGGAATTCATCGTTTTTTCCTTTTTTTACCAAAAATGCTTAATTACTGATCAGCCGTCATAAGAAAGTTTTTAAAAGTTAGGGATGCCTACGGGAAAGGCGGAAACAAACCTTGCAGAGCGATCACAAATGTCAGCGCAAGATACGGCTGCATGTTATTGTGCGGCTGTCCTCCACCTGCGAACTGAATCAGGTCATTCCGCATCGGTGTGTTTTGTGTGTTCTGGTAAAGAGGTGCCGGAGTTCGGCCTCCCGTTGAACTCGCCCATACAGCTCCCGACGGCGATTGCTGGTTTCCGGCGCTTGTGACGCCGCCCGGCGAATGGCTGTGGATCGGCATCTGGTTCGACGTAAGTGTGACGCTCTCCGAGCCACCCATCTCGCCAAGAGAGCGTGGAGTCAGTCCCGGCCCTTGACCTGTATGCATCGGAGCTCGTCCTCGCAGGTCAGGCAATGCAAACGTCGTCTGGCCGTTGCCACCGTACGTCGTCCCAAGGATCGAGAATAATGCTGTGTTTTGTGCTATCGGTATAAGCTGCCCTTGGCAGAGTGCGTTACCGCGTGGAGCAAAATTGCAGCCCATTATTCTTATCTGGCCAATATATGGTTCCGACATAACTTTTCTCCCAAAAATGCTAGTTTTGTGATGGGAATATCCCAAAAATACAAATCGAATAGTTTATTGCAAGATAGGGCATCATGTTTTCATGTGGCTGCCCACCAGTAGGCAATAACGCGTTTGCACCCATTGCCGCGTTTGGAGCGGCATCTATGTAAGCGTTTGGGTTATCCGCAAATACTCCGCCCGTCACCGATGCCTGATTTGGAGCTAGCGTGCTCGCAGACATTACGTGGTTGTGTGACGGCACTTCGCTTGTAATAAGTGTGTGGCTCGACGAGCCACCGACCTCGCCAAGAGTCCTACTGCTTAGGCCCGGACCTGCTCCCCAATTCATCGGCACACGTCCGCGCAGATCGGGCAGCGCGAAGTTAGTTGTGCCGTTTCCGCCGTACGTCGTCCCCAGCAGCGCAAAAAGTGCCTGATTTTGAGCGATCGGTAAGAGCTGGCCGTTACAAAGTGCCCATCCGCGGGGCGGAAATGCAAAACCAAATATCCTGATCTCACTAAGAAATGCTTCGGCCATGATCAATTGCTCCTTACAATACTCAGGTCATCTATTAGATTCTGAGATGGATAAATACCTTCGACCGCAATAATAAAATGGAGACACAGATAGGGCTGGACATTAGTATGCGGTTGATTTCCGCCAGCAGTGCTGACTGATGCGCTACTCATGGGCGATGCCCCGGCACCGGCTTGGAAGATATTGCCCGGTGCATTGCCCCAAACTTTCCCAGTCGGCGAACTCGAATTACCAGCTTCATTCCGGGCCAAGACCGTGTGACTATGAGCACCTAGCTGTGCAGAAGTAAGCGT
>CALMPJ010000086.1 GCA_937871585.1 uncultured Acidobacteriota bacterium | reverse complement strand
TAGTAGCAGTATCGCCGCCGTTAATTGGCTCCAACCGATGAACTCATAGTAGAAACCGGTCCCGAGTAGCGCGTTGAAATAATGCCCGACAGGATGCGAATCAGGCAGCGACGTGAACGGCTTGCCCATTATCTTCGGAATGCTCGGCGGAATGAAACCGAGCGCAAGCAGGCACCGCGTAAAAGCCGTAAAAGCTTGCAGCCACCATCGTCGCGTGACCGCTACATGAAGATCGTCGAGTGTGTGTTCGAGTTTCATGGAATTACAAACGAGCATCGTTGACCAAAAGTTCTTTTCTTACTTTTCGGTCTTCCTTTGCGTACTTCGCGGCTTCGCGGGAAACGTCTCTCGCCAAGCCGCAAAGTCGCTAAGATTCCGCAAAGAATTCACAATCCATTGTCGATTCGTTATAATCGGCAACTTATGAAACTCGATATCATTCCCGTTAAATGGTCCGACGAAGGCGTTTTGATGCTTGATCAGCGGTTGCTGCCGACCGAGACTGTGTGGCTTACGCTCAAGACATATGACGAAGTCGCTGCCGGCATCAAGGATATGGTCACGCGCGGAGCACCGGCGATCGGTGTCTCAGCTGCTTACGGCCTGGCTCTCGCGGCGAAGAATTTCGTCGGCACGACCGTCGAAGACCTGCAGGATGAGATCGAGTTTGCGAGCGACGTCCTGGCAAAAACACGCCCGACGGCCGTCAACCTTTTCTGGGCCATCGACCGCATGAATGCGACGTTCCAAAAGGCAAAGTCCGAAGGAAAGTCGGTCAGCGAGATCAAGGAGATCCTAAAAACCGATGCTCTCGCCATTCATGACGAAGACATCGAGGCTCAGCGCCTGATCGCTCAGTTCGGCGGCGAGTTGTTGAACGAGGGTGACACCGTTCTCACGCATTGCAACGCCGGAGCGTTGGCGACGGGCGGCGTTTGGGGAACCGCGCTTGGCGTCATTCGCGGAGCTGTCGATCAGGGCAAGCACATCACCGTTATTGCGGACGAAACGCGGCCGTACCTTCAGGGCGCACGCCTCACGGCTTGGGAACTGATGGAAGACGACATTCCCGTTACGCTTATCACCGACAATATGTCGGGCCACGTGATGAAAAAGGGCAAGGTCCAGGCGGTCGTCGTCGGCAGCGACCGCATCGCGGCGAACGGCGATGTCGCCAACAAGATCGGCACCTACATGGTCGCCGTCCTCGCCAAACGCCACGGCATCCCGTTCTACGTCGCTGCCCCGCTGTCCACCGTCGATCTCAACACGCCAACAGGCGACGAGATCCCGATCGAAGAACGCGACCGCACCGAAGTCACTCACGTTAAAGACCATCAATTGGCCCCGGACAACGTCGGCATCACCAACTACGCCTTCGACGTTACGCCAAATGATCTAGTAACCGCGATCATTACGGAAAAAGGCGTCGCGAGAGCACCATACACCGAAACACTTCGGGCTCAATTTGATGACTGATCGTTGAACGTGGCCTAAAAATAGTCTCCAAGGTTGCTTGCCGTAAACAGGATGATGTGAGTAACAGTGTGGGCAATGATCGCGGATTCGAGGCCGCGTTTCCAGTAGAGAAGGCCGGCGACTAGGCCAAATGCGGAGTTTGCGGCGATCACGAAGATGATCAGTGCCGCAGTTGGATCGGGAAAGAGCATAAACGCGATCGGTAGATGGCCGATGCCAAAGACGAGCGACGAAATCAGAATAGCCGCGATATAGGTCCACGATGCAGGTTTATTCTCATTTCGCTGTATCAATCGACACGCGAGCCAGACCAGTAGAGTCATAAAACCCCAACGCAGCAGCAGTTCCTCGGTAATGCCGCCATAAAGCAGCCGCGTCGGAAGCGGCATCAACCGTCCGAATCTACCTATGAGCTCGATGGCTTCGGCGGACAAGAACGGTTTCGTGGCCGCTGTGATCGCCACGATCGCCATTCCGCCGACAAATCCGCCAACAACGCCCGGAACGATCAGAGGACGAAGAGCCTCGAACCAGGGCCGTTTCTCGGCCAACGCCTCGGCAACCGGAGCTGAAAGCCCAGCCTTTGGAGCGAGACTGATTCCTACGAGCACTGCAAACGTGAGAATCACGGTCGGCTGTATCAAACTGAGAACCTTTATCAACCCAAACGGCATCGGCGGAACTTCGACCGACGACGGAAGTATCTCGATGACCTCGCCGATATCAAGAAGCAGAAACGACAAAACTCCTGCGAAACCAGCCAGCCACATTATCAGGAACTGTCGCTTTTTGAAGGATATTATCATCGAAACGGCGAGGAACTTAGATCCTCATCTTTCCACAGCGTGCTCTTGAAATAGTACATCCTACGCCCGTCTTTCATGCCTTCGAAGCGACCTTCGTCGAGTGAGATGCCGTAGCTGGCTCGGCAGAGTGGTTCGTGGAAGCAATTTTTGTCAGACGTTGCCGTACATCTAAGGACTAATTAAAAGTATGTAATCGTGCGTGTTTGAATATAAGTGTATTCGTATGCTCTAGGAGGTAGGTTGTACTTTGGCAACCCCTCATTCGAATAGAAGGTATGTTGCCGTCGCGAAGTCCAGTTTCCATTTGCATCGAGTTTGTAGTCAGTAAAGACGATCCTTTCCTTGCTATCGGTTCCATTGCCAAGGATGTCACGAGTCTTATTTGTTTCAATTAGGAGGCCATTCGAATTGTAGCTGAACGAGTAGGTCATAAACGCTCCCGAGTCCTTTTCGCTTTCCTCACTAAGCTTTCCATCTGACCGATACTTGAATTTCCTTAGCCGAACAAGCTTACCTGTATTTAGGAATTGGCGTTCACTAGTGACTCGGCCATTTTTATCGTATTCGTACGTATACCTATGGTCGAACCTGGGATCGGGAGCGGTTATCTTGTCAGGACCTTCAACTGTGGTTTCGTCGAAATCGGCCCGCATAGTCATGACTTGGTCGCCGGTTGACCTCGGTTTTTGAACCATTACGAAAGTTTTGAAGCCGTCTATCCACTTGAAAACAACCTTGTTGCCCTCGCTGTAGACAGTCTGAAGAATCATACCTTTGTCATCAAAATGATTTTCCGAAACCATAAATGCCGGCTTCTTAGGGTCGCGACCTTCAGAGTCCAAAGTCTGTTTCCAGTCCTCTCGAACAGTCCTAACTGATCCGGATAGGCCTTCCATCTCGCGATCGGTCATTTTCGGTTGTGAAAACGACGTTGCTGCAACAAACGCAGTGAGTAAGGCTAAAAGAATTGCTCTCATAGTGGCTCCTTGGTTCCAAAATCATTGTATCTCAAACGAATCAAATAGAAAGGTAGGAGTCCATACCATTCAGCAGATCGCAGCATCCATTTGTTCCATACGATCTAAATGCATACGGCATTCTACTTTATAATTTCAAGATCCGACGCCTTCCATGGTTTGTTTGAGAAGTAGTACATCCTTCGCCCGTCTTTCATTCCATCGAAGCGGCCTTCTTCCAATGAGAGGCCGTAGCTGGCACGGCAGAGCGGTTCGGTCCAGTCGTTGCCATTTGCGAGATAGCGTTTGATCTTGTCGCTGTCGGCACCCATTTCGAAAACCATTGGGACGGCTTCGTCGACAGGGAAATCATTGAACCAAGCATCGCCCGTGCACCACGAGGCAAGCGAGGTCATGGTCAGTCTCACTGAGGCCGGATAGGAATGGTCAGGATGCTCCGATTTCGCATCTTCAGCCGCAATTGCTTCCTTGTGTTTCGCATCATCGGACTTTTCCTTTGCGATCAAGCTTTCAGCCAATCTCTTCATTATCATTCGATAAAACGCACGTTCGGACGCAACCGCGTCGAAGTCGATTTGGACTCCTCTTACGTCGCGGCGATCGAGCGTTGTCATGACTAATTCTGCAATACGATCAGCCATTTCCGGGGTCTTAGTAGGCTGTTTGCCGTATTCTTTGACAGTCTCAATTCGCGTTACGGCGATAACGTAAGTGCCATCGGCGATCTCAAGCGGCTGGCGGCGTTTGCGCACATCCACTCGATCTTGTTCGAGTGTGATCGTCTGTGCGAGAAAGGCGACGCCGTACAGTTTTGGATCAAGAAAACGAAGGTCTTCGGGGCGTTCCCATGCCCAAATGATCTTTCGCGGCATTTCGGTGTCGGCAAACGGATTGACCTGATTCTTCGGCTTCGGTCCGCAGCCCGAAAGGAGTATCGCAGCCATAAGGGCAACAGTCGCTCTTCGCAACACTGGCACGTCGTTTGTGCCAGAAACACGAGCGGTAGCGGTTGTTCCGGAAAGGGGCATAGACATTCGCGAGTATACCAAATGACGAAGAGCACACTCCCTACCGGTCGTGTTTCCGCCTTCGGTTTGATATACTTTCATCAAAATGAATGGTCATTCATTTAAGCAATTATGAGCGAACGTGAACAAGTCCCGATGGACGTGGTTTTTGTCGGTGCAGGGCCGGCGAATTTGGCGGCGGCATTGCATCTGAAAAAACAGATAGCAGTGCATGACGAGATGGTCGATAAAGGCCTGAAATTCGGCAAGAAGGTCGGCGAGATTGAGATCGCTATTGTCGAAAAGGGCTCGTTCGTCGGTGCCCATATTCTGTCGGGAGCCGTGATGGACCCGCGAGCGATCCGCGAGCTTATGCCTGATTTTATTGCGGAAGGCTGTCCTGTCGATACGGTCGTCACGGAAGATGCGTTCTGGTATCTGACCGAAAATGGCGGCCTCAACGCCCCGCTCGTGCCGCCACCTCTGAAAAATAAAGGCAAGTACATCGTCAGCTTAAGCAAGGTCTGCGAATGGCTTGGCGAAAAATGCGAGGAGCAGGGAATCAATATCTTTCCCGAATTTCCCGCTGCCGAACTGATCTATGACGAGAACGACGCAGTTATCGGCGTTCGCACCGGTGATAAGGGCATCGATAAAGAAGGCCACAGGAAGCCGAATTACGAGCCCGGGGTCGATCTGCTCGCGAAAGTCACCGTGCTTGGCGAAGGTTCGCGTGGTTCGTTGACCAAGCAGCTGATGGCACGTCTTGGCCTGATGGAAGGCAAAGAATCGCAAGTCTTTTCACTGGGCGTCAAAGAACTGTGGGAAGTTCCCGCAGGGCAGTTTCCCGAAGGCAAGGTCGTGCATACGCTCGGATTTCCCTCGGACACAAGGACTTACGGCGGTGGCTGGATCTACGGCATGAAGAACAACGTCGTCTCGATCGGCTATGTCACGGGCCTCGATTACGAAGATCCGATGATCGATCCGCATGCGGAATTTCAGAAGTTCAAGACGAATCCGAAGGTCGCCGCAGTTCTCGCGGGCGGCAAGATGATAAAGTATGGCGCCAAAACCATCAACGCCGGCGGCTGGAACACCATGCCGCGTCTCTACGCCGACGGCGTACTTCTCGTTGGCGACACGGCTTCGTTTCTAAACGGCCAGCGTATCAAAGGCATTCACACCGCAATGAAATCAGGCATGCTTGCCGCCGAGACGATCATTTCGGCGTTTGAGCATGAAGATTTCTCGTCGAACACGCTCAAGCATTTCGAAGAGAAGGTCAGCCATTCGTGGATCTACGACGAACTGCATCCTGTTCGTAACTTCCACGGTGCTTTCCAAAAAGGCCGCTGGTCGGCGTTGATCAACACCGGCTTGCAGTTCATGACCAAAGGCCTCGCGTGGGGCTTTATGCCAAAGGAACACCACGTTGTAGGGCATGAGCGAATGAAGAAGCTATCAGAACCGGGAGCGATAGCGAATGGGTCGAGATATGCAAATGTGCCGTTCGACAAGGAACTGACATTCGATAAGGTAACGAACGTTTTTTACGGCGCCGTCGCTCACGACGAAGATCAACCGTCTCATCTGCACGTACTTGACACTGAGATCTGTGCCACGCGATGTGCTGAGGAATACGACAATCCGTGTCAGCGATTTTGCCCTGCGGCGGTCTATGAAATGGAAGAGAAAGAAGGCCGCAAAGAGCTAAAGGTCAACTTTAGTAATTGTGTCCACTGCAAAACGTGCGATATCGCCGATCCGTATCAGATCATCAATTGGGTTACGCCCGAGGGCGGCGGCGGGCCGAACTATAAGGGAATGTAACGGAAAAAGGCCACCAAATATCGGTGGCCTTTTCATTTGATAACTTAAAGACTACGCTTCTGCTGCCGTTTCCTCGTCTTGGTCAGTGAACTTAAAATTCACTTTGTTGTTCTTGATCTCTTTTAGAGCAACACGAGTTGCTTTGTTCTTACGAGTATCAATATCTGTGCGTGAATGAGCACCGCGTTGAAGCTGTTTGCTGCGTTGAGCGGCGAGGATGATCATTCGGTATTTTGAATCGATCGCCGGCGGATCTATCACAACTTCCTGCTCGGTTTCCTCGATCATTTCTTTTTCGTCGGCCATATTTTGGACTATTCTCCTTCAAACAGATGCCTTGAGGCATCGAAACTATCAAGAATACCGCGAATCGCACTCTCTTGTCTATCTCGCCGCTGCCGTGAAGCAATAATTATCGATGCCATCTGTCGCGTTGCGGTCGTTAGGTCTTCGTTTACGATAACGTAATCGAACTTCGGATACTGCATAACTTCATTAAACGAATTGCGTAGCCGCGTTTGCAATTCGTTGGCATCCTCCGTTGCGCGTGCGGTTAATCTCGCTCTTAACACTTCAAACGACGGCGGCAGAATAAAGATACTTATCGGCTCGATATCCGGATTATCCATTATTTGGAGAGCACCCTGAACATCGACTTCGACGATCAGATCTTTGCCGGTGTTAAATACTTTTCGGCTTTCTGCCAGCGACGTTCCGTAATAATTTCCGTGCACATTCGCGTGTTCGAGAAACTCGCCGGCTTCGATACGGCGTTCAAATTCGTCAGTGCTGATGAAGTAGTACTCACGGCCTTCTTCCTCACCAAAGCGTTTTGGCCGAGTCGTATGTGAGCACGAATACCCAAGATCCGGCAACTGCTCGCGCACCTCTTTGATCAGCGTGCCTTTGCCGCCGCCTGACGGTGAACTAATGATGATGAGCTTTCCCGCTACCATTATTCGATATTTTGCACTTGCTCGCGGATCTTTTCAATCTCGCTTTTTATCGCCAACGCGTTTTCTTTGACAGTCATGTTCTGTGTTTTAGAAGCGATCGTGTTGGCTTCGCGATTGAGTTCTTGTGTTAGAAAATCGAGACGTTTTCCGACGTCACGAGTGTCTTTCACTACATCACGAAAATGGCTGATGTGAGTTCCGAGTCGGTCGATCTCTTCGCTGATATCGCTTCGGTCTGCAAGGAACGCGACCTCTTGAGCGAGGCGGCTTGGGTCGAGTTCGACTTGAGTTTCGGCCTTTGCGAGCAGATCACCGATACGCTTTTCAAGACGTTGTTGAAACTCAGTCGAAACATTTGCCGACTCGCTTGCGACAACCGCGAGTCGTCGCTCGATCTCGGCGAGGTTTGATTCAAGCACGGCTGCAAGCATGTCGCCTTCTTTGCCACGCATGGCTTCGAGATCGTCGATGGCCGCTGCGAGTGTTTTTTGGATGAGAACACCGGCATCTTCGGAGACTTCGGCTCGTTTGACGGAAACCACATTTGGCAACCGAGCAATGACATTTAGATCAGGTTCGCCTTCGAGGCCGAACTCGGCTCTTAGCTGCGACATCGCTTCGAGATAGCCGGCGATCATTGGTTTGTTTAGCTCATAGGATACGTCTTCTGAGCGATCGAACTGAAGATTAACTTCGACGCGCCCGCGAGCGAGACGGTCGGTAATTGTGCGTTTGATGTCGTTCTCAAGATGCTGCAGATCGGATGGTAATCGTAGATTTACGTCGAGAAAACGGTTGTTTACGGTTTTCAGTTCGATCGTCACTGATGCTGAATCTTCGGTAATTGTCGCTCGGCCAAAGCCGGTCATTGATCTCATAAAATTACTCGCTGTCTGACTGAAATTCGTGCAGCTTTCTATACTTGCCTTCGGCGGCGATCAGTTCGTTGTGCGTTCCTGATTCGATAATTCGACCTTTTTCCATCACGACGATCTTGTCCGCTTTTCGAACTGTAGAGAGGCGATGTGCGATCACGATCGAAGTTCGATTTTCCATCAAATTCGACAAAGCACGCTGCACTAGTTGCTCACTTTCATTATCAAGTGCCGAAGTCGCTTCGTCGAGTATTAGAACCGGAGCGTCGATCAACACGGCACGAGCAATTGCGATCCTCTGACGCTGTCCGCCCGAAAGTTTAGTGCCGCGTTCGCCCACTATCGTGTCGTAGCCTTCGGGCAATTGTTCGATGAAATCATCGGCGAATGCTACTTTCGCGGCTCGTTTAATATCTTCGAGCGAGGCATCAGGATCGCCGTAAGAAATATTGTACGCAACTGATTCGTTGAACAATATCGTCTCTTGCGTCACCAATGCGATGTGCTTGCGTAGGCTCGCGAGGTTCAGCTCCCGAATGTCGGTGCCGTCCCATAAAATAGAGCCTTCGGTCGGATCGTATAGCCGTTGTACGAGTTTCACGAGCGTCGATTTTCCGCCGCCGCTTTCACCGACGAGAGCGATCATCGAGCCTCGTGGAATCTCGAGTTCGATGTTTTCGAGAACCTTTCGATCGTGGTTGCGGTAGTTGAACGACAAAGTTTGCAACTCGATCTTGTCACTCAGCGGCTTTGCGACTGCGGCATTTTCTTTCTCAACGATCGATTCGTCGTCGTCGAGTATCTCCCAAACGTCGC
>CALMPJ010000085.1 GCA_937871585.1 uncultured Acidobacteriota bacterium | reverse complement strand
GCGGAATTGCAACGTTCGTTGCGCCGCCGCGTTATGCGACGGGCTACGCCGCGATTAGAAACAGGCCGGGATTGCTGATCGAAACACACGTTTACAAGCCGTATCGCTCGCGTGTTCGCGGGACATACGACGTGCTGCGGCATTTTATCGGTGAGATCGGCAAATCGAAAGAGAGTCTTATCGGTGCGATCTCGGCGGCCGATATTGAGGCTAACGATCGTCCGATAGATTCACAAATCCCTCTCGTCGTCGGCGTGACGGATAAGCCGACTGAGATCGCATTCAAGGGTCTGGAATACAAGGTCGAGGACAGTGCAATTTCGGGCGGCAAGATGATCGTTTACGGCAAGACACCGAAGACGTACACGATCAAGAAATTTGACGAAGGCAAGGTCGTTACGTCGGTCGTGCCGCCGATCGCCTACATCATTCCGCCGCAATATACCGACGTGATCGAACGACTGAAACTGCACGGTATTAAATACGAAGTTAGAAAGAAACCGATTGAGGTCGAAGTTGAGAGCTACAAATTGACCGAGCCGAAATGGTCAACATCGTCGTTTGAGAATCGCATTACGCTGAGCTGTAAACCATTGCCGATAAAGGAGACACGCGTTTACGCTGCGGGTTCGGTGATCGTATTTCTTAATCAACCGGCCGCGAATGTCGCGATACACCTGCTCGAACCGGCCGGGCCGGATTCGTTGGTCTACTGGGGATTTTTCAACTCGGTTTTTGAGCAAAAAGAATACGGCGAGAGCTATCAGATCGAAAAGCTCGCGAAAGAAATACTCGCCAAGGATCCGAAGCTCAAGGCTGAAT
This sequence comes from uncultured Acidobacteriota bacterium, assembly GCA_937871585.1. Lineage (GTDB taxonomy): Bacteria > Acidobacteriota > Blastocatellia > Pyrinomonadales > Pyrinomonadaceae > OLB17. Next base: position 19,962 of record CALMPJ010000085.1, on the reverse strand, counting down.
TCGAGGCGAAACTGAAGGACGAAGCATTCGCCAAAAATCCGCGTGCGAGGCTGCAGTTCTTCTACGAACGCTCTCGCTACTATGTCGATCAACAGATCGGACGATATCCTATCGGGCGTATCGTAAAGGGCTTCAACTGACGGCTATAACTTGATAAGGTACGGGAGTAGTATGACTGACCAAGAACGACATTTACGTGATCTGAATTACCTTCTTAAGAAAATCGAACCTGATATGTCACCCGAAGCCATTACTGAGCGCATGGAAAAGCTTAACAACTTGTGTAGCCTATCCATTCTATTAGGGCTTCCCGATATTGAGTATTTTGATGTCGATCAATTCAGTCAACTTGGTCAACTAAACTAGACCAACGTAGAAAGTCTCACTAGCGGATTAGTGGGCCAAAGACTGGTGGAGATGAGGAGGATCGAACTCCTGGCCTCGGCATTGCGAACGCCGCGCTCTCCCAGCTGAGCTACATCCCCACAAAGCAAAATTAAAAGGAAAAAGGTAAAAGTGCAAGCCTACTGAACGCCGGCGGGCAGGAGCGAGCCTTTTGGGTCAGCGACGTAGGCATAGCCTTCCTCGATCTTGCCGATCATACCGTGAAATGATATCTCTTCGCCCGAGACGACGACAACGGCATCGCCTGGCGAAACCTCTTTGTCATTGACCGGAAACTTGATTATCGTCGCATTGCCGTTTTCCGAGGCAACAACGTCGTATTCGAATGTGTCAGCATTGAAGCTGAGCGTTTGGCTGAAAGCAACTTCCATAACAATAGTCTAAAGTCCAATGTCCAAAGTCCAAAGTCAAGAATCGTGGTTGTCCTAGCTTTAAACATTGGACATTGGACTTTGGACAGTCAATTCGACCGTGATCGGATCGTGATCCGACAGCGGCGTTCCGGTTTCGTCAACGAGACCGGCAATCGATCTCGGATTTGTTCCCGACATATCTTTCGCGGCGAACCAATCCAATCTTGTATGAACAATACCTCCAACACGGCCGGCGGCCCAGAAGATGAACGGAAAACACCATTCGGGCACCCAATCGCGGAGGTTTGTGTTCTTTTCGATGCTGGCGACGTCGTAGTGTAAGGTGCCGGTCCCGAGGTTATTAAGTTCGCGAAAATTGTAGCCACGGCGTTCGATGTCGGTGAACATCGGTTTCTCGAAGTAGCGTTCAGGATGCGGCAGATGATTGAGCGCGACGTTTTTCGGGCCCATTGCAACGCGACGGAAATAGCCGAAGATCGCACGCGTTCCGCTCTGTGAATTAAAGCCCGTCGTGTTCCAATCGCCGCCGATCAGTGTCGGCAGTTTTGGCAAAGTGTCGAGGTGATCGAGAATGATATTCATCTGCATTCGACGATGCTCGCGCGAGCAATGAGCGTCGAGATGAATTGTAACGGCTCGAAACGTGCCGCTCGGATGCTCAATATCTGCGATCAAAGCACGAAGCCGACCAAGACGCTTTTCCTTGCCCCACATCTTGTCTTTACCGTTCGGCAGCGGCACGGCGTGGACATTCTTCATCGGATGCGGCGACATCATCGCGAGGCCGTGTATCGACAAAGTGTTCTCGCCGGGGGCTTCAGATTCGACGCCGCTTCCCTTCTGCAAAGCCACGTAAACCGTTGCAAACGCATAGTTTAGCCCGAGACGCTCCGCCAGTTCTTTCGCCACGAACCGATTCCCGCTCCGAGCCATGCCGTAGTCAAGCTCGGTCAACAGGAGCACATCTTTGTCTTTCAGTTCGTCGTGATTCTCAAGCGCATCCGCGATGCCTTCGTAGATATTGCCGCGTTCGAGGTTCCAGGCAAGTGCCCGAATCTCGTCTCCTGCCTCTCGTCTCTCGTCTCCCGTCTCTACCACGACCGCATCCAAAATACGCTCCGCCTCATCGCGGATCTCGGCCCACAACGGTGACGCTTCCATTTCGGCCGTAGATTCGAATTTGAGAAGTTCAGGGAAATGTTCGTTTAGATCGTGGTCGAGAACTTCGGGGCCACCGACTACGGGATTAGTCATTGTGCCGTTCCTTCACGGGTGCGATCGCCAGGAAGTCGGCGGAGATCCGCTCGATTAGGCTCGTTAGAACTTCGTCAACTCGTTTGCTCTTCGTCGAGTGGACGATGAAGCCGACGTGGCGTGGTTTTAGGATGCGGTGGACGATCTCTTCGTCGGTGTAGTGCGAAGTGTCGGGACGTTCGCTGTTGGCGAGTGCAAGTGCGACGCCGGAGAATTCCTTGCGTAATTTGGGTAACTTATAAGGATTTTCGCGCGTCGCGATCTCAAGCTTTGCCCATTCGCGCCATAGGTTGAAATTGCACGCGGTTTCAAGGACATTCGCGATATAAGCTCCACCTACACGACAAGCAACCTCAAGTAAGAAGAACTCGCCGGTTTCTTTCGACTGCAAAAACTCGGCATGCGACACGCCGCGTTCGTATTCGAACGCCATCAACAAAGCGCGGTTCATCGTCTCAAGTTCCTTGCGTTCGCTCGAACGGTACGGCGTAATGAACGACGTAAAAACGCCGCCGTGGTGCGACACATCGAACGGCGTCGTTCCGTATTGACTGACGCCGGCGGCAGCTACTTTGCCCTTCTCAACAACTGAGTCGACGTGATAGACATTTCCCTCGATAAACCTTTCGATCAGAAATTGCGAAGGATGGTCACGCCACGTATTTCGCGCGTCCAGGTCGTTTAGAACCGACCAAACCTCGTCGGCTGTTTGGCATTTGCGAATGCCGAACGCGGAGACTTCGTGCCGAGGTTTTACGATCCAAGGCGCAGGAACCGTTTCGAGATAGCTCGCGATCTCGGCCGCATTAAATGCTCCGATGTATTCCGGACACGGAATTCCTGCCGCAGCAGCCAGATTTCGCATTGTTAATTTGTCGCGGAATCGGCGGAGGTACGAGCTCGTCATGCCGGGCAATTGCAGGTGTTCGCGAGCAAGAGCAGCCGTTATGACGTCAAACTCATCGAGCCCAACGACCTTGTGTATCGGTCGTTCGCCGATCACATTTGTCGCTGCACGAACGTAATCGACGGTCTGTGCATCTTCCTCTACAGTTTTTGCGTCATTGATCGCGGTCCACGGCCAAGGGCTGTCGAGCAGCGATTTTCGCGTCACCAACGTAACGTGCCAGCCAGCGTAATGGCATTCTTCGATAAACTCAGTGCCCTTAAAATCACTCGCGATGATGACAATGTTCTTGCTCATAAACCGATACTAGCTTCGTTCTCATTGGAGACGAACAATCAACCGAACAAACTTCATTTTGAACTAAAAGAATGGCACAATCTAGGCGTTAAGACAACAAAAACGCGTATTTCGCGAGTTTATGGACAATGCCGAATTTATAAATCTGATCGCCAATTTGGTTCCATACATAGTGGTACTGCTATTGGCTATCTCCGCACACGAATGCGGACACGCTTGGATGTCGTGGAAATATGGTGACGATACGGCCTATATGCTTGGCCGAGTCACGTTGAATCCTGTTGCACATACCGATCCTATTGGAACACTACTTATACCGATAATTAGCTTTGTAGTTACGTTTACGACGGGTGCCATTGTTCCGTTGATCGGCTGGGGCAAACCGACGCCCGTAAATCCGCGGAATTGGACCAAGTATAAGCAGGCGAATGTAATGGTATCCATTGCCGGCATCTTGGCAAATATCATTTTGGCGACCATAGGTTTTGTCATTTTCAAAACTCTGATCGAAACCGATGTGATCGACATTCGCAGCCAACTCGATGGTATGTATAAGGTCATCGCGACCTTTTTGAATTATCTGATCTTTCTGAATGTATCGCTCGCTGTATTTAATCTACTGCCTTTTCCGCCACTGGACGGTAGTAAAGTTCTTGCGACATTCTTGCCTGCGAGTTTTCAGCCGCTCTTTGACATGCTCGAGCAATACGGCTTCCTGATCTTGATCGTACTCGTCTATATGGGCATTGTCGGTGCGATCATGTGGCCGTTTTACATTCTGATGCGGTATTTGTTGGTAACTCCGTGGTTTTAGTTAGATGAAAAAACGTATTTTCAGCGGCGCTCAGCCTACGGGGGAGCTTCATATTGGCAACTATTTGGGTGCTCTCAAGAATTGGGTCGCGCTTCAGGATGAATATGAGGCGTTTTACTGCATCGTCAACCTTCACGCGATCACTCTGCCGCAAGACCCCGCGAAACTGCGTCAAAAAACGCTCGATCTCGCACGCGTTTATCTCGCCGCAGGCGTCGATCCGTCGCGTTCTACTATATTTATTCAATCCGACGTTGCCGAACATGCTGAATTGACTTGGGTCCTCTCATGTGTCGCTCGTATGGGCGAGCTTGGGCGAATGACGCAGTTCAAAGAGAAAAGACAAAAATCGTTTGGGCGAGGACAGTCCAATCAAAAAGATGTCGAGTATTACCGCTCGTTTGTAAGGCAAATCGAAGAAGCCCAAGGAATTAAATTCCCTGCTTCTGACGACAGGTTTGACGGTGTATTGGGAAGGTACCTATCAAGAATTAAGAAAGAATCGATGGAGAAAATGCTTGCCGGTGGGGATATTCCACAGAGCGAGTTCTTTGACGCTTTCAGGACTGCCATTGCGGAGTTAGAAGAAGAAAATGAGCAGCAGGCAAGTGTTGGCCTGTTCACCTATCCTGTCTTAATGGCTGCCGACATCTTGCTTTATCAAACTGACCTCGTTCCTGTCGGCCAAGACCAAAAGCAGCATCTCGAACTGAGCCGTGACCTTGCGATACGATTCAATCGTGATTTTGGTAAGACGTTCAAGGTTCCCGAACCGTACATTCCAAAAGCCGGAGCGAGCATCAAATCGCTTCAAGACCCGACGAAAAAGATGTCGAAATCGGATGAGAATCCCAAAGGCTCGATCTTTCTTACTGACGATGCCGACACGATCACCAAAAAGATAAAAAGCGCCGTCACCGACAGCGGAACCGACATCAATTTTGACGAAACTCGCCCAGCGATCAACAATTTGCTCACGATCTACCAACTCGTTTCTGGGAAGACCGCCGAAGATTGCGTCGCCCATTTTGAAGGCAAAATGTACGGTCAATTCAAAGGCGAACTAGCCGAAGCCGTTGTCGAATCTCTCCGCCCATTCCAACAACGAATCGCCGATTACGATGATGTTTCACTCAGACAGATACTTGACCGCGGAGCCGAAAAAGCGAGGTCGATCGCTGCGGAAACTCTTACTGATGTTTATCAGAAAACAGGTATCAGGTAATCTGTGACAAGCACTCGACGTAACGCCACCATAATTCTCGTGATCTATATCTTGTTGATCATCGGGGCCGGTTGTTTATATTTCTTTACACGAGCCAACACGATTCCATTCATGCCAATGTGGTTTCTGGGATTGCCGTGGAGCATGATGGTCATGTTCGCAGCGTTCTTGCTCATTCATACAACGTCCCAAGGTACGATTTTTTTTCTGACCACATTATGTACAGTTCCAAATTTAGTACTGCTAGGGCGTTGGATCGCAAAACTGTATATTGAAGAGAAAGCAGAATTGTGACGAATTATGGCAATTAAGATCACCGTTTACGAAAAACCAACCTGTACGACGTGTCGTAACTTGAACAAGCTGTTCGAATCGAAAGGCATTGATTGGAAGAAGGTAAACTATTTCATCGAGCCTTTTGCCGAAGCAGAGCTTACGAAATTGCTCAAGAAGACCGGAATGAAACCGTTCGACGTGCTGCGACGTGCCGAGCCTGATTTCAAGCTGGCGGGCATCGACAAAGATTCGAGCGACAAGGAAGTTATAGCGGCGATGGTGAAGTATCCGAGCATTCTACAACGTCCGATCGTCGAGGTTGGTGATAAGGCCGTGCTTGCACGACCGATCGAAAAAGCGCTAGAAATACTTTAAATGAAAGGCTTAATTTCGCTAACACTATTGCTTGCCCTGACCGTTTTCGCGGCGTGCGACCTCCGCAGCGGCATTGCTAAGGACGAAATGGAAAAATTCAGCGGTACGCCGACGCCGACTCGGACGCCCGCGCCGACCGAAGAGCCTGTCGATCCTGCGGACGTAGTAAAGGTTGATACGATGCAGCCGCTGAACATTATCAGTGTGTCAGGAAACCAGAAGGCTCAAACCGTTAACTGCAGCAAGTTTGACACGGTAACGATCAATGGCGGCAAGAGCGTGGTCACGATCAAAGGCCATTGTCGTCAAGTGACACTCAACGGAAATGACAATCAGTTGACCGCCGAAGGCATAATGAGCATCGTCCTGAATGGCGAGAATAATTCGGTCAAATACACCAAATATGTGAACGGCAAGCGGCCTTCGGTTACTGACAACGGCGGCGGAAATACCGTTGAGAAGTTCACGCCGACGACGACAAAGAAATGAGCTACACCAACGGAAATGGAAACGGCAACGGCCATATGCCGAAGCCTAAGAATGTGCTTGGCGGTGAGCTGCAAAGCTGCTGCACGGATCCAATGACGGGCTTTTACCGCGACGGTTTTTGCCGTACGGGCGTCGACGACGTCGGCAGACATACCGTTTGCATCGAGGCAACGGACGAGTTTCTGGCGTTCTCAAAAGCAGTCGGCAATGACCTTTCAACACCGATGCCGCAGTTCCAGTTTCCGGGATTGGTCGCCGGCGACAAATGGTGCTTGTGTATGCTCCGCTGGCGTGAAGCGTTGGAACACGGCATGGCTCCAAGAGTTTATCTCGAAGCAACGCATCAGGCCGCTCTAACCGTCGTCACTCTTGAAGACCTCAAACGCTACGCCGTCGAGTAATGCAAACCATCGAGCATCTTCGCGAACTGTTTCGCTACAACGACTGGGCAAATCGTCGAATGGTCGCCGCAGTTCGAGATGCTGAGAACAACCGTTCGCGGCAGATCCTCGCACATATTCTAGTTACTGAGAACGAATATTACGAACGTCTGTACGGCAAAGACTCAACAGGCTTCGATTTCTGGCCGGAATTATCGATCGCCGAATGCAGCGAACTTGCACGGACCAACGCATCTCGATTCGAAGAATTACTCGCCGGCTTCGACGACGAAGGTCTTGATATCAAAGCGAAATACCGCACCAGCGAAGGCATTGCCTACGAGAACACATACCGCGAATTGCTAACGCACGTACTGCTGCATTCGTCGATACATCGCGGAAACATAATGCTGAAGCTCCGCGAATCAGGCGTCGCTCCGCCGGCGATCGATTACATTATTTACCTTCGAGAGACAAAGTAGGGGCACAAGTAAGCTCGAACTGTATTAGCCTACCATTTGCCTTTGAGGATTCTGGTCTTTTCTTTCGTACGAGGTCGGTTCCGTCTGTCTGCGGCAGCTTGTTGATTGCATTCAAAGCAAGCTGCCATGAGATTGATTTTTAGGTTTCCGCCGCCTTCGGATAGCGGCACTATATGCTCGACCGTGGCAGGAATGCCTTTCTTGATCTTGCCGTTGTTCGACCAAACAATTTTTGTCGACGTGTACTTAAAGACTCTGGACTCGGCAGGAAGCAACTCGCGCCAAATTACATCGACGTTGCAATAGCCGCACTTGTCGGTAGCGGATTCGCGATCTCGCAAATAATAGTCACGCGCTTGATCACGAGCGCTCAGTTCATGGTCTGGAAATGTTCTCGGCCCGTGCATCATTTGTTTAACGAAAATAGATAAAACTAGAAACTCAACACAAATCGGAATCCGATTCCCCGACTTAGGCATAGTAAACTTAACTTTCGAAATTGCCAAACTTTGTGATTCGCGATGAATGTAACTTTGCGTTAAGATTTAGCATTCATGGAAACGACGGTAGATCAGCTGACGTTTGACTTTCACCGCGAACAGGCCGAGATCCTGCGCGGTGGCGACGAACTAAAAGTAAAGATCGGTGATTTTGCCGGTCCGCTCGATCTGTTGCTGTTTTTGATCAAGCAGGAACAGGCGAATATCTTCGACATTCCGATCGCGAAGATCACGGAGAAATATCTCGAGTACATTCGGCTAATGAAGAAACTCGATATCGCTGTCGCGGCTGATTTTCTCGTGATGGCGGCGACGTTGATCGAGATCAAATCGCGGATGCTGCTGCCTCGCGACCCGAAAGCCGAAGAGAACGAGGAAGAGTTTGACGATCCGCGCCGCGAGCTTGTCGATCGCTTGCTTGAATACGAAAAGTTCAAATCAGCTGCCGGCATGCTCCACGAACGCAGCGAGATCGAGGCCGCCACGTTCACGCGCGGGCCGATCGAATCGGACGAGAACAACGCCGAGGTCGACGCCAGCGTTTTCGACCTGTTAACCATTTTCCAAAAGATCGCCGCGCGTCATGCTGACGACGTGAGAATGGAGATCGAACGCGAGGAAGTCTCGCTCGCCGACATGATCAAATCGCTGAAGAAGCGAATTTTCGTTTCGGGGGAGGCCACCCTCCTCACTTTTTTTGAAGAAATGCACAACCGCCGTGAACTCGTTACAGCCTTCATCGCCGTACTCGAGATCGTTCGAACCGACGACGTGAAACTGACGCAGGCGACGACGTTTGGCGATATTTTATTGAAGAAAGTTTAAGTTATGGACGAAGCCGTTCAACCAAAACTCACACGTTCGCCGGCCGAGCTTGTCGCTCTGGTCGAGGCTCTTATTTTCGTTGCCGAAGAACCAGTTTCCGCGAAGCTGCTTGGCGAGGTGCTCGACGAAGACAAAGGCGCGATAAAGGCCGCTGTCGAGCAGTTGACTGCGGAATACGAAGAACGCGGCAGCGGCCTGCAGGTTCGCGAAGTCGCCGGCGGCTATCAGCTTGCGACGCGGACTGAACTGCATGAAGACATCCGTGCGTTCCTTAAGACACGCCCTTCGGCAAAGCTGTCGATCGCTTCGCTCGAAACATTGGCTGTAATTGCCTACAAACAGCCGGTGACAGTTCCCGAGATCCTCGAAATTCGCGGCACACAAAGCACCTCAGCGATCAAAACGCTCCTCGACAAACGCCTCATTGTAGCGAAAGGCCGCAAAGAAACAGTCGGCCGCCCAATGATGTACGGCACGTCGAAAGATTTTCTACTGCAATTCGGGCTAAAAGACCTGTCTGAATTGCCTAGCATCGAAGATTTTGAAGACTTGGTTCAATAGCGATGAGCTTGAACGAAGAAACTGAGCGAATCGTCATATCATACAGCTCTGTCCTTGACTGGTTTATCAGAGCGGCTGTAGTACTTTGTATCGGGATAGTGCTCTTTGTCGTAGGCAACTATTTTTTCCGGCTATTACCATACTCCGAGAATCTTGAGTTTTTAGGATATTTCGCCTTCCTTGTTTTAATTGCGTGGTACACGATTCTCGACGGTAGCTTTAGATGGTTGATCGGGAACGAAGTCACCGCAGTGAACATTGATTTTGCATCGCGTCACGTCGATTTGACTCACTCGAGTTTGGTCGGCGGTAGAACAGAGCGATTTCATTTTCATCAAGTTAACAAGTTCTCTACTTATCGTCCTAAGCGACTACTTCGTGTTGAATACTACCTCCAAATGACCTTGGTCAATCGCAAAAGTACTAAATTCCGCATACCAATTGGCCGTGACAAACAAAAGTCAATAAAATTGATCAAGCGAATAAATAGGTTAATGAAAGCCTCTCATACGACTACTACTTAACTTGTTGAGCAGTTTGTGAAGCTAGAGCGAACCAACCAAACCCTGACTATCAAGGAAACGCCCGGATGCCTTTGGCTGTTCGGGCTTTTCTTTGCGGGTGTTGGGGCGACGTTTGTTTATGGTGCGGCCGGTTGCTATGCAAATTTCAAAGATATCCAACAATGGGTACTGATCGCTCATATGTTTATGGGCGTTGCGGCGGTCGCGGCCGGTTATTGGATCATCTTTAAGGCGCCGATCACTCGAATAGTCATCGACCGTTCGTCCGAAACTGTCAGCTATTCAAGGCGTGGAATCGCGGGCAGCAGGTCGGCGAATTATAGATTTGAAAATATCCGCGGCTTCACGCTCGTCGAAGACCTCGACAATGACGGCGACAAGATATTTTCCCTCGGCCTCGAACTAGCAGACGGCGAACTTCTGAACATTTCTGCCCTTCAAAGCCACGACGAGCAGTTCAAACGCGATTTTGTTTACCAAGCGAACGAGTTCATGTACAAACAAATGCCATCTGCTAACGAAGTATTTGCGATCGGGGATGAAACGGAAGCGTAAATCCTGTAATATCATCAATTCGCATGATGGAACGACTGCAAAAACTCATTGCCCAAGCCGGGATCGCTTCGCGTCGTGGTGCCGAGCAGCTTATTCTCGACGGCGTCGTGTCTGTCAACGGCAAGGTTGTGCGGGAACTCGGCACCAAGGCCGATCCTGAGAAAGATCACATCAAAGTTCGCGGCAAGCTTATTAATGCTAAGGTCGCAGCCAAGAAGGACGTTTACATTCTCGTCAATAAACCCAAAGGTTATCTCTCATCAGCGGCCGATCCCGAAGGCCGAAAGCTCGTTGTCGATCTCGTCAAAGGCAAAGGCAAACTCCATCCCGTCGGCCGTCTCGACTACAACAGCGAGGGCCTGATCATTCTCACAAATGACGGCAAATTCACGAATTACGTCGCTTCTTCCAAGAAGATCGCCAAGGTTTACGAGGTGAAAGTAAAGGGCCTGCCGAACAACAACGCGATCAACAAACTTCGTCGCGGCATTCTGCTCGAAGACGGTTTCAAAACCGCTCCTGCCGAGATCAAAGATCTGAAACCGACCGACAAGAACGGCTGGTACGAGGTCACGCTTCACGAAGGCCACAATCAGCAGATCCGCAAAATGTTCGACTCGGTCGGCCACAGCGTAGTAAAACTCCGCCGCACCAAGATAGGCGAAATCTCCGATCCATACCTCAAATCAGGCCACAGCCGCGAATTGACTGCTGAGGAAGTGAAGAAATTATTAGGTTAATAGAGCCCGATGTTCGACCATCAGGCAGAGGTCTTGGACGACCTTGATACCGGCGTCGGCTAGGCGTTCGGCGACCTCGTCATTGCGGATGCCGAGTTGGAACCAGACACCTTTCGGCTTTTTGGTGAGGATGTCGAGCGTATGTTTTGTGATGTCGTCGCTGCGGCGAAAGACGTTGAGCAGATCGATCTCGCCGGGAACATCGTTTAGATCGCGATAGACTTTCTCGCCTAATATCTCAGTTACTTCAGGATAATAAACAGGCACCGGAATGATCTTGTAGCCATGATCAGCCATGTATTTCGGAACGTAGAAGGCAGGCTGCGACGCGTGTGATTCGGGCTTGATACCTAGGACAGCGATCGTCTTTGTCGCCTCAAGCATCTCGCGGATCTCGTTGTCGGTTGTCAGGATATTCGGGTTCATATGTTAATTCTACACCAAAAACTTGCGCCGTTGTTCGGCATTATGCGACCATAATCTTTTGTTATAACGTATGAATTTCGAACTATCCGAAGAGCAATTACAAATAAAGTACAGCGTTCGCGAGTTTGCTGAGAGCGAGATCAAGCCCAACGTAATGGAATGGGACGAATCGCAGCATTTCCCTGCCGAACTTCGTCCGAAACTCGCCGAACTCGGCCTGATGGGCGTCGTTTTTCCCGAATCTTACGGCGGCGCCGGAATGGGCTATGTCGAATACGCGACGATCATTGAGGAACTTGGTCGCGTCTGCGGCAGCGTCGGTTTGTCCGTCGCCGCGCACAATTCGCTCTGCTCGAACCATATTTATATGTTCGGCAGCGAAGAGCAAAAGCAGAAGTATCTCGTCCCGCTCGTGACCGGCGAATCGTTCGGCGCGTGGGGCCTGACCGAATCGCAGGCCGGATCGGACAGCGCAGGAACGCGCACTAACGCCGTTCCTCACGGCGACGGTTGGAATGTCAACGGTTCGAAGAATTTCATCACGCATGCTCTATCGTGCAACACGCTTGTTGCTGTTGCGGTGACCGATAAAGAGAAAGGAAATCGCGGAATTTCGGCGTTCATCTTCGACAAAACGATGGAAGGTTTCCGAGGCGATAAAAAAGAAAACAAGCTCGGAATGCGTGCGTCTGAGACGGCGTCGGTTGTGTTCGAAGATTGTCACGTGCCGCAGGAGAACTTGCTCGGAAACGAAGGCGAAGGCTTCCTGCAATGTATGCAGGTGCTCGACGGCGGCCGCATTTCGATCGCAGCGTTGTCGGTCGGCATCGCTCAAGGAGCTTACGAAGCGGCCGTTAAGTACGCCAAAGAACGGCAGCAGTTTGGCAAGGCGATTGCCGAATTTCAGGCTATCCAATTCAAGCTCGCTGACATGGCGACGCAGATCGAATGTGCCCGTTTGCTGACCTTGCAGGCCGCCGCGACCAAAGACGCGGGTAAGCCGGTTACGCAAAAGTCAGCAATGGCAAAGCTCTACGCCTCGGAAACCGCTGTACGAGTTTCCGAGGAATCGGTCCAGATCCACGGCGGTTACGGCTACACAAAGGACTACCCCGCCGAAAAATATTGGCGCGACAGCAAACTCTGCACCATCGGCGAAGGCACAAGCGAAATTCAGCGTGTAGTGATCGCGAAGAACTTGCTGAAAGCAATGTAGTGTTTCATGTTGCATCTTTGCAACATGCGTGGTAGTATCGTTTTCTAAATTCAATTACAGGAGATCTATTATGAGTTCTACAGGTACGAGCACGGGCCGTTTGGCCGGAGCATTTTTGAGCGAGTTGGAGAATGAGGCAAAGGTCACGCGTGCGGTTTTAGAGCGTGTTCCGGCAGATAAATTTGACTGGAAACCGCATGAAAAATCGATGACGATGGGACGTCTGGCGGTTCATGTCGCGGAAATGTTCGGATGGACGAAAGAGACGTGTAAGAGCGACGTTCTCGATTTTGCAGGTATGGATTTCACGCCGTTCGAGCCGAAAACGAGCGAAGATCTGCTCAAGTTTTTCGACGATCACATCGCAAATGCCAAAGCAATTTTGGCAGAAACTTCGGACGAAACATTCATGACAGATTGGACCATGCGAAACGGCGAACAGGTCTATTTTACAATGCCAAAGGTCGCTGTGATGCGAACTTTCGTGATGAACCACATCATTCACCATCGCGGCCAGTTGTCGGTCTATCTTCGCCTAAACGACATTCCGGTGCCGTCGATCTACGGGCCATCGGCGGACGAAGGAACGATGTAGTTTGTCTCAGTAGACCGCACGTCAGTAAGGGCTTTCAACGTATGCGAAAGACTCGGCGGGCTCCGGCTCGCCCTTTTTGTTGGAAATTCGGCGCAAAGATGTCAGAATTAGTTGAAGTTATGAGCGATATAAAATACACGGCGATCTTTGAACGAGCAGAAGAGGGTGGCTACATCGGATACGTTGCCGAGCTTCCCGGAGCCAATACTCAAGGAGAAACTCTCGAAGAAACGCGGCAAAATCTGCGCGAGGCCGTTGAGTTGATCTTAGAATGCTATCGTGATGAGGCCGATGAGAAGCTACGATCAAACGCAAATAGTCTAAAAGAGGATCTTGTTTTCCAGTTGGCCTAAATGAAACTCAAAGAGCTGATCCGGCATTTGGAACAACGTAACTGCTTGTTTTATCGCGAAGGCGGCAGCCACACGGTTTATAAAAATGTACGCTCCGGAAAATTGACGGCCATTCCGAGACATCGTGAGATCAAAGATAAACTCGTAAAGAAGATTTGCGAGGACCTCGGCATAGACACGCCAAACTCAAACAAATGATCGATATCGAAAAGCTATTCTCAGGAGAAGTTCGCTCCGTCGCGCGTGCGATCACTGCTGTTGAGAACGGGGGCGAAGGTGCGGCGGAGTTGATGAAGGCCGTGTTTCCGCGGACGGGAAATGCGACAGTGATCGGCATTACCGGTGCTCCCGGAGCGGGCAAATCTTCGTTGGTCGATAAGCTTGCGTTGTATTACAAAGACGCGGGCGAACGCGTTGGCATTGTCTGCATCGACCCTTCGTCGCCGTTTTCGGGCGGTGCCATATTGGGCGACAGAATCCGGATGGCGACGCTGGGGCTGGATAAGAACGTGTTCATTCGTTCTATGGCGACGCGTGGGAATCTTGGCGGATTGTCGCGTGCGACGGTTGATGCGGTCGCAATTTTGGATGCCGCAGGCTATTCGAAGATCATCGTCGAAACCGTTGGCGTCGGGCAAGACGAAGTTGAGATCGTAAAGACTGCGGATGTTTCGGTCGTTGTGCTGGTGCCCGGAATGGGCGACGACATTCAAGCGATCAAAGCCGGAATTATGGAGATCGGCGACGTTTTTGTAATCAACAAAGCCGACCGCGAAGGCGTTCTGCGAACTCAAAAGGAACTCGAAGCCCTGCTTTCCCTAGCCCATCGCCCCGACATGTGGCATCCGCCGATCGTCCCGACCGTCGCCACCGAAAGCAAAGGCATCGAAGACCTCGCAACCGCCATAGCGGCATATTACAAATATCAAACAACCAGCGAAGGCAGCACTGTTCGCCGCAAAGCCATTGCAAAATGGCGGCTTACGGAGCTATTGCAGGAACGTCTCTTGTCGGATCTAATGAGCCGAAATGGAACCGAAGACAAGCTCGACGAACTCGCCGAGAATATCGCTTCTAAGTCGATCGATCCGTATTCGGCGGTCGAGAAACTACTTCTGGGGTGATTATGTGCTTATTAAATGTTCGATTGCTGATGCGACGTGGCTCAACAGCAACTACGTTCATCATTTTATTTCTTGTAACTTTGGTCTCGACGACACAAATTATCGCACAGGAAGCAAATGTACGAACGAGACAAGATGGTGAGCCTGTACTCTATCGACTGTTCGAAATACAAGGCGACCAAAAGTCCGAAGAAATCAGCTGGTGGCTTATGACCGCTTTCTCGACAACTCGTGCTTTTGGTGGATTTTCTAAGGCCAAAGAAGACTCAGAAACCGATCCGATTCTGATCTCTCCCAAACCGGCAGGTAAAACGCTACGATTCGCTCTGGATGCAATAGTTGCAGCGGCTCCGGAATATGAATGGAGCGAGAGGAACGGCGTCGTGAACGTGTTTCCTAAGAAGGACTATAAGATTCTTGATGTCCGAATTCCCTTGTTTAAGTATGAAAATGTAACGAAGGAAGTGTTGCTGAATTCCTTACAAAAAGCCCCTGAGTTTGTGAACTCGTTGAAAATGCAACAAATTAATAGGATCCCAATTATATGTTGTGGAGGCATATGTTCTCCCAAACCTCCGACGATGTCGATTAATTTGGAGAATGCAACGGTTCGTGAGATTTTGAATGAGATTGTAAGGTTAAATGGAAAGTCTGTGTGGCGTTACCGAGAATACTATTCGTCTTGGCCTAACAAATCTCGTCAGCATTATTATGACTTAGATTTTATGGTCGACTATGGTGCGACTTGCGGCATTTGAATATGAAAATAAACCACCTAGGCATCGCCACGAAAGGCATCGACGAAGCTCTGAAGTTTTGGGCGAACGCTCTCGGTTTGGAGAATGTTCATACCGAAGTTGTCGAGGATCAGAAGGTTCGTGTGGCGATGCTGCCTATTGGTGAATCACGCGTTGAGCTGCTTGAGCCTACGAGCGACGACTCGCCGATATCTAAGTTTCTAGAAAAGCGCGGCGGCGGAATACATCATATCGCGGTCGACGTCGACGATATCGAGGTTGCTCTTGCGAGGCTCAAGGAAAACGGTGCTCGATTGATCGACGAAACTCCGCGCATCGGTGCTGAGGGCTGTCTTGTTGCATTTGTACATCCCGCAGCGACCGGCGGAGTGCTGCTCGAACTCGTTCAAACACCCAAAAATAACTGAATTCGTTAGTTAAAACCGGATCTTTTTGGTATGATTTTCGTTTGACTTGTTGGACGAGATTTTTTGTAAGTAGAGGTCTGTAGTTTTGAGCAATATTAGTAAAGCTTTGGTTTTGTTGGTCGTCATCATGTTGATCGGCGGCGGTTTGGTTGTTTGGAAAAACAAGGTCGGCGGACATTCAAGCGAGGCGTTCAACACGCTGACTCGTGCCGAGATCGAGATGTTGCTTGCCGATGCGGCAAAGCAGAATCCGATGATCCTCAAGCGTCTTGCCGAAGATCCAAACCTCAAGAAACAGCAGTTGAAGAGCTTCCGCGAGCTCTTTGCATTTGCTAGCCAGGCCAAGAAAGAAGGCTTGCTAGATCTCGCAAACAATCGTCAGGAACTCGACAATATCAAGGCTGAGATCGTCGCTGTCAGTTATGACAAAGAGATCAATAAGGACAAAGGTCCGATGCCGCCATTCGGTTTCATCAACGAAGAGCAGATCAACGCCTATTGGGGCGAAGCCGCTCCGGCCGATGCACCGAAGGGTTTCTTTGCTGGGCTCAAGGAGAAGATCAGCGGCGGCGGACACGTCGAGACTCGCAGCCATGAGCAGGAATTTCAAGATTTCTTGACAGCAAAGATCGAGCTCTTGAAAGCCGGCAATCCTGAAATGAAGGACCGCGAGATCTCGGAAGAAGAGAAAACTCAAGCAAAAGATATCTTCGCAAAGATCCGCATCTACCGTGCTGAATACGAAAAGAAAGTCGCAGCCGGTGAGCTACCAAAAGAATTCGTTGACAAAACAAACCTTCAGGTCAAATTGCAGCAAGTGCAGTTTCTTGCACGCCTCTATTCGGAATCAAAAGCCGAGACAATGAAGGTAACGGACGAAGAGGTTGATGCATACATCGCGTCGAAGCCTGAGTATAGCCCTGATGCCAAACGTGCAAAGGCCCAGGGCATTCTCGACCGTGCAAAAGCCGGCGAGGATTTCGTAGCACTCGCTAACGAGTTCACGGAAGATCCGGGCAACAAAGGACCCGATGGCCAGCTACAAGGCGGGCTGTACAAAGATGTGCCGAAAGGACGCATGGTGGCACCATTTGAGACCGCTGCCTTGGCACTCGAGCCGGGACAGGTTTCGCCGGAATTGGTGCCGACCGACTTCGGCTTTCACATAATCAAGCTTGAGCGAAAGCTCGGCCCATCGGCCTCGAAAGAGGGCGACGGCAAAACGGAATCGTATGATGCACGTCACATCTTGATCTCGACCAATATCACCGATCCTGAATCACCGAATTCGCGCCCGATGCCAGTCAAAGACTTTGTTCGTGCGAAACTTGAGAAGGAAAAGGGCGAAAAACTCATCGAGAAACTGATCGCTGACAACAATGTTCAGGTGCCGGACGATTTCACGATCCCCGAAGTGACGCCTGAAATGATGGAGCAGATGCAGAAGCGTCAGCAGCAAATGCAGCAAATGCCGGGTGGCCCGGACGGTCCCGGAGGACCAGGCGGACCAGGTGGCTCGCCGGCACCTGAGACAGGCAAACCTGGTAAGGACGCAAAACCTGAGCCAAAGAAGCCGGAAGCTCCGAAGAAGAAATAGTAAGGGCTCTACCGAAAGAATGATCAGGATGGACAAGACGGCAGGTCTCTACTGTTGCAACTGTCCATCCTTTTTTGGAATATTGTCGATCGTAGAATTTTGAAGATAAAGAAAGCGTCAGGCAAGCCTCTTTAACCCGCGACCGATTCCAATTTTGATCTCGAAATTTCCAGTTTGGGCAGAATTATTTTTGCTTAGATTCACCATTAAATAAAAAGGAGAATGGCCATGAAATATCTATCGATCGTGTTAACAATTTTTGTATTTTCATTGTCGGCTCAGACAACTATGGCTCAATCGAAGGCGGAAAAGGAGCGTTCGGATTTTTTGCGAAATTCAAAAGTCTTGGAAAATAAACCGTTTGACCCCGATGCCGAAATCGTTCGGTCTATTGGTTTCAAGTGGCTCGTCGAAACTGACCAAGTCTCGGTTACTGTATGCAGCTCCATAATGAAGTTGAACCCTGAGAAGAAGAACAAATTCAAGGGGGAACTGCTTATGCAGATGACGTTCGGCATGGCCGTTTTCAAACTTGAGAATCCTGACAAAAAAGACGACGAAAAAGCTGCTACCCTAGCGGGGGTTGAAAGCATGCTCCGAACCTACGCTGTGATGCTGTCGGAAAATGAAAAAGCAAAGAATACCGAGCTCGATAATCTCGTCGCCAAAGAAAAGAGCGGTGAGTTAAAGGCATTGGTCGACGCTACTTTTGATGCAGGAAAGTGCGGTAAATAGCTGAATTTAACATGGAACAAGTAAAGATTGGAATTATCGGCGGCAGCGGTTTGTATCAGATGCCGGAGTTGGAGAATGTACGAGAAGTGCCGGTTGAGACGCCGTTTGGGTCGCCTTCGGATGCGTTTATCGTGGGCGAATTGGATGGCGTGACGGTGGCGTTTTTGCCGCGACATGCACGCGGGCACAAGTTCACACCGAGCGAACTTCCCTTTCGTGCCAACATTTACGCGATGAAGATGCTTGGCGTCGAATACATCTTGTCGGTGTCGGCTGTTGGTTCGCTGCAGGAACAATATGAGCCGACAGATTTTTGCATTCCCGACCAGTTCTTTGATCGCACCAGAGCAAGAGCACACGAATCGACGTTCTTTGGTAACGGCATCGTCGGTCACGTTACGTTCGCACATCCTGTGTGTGACGAGCTTGGCGACATTCTCGAAGCTTCGTGCATGGAAGTCGGCGTCAAAGTCCATCGCGGCGGAACCTACGTCTGTATGGAAGGCCCCGCGTTCTCGACCAAAGCCGAATCGAACGTCTATCGCCAGTGGGGCATGGACATCATCGGCATGACCAACCTGCAGGAAGCAAAGCTCGCCCGCGAAGCCGAGATCGCGTACGCTACGGTCGCTCTCGTCACCGATTACGACTGCTGGCACGAAGGCCACGACGACGTCACAGGCGAAATGATCATCGAAACACTCGGCAAGAACGTTCGCAATGCTCAGTTGGTTCTAAAAGATGCAGTCAAACGCGTCGCGGCCAAGGAAACGCCGAATCAGTTCGCCGATGCGATCAAGAATGCGATATTCACGGCGCCGGAGCACTGGCCGGCTGAGACGGCGAAAAAACTTGAGGCGATCATCGGAAAGTATAAGTAAGAGTTAGGCGTTTACGCGTGAAACCATTGCGAACGGTAAACCATCAGTTGCTATCAAGCATCTGAAATAAGTTATGAGAACCAAGTTCTTTACCATAATTTTCGCGACCGCAGCACTTTTTGTCTTCTCTTCGTTTGCTATTGCCCAGCGTAACGTTACGCCCGCCCTCGATCCTGTTATGGAAGCCGACGCTAAGCGTAATCTTGACGTTGCGCGGCAAGGGTTTGGGCCGGGGAAGCAGGCTTATAAGCAGGTTTTGCTGCGGTTTGAGGAAACGTATGCAGCGTATCCTGAATTCACGGGCATGGGCGAGTTTCTCTACATGGCCGGAATGAGTAGCTACTATTTGTCTGAAAATAAGGGCAAGCAGAAGGTCAATCTCAAGATTGAAAAAGAGAAAGAAAAATACGCTCCCGAACGCCTGCGAGCCGACGCGATCGCTTATTTGTCGATCGTTGTCGAAAAGTATTCAGATTTCAAAGAGCTAGAAACAGCCAAGCGTACGCTTGAACTGTTGAGGAAGTAATGGAGTGCCGACACTCTTGTCGGCTCTTTCAATGCGACGTAAATGCCGACAAGAGTGTCGGCGCTCCGATGAACCTCAATCAGGTCACCATTTACAGCAATAAGACGATCGAGACGGTCGAGTTTTTTGAGAAGCTCGGCCTCAAACGCATCGTCGATTCGCTGCCGCGATACGCACGCCTCGAATGCGGTGAAGGCGGCTCGACTTTGTCGGTTCACGAAGTAGAACAGGCAGCCTTGCCTGTTCAACACTCTGTGCATTTTGTTTGTCGATCTCCCAAAAGTTCGCGGTATACGAAGGCTCGACAGGCTAGGCAGCCTATCGTACGGCTCCATCTTCGCAAACGTTGCAAACGTCACAA
>CALMPJ010000084.1 GCA_937871585.1 uncultured Acidobacteriota bacterium | reverse complement strand
GAAAACGGTGCTGCTTCGGCAGGAACAAACAATCCGCAAGCCGGCCAAGGGGGTGGTGGCCAAGGCGGCGGTAATCGGGGCGGCCAAGGCGGCGGCGGAAACCGTGGCGGCGGTGGCGGCGGTCCGGTAATGATGGGCGGCGGCGGCGGCGGAATGTTCGGCGGTGGTGACAATCGCAACCCGTACAACCTGACCTTTGGCATCAATGTTCAGAATTTGTTCAATAACGTCAATCTGAGCTCGCCTGTCGGTTCGCTTACATCGCCTTCGTTCGGACGCTCGCGTTCGACCAGCGGCGGCTTCGGTGGATTCGGCGGTGGCGGCGGTTCGGCAAATCGACGTATCGATCTGTCGGTTCGGTTTAACTGGTAACAGTTTTCCACTCCTAAAAGCAGAGGCGAGAGTTGCACAGGCATCTCTCGCCTCTTTTTTTGAAACCAAGTACAATTACTTTTTGAGCTAAATTGAAATATATGAGATCAGCGATACTATTCGTAATAATCATTTCGGCAATGTGTCTTTCGGCATTTGCACAGCCAGCGCCAAAACCCGAAGCAAAGCCAGGTACTTCAGCCGCAGATAAGGCGGCACGTGAGCTAGCTGCCACAGTATTAGCGGCTCATGGTGGAGATAAGCTCAAGCAACTGAAGTCCCTCACGATTAGCGGTAGCGTCGACGTAAATGCATTTGGTCAGGCCGTGCCTGCGACATTTGCGATGGTATTTGCGGGCGAGAAATATCGCATTGACCTGAACAATCCGTTTCAGCCGATCAAGCAGATCTACGATGGTACTCAGACGCTAACGAACGGCCAGGGAGCATTCAAGCTCCCGCCGCTCGACCGAACGGGATTTTACGTCCTTGGACGCATCGGCGATACGACGTTTCCGATCCACGCACTTCCGGCAACAGCGAAAGGGAAGTCAGGATTTAGGATCACGGCTCCTGACGGCAACTTTACGGATTTCTACGTTGATGACAAGACCAAGCAAGTTAAGGGATATGAGTCGGCATTTGAGTTCAATGGAACGCCAGGAACGACATCTGTGGAGATCGACAAATACCGTGCGAGCGACGGGTTGTTTATTCCCGAGAAGTTTGCCCAGCGGTTTGATCTAGGGCAGATCACGGCGTATTGCAATTTCAAAGCAAAAGAGATCGCCGTGAACACAACGATCTCAAATGACGTTTTTACGATGTCGAAATAGAACCTAGGCGGCGAATCGGCTGGACTTCCACCAGTCGATTGTTCGCCGCAGACCTTCCTCAAGCCCGACCAACTCTTTGTAGCTAAGATGTTCTATCGCAAGAGAATTGTCCGCTTGCGAATGCTTTACGTCGCCGTTTCTCGCCGCCTGATATTCGGCTTGAACGCTCTCATTGCCAGTGATCGTCTTGAGAGTTTCGAGAAGTTGATTCAAGGAAATTCGATCACCATTTGCGACGTTCATTGTTAGTCCAAAGCCGGTTGTGGTTTGTGCAGCAGCGATGTTTGCATTAACGACATTTGCTATATAAGTGAAATCACGCGATTGCTCGCCATCGCCGTAGATAACAGGCGTTTTTCCGGTCATTAATGCGTCAATGAATCGTGAGATGACACCAGAGTACATCGAAGACGGGTTTTGCCGCGGCCCAAATACGTTGAAGTATCGAAGAGCGAAAGTCTCAAGGCCGTACACATTATTGAACGCGCGGCAATAGAGTTCGCCGGTTAGTTTAGCAACAGCATATGGTGAAAGCGGGTCGGCACGCATCGACTCGACCTTTGGCAACGTCGGTTGGTCACCGTAAGCGGAGCTAGACGCGGCGTAAATAAAACGCCGTACGCCTGATTCTTTGGCCATTCGCAGCACATTAAAGGTGCCGTCTACACATGCCAAATGCGTTTCGAAAGGATTTTCGACAGAACGCGGACCCCTCGGCAGGGCTGCTTGGTGGAAGACGATCTCAGCCCCTTCGACTGCACGAGCCAATGCATCGTTGTCATTCACACTGCCTTCGATAAATTCAAAGTCGCCTTTGATGTCTTCAACATTCTCGATACTACCGGTCGATAGGTCGTCAATAATCGATACGCGTGCCCCTTTGGCGATCAGCTCATCAGCAAGGTTCGAACCAATAAAACCCGCACCGCCGGTCACTAGTACTTTTGTTGTAAATACCATGCTCTGTAAAAAAGAAAGGAGATCGATTCAATCGATCTCTTTTCATAGTACTCAAAAACGCAATTACCTTCCAACGCCGACGTATTCAAAGCCGAGTTCCCGCATGTCCGCAGGTTCGTAGATGTTACGAAGGTCAGCAATTTTGGGCGAAGTGAGAAGAAACTTGATCTTGTCGAAATCAAGAGCTCGGAACTGATTCCATTCAGTTACGATCACCATTGCATCCGCTCCCGCGATAGCGTCGTACTCGTCGGTAGCGTATTCAATACCACTGACGAAGTGTTTGGATTCTTCCATTGCGACAGGATCGAATGCCTTAACAGTTGCACCTTTGGCGATCATACCGGCGATGATCTCGATTGCGGGCGACTCGCGCATGTCGTCTGTTTCAGGTTTGAACGAGAGGCCTAGAACGCCGATCTTCTTGCCATCGAGGTCGCCGACGAGAGCTTCGATCTTCGGTATCATGGCGTCGCGTTGACGTTCATTTGCTTCGATTACGGCATCAACGATTCTGGTTTCAACGCCAAATTGATCCGCGACGGTCGTTAGTGCTCTAGTGTCCTTAGGGAAGCAAGAACCGCCGTAGCCTGGGCCAGGATGAAGGAATTTGCGTCCGATGCGGTTGTCCATTCCCATACCTCGAGCAACGTCGTGCACATCGCAGCCGATCGCATCGCAGAGATTTGCGATCTCATTGATAAAGGTGATCTTAGTTGCTAGAAAGGCATTCGCGGCATACTTGATCAACTCAGCCGCTTCAAGGGAAGTGATAACAACCGGCGTCTCAATAAGATACAGTGGACGGTAAAGCTCTTTCATTACCTCGATCGCACGTTCTTCGTTGCTGCCAACTACAACTCGATCAGGACGCATAAAGTCTTCGATCGCAGCACCTTCGCGAAGAAATTCCGGATTAGACGCAACGCCGAACTCAGTATCGACTGCAAGATTTTCTTGAACGAACTCGCGAAGCCACTTTCCGGTACCAACAGGCACGGTTGATTTAGTAACGAGAACTTTGTAGCCATTCATCGCCTCAGCCACGTCCTTGGCGGCTTGGCGATAATAGCTCATATCTGGTGTGCCGTCCGGTTGTGGTGGCGTTCCTACGGCTAAGAATACGACCAACGCTTGTTCTACCGCGGCTTTGATATCAGTGGTGAAATGAAGGCGTCCGGCCTCGACATTCTTGGAGACGATCGCGTCAAGTCCGGGTTCGTAGATCGGAATACCTCCGGCCTTAAGCTTCTCGATCTTAGCGGCATCAACATCTACACATGTGACGTTAACTCCAAACTCAGCAAAACAGGCCCCCGAAACGAGCCCTACATAACCTGTACCAATAACTGCAATACGCATAACGAAAATCTAGACGGTCTTTGTTAAATAATTCACAAAGTACATAAAAATTATGCGGGTCACGTAAGACTACATGACCCGCGACAAAAACAATTGAAGTTAAACTTAACGAGCGGGGCTTACTACGATCGCTCCACCGCCAAGTGTCGTATCTTCGGACTTTGTGCCGAAGAAAACAGCCGCACCTGCCGCTCCAGCAGCAAGTAGAAGCAGCCATGGCCATCCGGCGACAGCAGTTTCCGGAGCCGAACCAGGACGTAAGCATGGCTTACAACCGGCTTGTTCAACGTTGCCTGCCGACGCCGACGAGCCGGCAGCAACCTGCTTGTCTGACGTGCCTTCACGCATGGTTACCAAACCTGTTGCCGTGTCAACGTGAGTGTGTGAACACTCTGCTTCGACAGTGAATACATCAGCTTGGCCTGCGTCAGCGATAACCGTAGCGTTCTTGGTCGTAACAGTCGCTGCAACGCCAGCGGCGTTAGAAACGCGAACTTTACCTTCATTAAGAACACCAATAATGCTTCCAGCCGAGAAAGTGATCGTCACGCTGGAATTTGCCAGAACTTCGATCCGACCCGTTTTGCCAAGACTAATGGTAGCCGATGAATCAGCACCGGTTGTGACCGTACTGCCGGTTAAAAACGTCGAGTTCGAAACTGCCGTTTGGCCGTTTACCGAAACTTGACCAATTACTGTGATATCTCCGCCTGTCGCGGTTGGCACTGCGAACGCCACCGTCGAGTAAACGCACCAAACTGCGATCGCGGTAAGCGAAGTTACTATTTTACGAATGCTATTTTTGCCGAACATGTGAGTAAATTTCCTCCTGATACTATTCAAAAGCGAATAGATGAAACTGTTTATCGGGCCGAAGATCAGCCCCGGACACAGTTGAATTAACGCGGTGGACTAACAACTGCACCCGAACCGCCGAGTTGGTTGTCCGTGCTATTGATCGCCGCGAAAAGGATGCCGAATGCGGCACCGCCAAATACCAGAGCCCAAGGCCACCAGTTGTTTTTCTTGTTGTTCGTTTGAGCTGAGCTAGAGGTTTCACCCGATGTTGCGGTCTCACCTTCAGCAACAAGACGGGAATTAACGTTCACGCCGTTGCTAGCAGAAATTACGGTAACGCTACCGCCCGAAAGAACGATGCTCGCGTTGCCATTGTCAAAATTTAGTTGAAGGTTGCTATTAGGAGCAACTGCGATCTGGCCTGCTTTGCCAAGATTGAGCGTCGCCGATGTACCTTCAGGGGTAACGATCGAGCTGGACGAGAAAATCGTACGTCCGGACACGGCGTTCTCACCGTTAACAACTACCGAATCCTTACCTACAAAAAGAAGTTCGCCGGACACCTTGCCTTCCGCAGCAAGGCCAACCATTGAGTATGTCGCGATGATCGCGACCATCGAGCACGAAGAAAGTGCTTTTTTGATCCACAGTTTGCTATTCATAGTTCTCCTCTTCAATTGCTTTTAGTCAATAATTTCAAAACATCAAACCTTTCAATCTTATACGCGAACAAGGCCGCATTGTCAATGAAAACGCCACGAATCACGTAAAAATCGAAAACCAGATCTCGAACGCTTATCGATACAAAAAACCAAGCTAAGATTTGATAGAGCAATTAAATCACAAATTGATCGCAAAGCAAAGAGCAAAATCCAATTCGATCCAACATAAAATTAATTGATTTTGGAAGTGATGATTCAATACTATGGCGGTCCAAGCATTGCTCGACGCAAAAAGATTTGGTCTAATTCCTTTTAAACAGACTTATACAGTTATTGGAGTGTATACAAGAATGAAATTATTCGCCGTATTGGTTGTGCTATCCGCCGCGATTATGACCGGTTGTTCCGGGGGGGCGAGCAACTCTCAGTCGACAAATGCCGGAACTGCGAACCCGGCTGACAAAAAGATAAAGATCGGATTCGCAATGGCAACGGTAAAGGAAGAACGCTGGCAACGTGATCGCGAAGCTTTCGAGGCTCATTGCATGAAACAAAATGTAGATTGTGTCATCACAGTCGCCGACAACAGTCCGGACCGACAGGCGAATGATGTTGATAATCTGTTAACGCAAAAGGTCGACGTCTTAGTGATCGCTCCGCAAAATGCTACACAGGCAGCGTCAATGGTCGACAAAGCTAAGGCTCAAGGCGTTCCAGTCGTCAGCTATGATCGTTTGATCAACTCGGAGAAGATCGATCTGTACATTTCGCATCAAGTTCCGGTCATCGGACGTAAGATCGCAGAATACGCCCTCGAAAAGGCTCCAAAAGGCAATTACGTGATGGTTTACGGGGCAAATACCGACAACAATGCTCATATAATGAAGAAGGAGCAGATGGCCGTGCTTCAACCGGCAATAGACAAAGGTGACGTTAAGATCGTTGGCGAACAGTTTATCGATGATTGGAAAAAAGAACTTGCTCTGAATTTTGCAGAAAATGCATTGACCCAAAATAGCGACAATGTACAGGCCTTCGTTGTTTCGAATGACGGCATGGCGGGCGGCGTGATCAGCGCCTTGGCAAAGAAGAACCTTGCTGGCAAGGTTATTGTGACCGGCCAAGATGCACAGATCGACGCATTACAGTCCATTGCCGAAGGTAAGCAGTCGATGACCGTTTACAAGCCGATCATACCGCTCGCAAATGCGGCCGTCGAGGCAGCTATTAAGCTCGCGAAAAAACAGCCGCTTGATACCAAGCCATTTACAAACGATGCGATCAAAAAGGATGTGCCTGCGATCTTGCTCGAGGTTACATCTGTTGACAAGGCGAACTTGATGGACACTGTTATCAGGGACGGCTTCGCAAAATTCGAAGACGTTTATAAGAATGTTCCTGAGGCGGATCGTCCAAAACGTCCATAATTCGTTCTCAAAGATGAAAAAGATCGTTATCGCAATGGATCTCGGCGGCACGAACATGCGTTTTGCCGCCGTTCGTTCAAATGGCGAGATCGTTGCTTCGTTAAGGTCAAAGACTCCTGGCGGTGATGCTTCGGTCGTGTTTGCCGCGATCGTTTCCGGTATCGCTGGAGTCATTCAGCGATCTAAGGTGCGAAAGCCGCTAGCGATCTCCGCCGCAGTTCCTACCACGAGTACAACGCCCGAAGGGATTCTTTCAAAATTGCCGAATTTGCCTGCGTTGGATCATTTTGATCTTGGCGGCTCTTTGCGAAACGAATTTAACGTTCCGGTTCTTGTCGTCAACGACGCAACTTCGGCGACGATCGGCGAGCATTGGCTCGGAGCCTCTAAATACGCGAGGACTGTGATCGGAATTACGCTCGGCACAGGTGTTGGCGGCGGGCTGATCGTCGATGGCAAACCACATTCAGGGGCCGACGGTTCAGCCGGCGAGATAGGGCATTTTTGTGTCGATCCGAACGGCCCGATGTGCGGATGCGGAAGCAATGGCTGCCTTGAACAGTACGTGTCGGGCACCGCGATCGTACGTTTTGCAAAAGATGTCGGCCTAAGCGTTGGGACTTCGAAAGATGTCTTCGAACTTGCCATGTCCGGAAACGAACTAGCGGCCGGTGTTTTTGATCATGCCGGTCGGCATTTTGGGGTCGCGCTTGCGAATTTGATAAATATACTGAATCCGGAAAAGATCGTGGTCGGCGGCGGAGTTGCTGCCGGTTGGCGGTTGTTGAAACCTGCCGTATTGGCTGAGGTCGAAAAACGTGCGTTCGCTATCCCGGCGGAACGTGTTACGATTGTCCGCGCTAAACTGGGTGACCGAGCCGGCGTTCTTGGAGCTGCTCGGATCGCGTATTTGAAATCTGCCGAAATGGAGAAATAGGGACGTATGGATACCTATCACAAGATGCTCGTCAAGATGCACGAGTCTGCCGGAGGTCGCGAGTCGGTCGATGTCGATTTTGTCGAAATCGCAAAACGCGAAGGCTATTTTCCAAGTATCGATGAAATATCAAGCTATCTCGTATCGGAAAGTTGGGTAACGGAATCGCGACCGAATGTCCTAAGATTGACGCATTGGGGCATCGCCGAGGTGAGGAAAACGCAGGCCGGAACGGATGCAGAAGAGAGTTCGTTATCTTCCGAAAAAGCAAAGCTAGCCGCATTGGCCGCCGGCTTGGGCAATTTGATCGATGGTCTTGACGAGAAAAACGTATCGGACTCGATCAAAAAGGTAATTCAGGCCGGCGCGGAGATAGTTGCAGTGGCCGAACGAATAAAGCTCTAACCGTTGGTATTGGCTTGCACTAATTAGAAATATTCCTGTATACTAATCGTTTGTTGCGATGCGTATCGATGGAACGTATCAAGTGGGACTCGTGCCCACTTTTTATTTTTTTGGGGTTTAAGTTCTGATGCTTGATAGTTTAACGGTAGATCGAATTCGAGAGTTGGCGGCTAAAGTTGCCAAGTCAAACAAATTCGAACTCGTTCATGTAGAAATTGCCGGAACTAAACGCGATGCGGTTGTTCGCATTTTTATTGACAAAACGGACGGCATCACGCTGGACGATTGCAGCAGCGTTTCGGGCGAAATTGGCGAACTGCTTGATGCCGAAGATCTTATTCCGGGACGATATGTGCTCGAAGTTTCATCGCCGGGCATCGAACGAGAGTTGTACTCGATCGGCGATATGAAGCGGTTTGCGGGGCGTCTGATCAAGGCAAAGATGCGGAACGCATACAACGGCCAGAAGACCTTTGTCGGCGAGATGACATCGGTTGATGGTGACGAATTTACTATGGACGACAGAACGATAGGCAAGGTAACGCTGCCGTTTCGAGACGTTCAGAAAGCAAACTTGAAGATCGATCTTCGAGAGGAATTTAAAAGGCGCTAATTGAGGCGATCGCGGCACGAGCCGCCACGTATTTGGATATGACTTCATCGATCGGACAAAGTATTGAAGTGCTCTGCAATGAACAAGGACTCGACCGCGACATGGTCATCGAGGCCATGAAGGAAGCTGTGAAAGCGGCTGCCCGCAAGCAATTTCGCACACAAGACAAGACAGGCGACAGCATCCAGGTCGATTGGAATTCCGAAGAAGGAATGATCGAGATCTCGGTTCAAAAGACCGTCGTCGAAGAGGTCGAGAACGAATCTGCCGAACTTTCGCTTGCCGATGCAATTGAAATGGCAGGCGACGAGATCGAGGTTGGCGATATGCTTTTGATCCCGCTTCCGCAGGAAGAAATGGGACGCATTGCCGCTCAGACCGCGAAGCAGATCTTGGTTCAAAAGGTTCGCGAAGCTATCCGTGAAAAGGTTTACGACGAGTACATCGACCGAAAAGGTGAGCTCATCAACGGCAGTGTCAAGCGTTTCGAACGCGGCGACATGATCGTTGATCTTGGCAATAATCTTGAGGCGATCGTTCCCAAAAAGGAACAGTCGCGTGGCGAAATGTGGAGCCAAGGTGAACGAATTCGTGTCGTGATCATCGATGTTTCGAAAGAACAGCGCGGACAGCAGGTCATTTGCTCGCGTGCCGCCGCAGACTTGCTCAAGCGGCTCTTTGAAATGGAAGTGCCTGAGATCTATGACGAAACGGTCGTGATCAAATCGTGTGTTCGCGAACCTGGCGACCGTGCAAAGATCGCAGTCACCTCGAATGAGAAGGATGTCGATCCCGTCGGTGCGTGCGTCGGGATGAAAGGTTCGCGTGTTCAATCGATCATCAAAGAGCTTCGTGGCGAAAAGATCGACATTATCGAATGGTCGGATGAGCCGTCGGTTTTTGCCGCAAACGCGCTGTCGCCGGCCAAGGTTTCGCAGGTTCGCATTACCGATATCAACAATCGTGATATGGAGGTCATCGTCAGCGAGGACCAACTTTCTCTTGCGATCGGTAAAAAAGGACAGAACGTTCGGCTTGCTGCTCGACTCGTTGGTTGGGACATCAAGATCGTCAGCGAAGAACTGCTCAAGGCAGAAGTTGCTAAGCAAATGGGTCGCATGATGGCCGCCGGCGAGGCAGTGCCGATTACAGCATTAGAGGTTGTGAACGCTGCTCAGGCCGAAGCATTAAGCGAAAAAGGCATCGAAGATGTCGAAGCTTTGGCAGGAGCTAGTGTCGATGATCTAGTTGATACTCTCGACGTAAGTCTCGATGAAGCAGAGTCAATTTTGTCCGCTGCAAAGGCGATCGTCGCTGCGAAGAACGAGGGCGAGGAGTTAGAGGGAGCCGTTGAAGAGCAAACAGAGGCCTCGCAAGAGGAAGACGAAGTAGTAGAAGAACCAGTTTCAGAGCTTCCGGAAGTTGTTGAAGAAGCAGAAGTTGCCGAAACAGAACCGGAAGCAGAATCAGAAACTGAAACCGTTGAAAACGAAGATGAAGGCCAAACCGACGACAAGGAATAGGCCGCGTTGTGCGGCGTGAAATATGAGCCGCACATTCTCGAACAACCCGCGTGTAGCGGGGTTTGTGTGGATCTCAAAATATGCCAGTTCGAAAATCAGTTCGAATTTACGACCTTGCACGCGAGCTAAAGCAAGATACAAAGCGCGTGATGGAGGACCTGCGCCGTGTTGGTGCCGACGTTAGTGTCGCATCAAATTCAGTTAGCGCGGAGTTTGCTGAGAAGGTTCGCCTTAAGTATTTTCCTAAGGCAGAAACAGCACCTAAGCGTGCGATCAAAGTCATCAAGGCCGTCAAAAAAGAGGCCGATGGGTCTGACAGTGCGATCCACGAAAGCGAAGCTCCGACGGCGGATGTCGCGACTGTCGAAACGCTAGAGGAAATGCCAGCGGTAGTTTTGGACGCAGATCCTGCCGAAACCGCACCGGCGAAACCGACCGTCAAAAAGCTAGTCGCCACCAAACCATCCGAGATAGAAGAAGAGGCCGCTCCTGTTGTCGAAGAACCAGCACTGGCCGAAGAAAAATCTACAGGCGTTACTACTAAAACACTCAAAAAGAAGGCTGATGTAGTCGTTGAGGCTCCTGTCGCCGATACTGTTGTCGAAGAGCCGGTTGAAACAGCGACGGAAGAGATACCGTCTGTCGCCGATCAAGCCGCTGGTACAGTTGTCAGCAAAACAGGTGTCGTTCGCAAGACGCTTACGCTTACAAAAGAGGCTCTCGAGAAAGGCATAAAGGCCGGCGACAAGCTTGTCACCGAAGGGCCTACGAAGACAGGGCGACTTGTTGGCGATAAGGGACGAGTCGGACAATTCAAAGGCACTCCCGGAGAAACCGCAGCACCGAAACTCACTTACACACCACCCGCAGACAATCGTCGTCGTCCGGGACGCGGCGGAGGCCGTAAGGGCAAAGATGACAAGGGCGGCAGATTTGCCGAGCGTGATTTGGACGCACCAGTCAAGCGCACGATCGAAGAACGCGTGCTCGATCAGGTCGGTGCGGTCGATGCATCGAATCTCAAAGCAGTTCGTCTAACAGAAGGTGCAACGGTTCGCGAATTCGCGGAGGCATTGGGCATCACGCCGCGAGACATCGTACAGCTACTTATCAAACGCGGCGTTTTCGCAACGCTTAATCAGCCGATCGGCGAGAAGATGGCGACCGAAATGGCGGCTGGTTTTGGCTATGACATCAGCTTTGTTCCTTTCGAGGAAATGGTGATCGAGCAAGAGTTCGAAGAACTAATTGCTGCCGATGCCGATGATGTCGAATTCACGCGAGCACCGGTTATCACGGTCATGGGACACGTCGATCACGGTAAGACCTCGCTGCTGGACGCGATCCGAAAGGCGAACGTTGCCGAAGGCGAAGCCGGTGGAATCACGCAGCACATCGGTGCCTACAGCGTGTTTGTTCCGAATGCCGACGATCCTGACCAGCCGCGACGCGTAGTATTCTTGGACACGCCGGGCCACGAGGCGTTCACGATGATGCGTGCCCGTGGTGCTAAGGCGACCGACATTGTAATTCTTGTGGTTGCCGCCGACGACGGTGTTATGCCTCAGACGATCGAAGCCGTTGAGCATTCGAAGGCCGCTGGTGTGCCGCTGATCGTTGCGATCAATAAGGTCGATAAGCCCGGTGCGAGCCCGGACAAGGTCAAGCAAGGTCTTTCGGGTCTCGGATTGCAGCCTGTCGAATGGGGCGGCGAAACCGAAATGGTCGAAGTTTCGGCCAAACAACAGCTCAATCTCGATACTTTGCTCGAAACCGTACTACTTCAGGCCGATATCTTGGCTCTCAAAGCCAGCCCGACACGTAGAGCTTCCGGTGTAGTTCTCGAAGCAAAACTCGACAAGGGCCGCGGTGCTGTAGCGACCGCACTCGTACAGCAGGGAACTTTGCGAGTCGGTGATCCGTTCATCGTCGGTCAATTCTCAGGAAAGGTCCGTGCGATGTTCTCGGATCGAGGCGAAGAGGTTAAAGAAGCGCCGCCTGCGACTCCGGTCGAGATTCTTGGTCTTCAAGGCGTTCCGCAAGCCGGCGACACGTTTCAGGTCGTTGCCGATGTCGATCGTGCTCAAGATATTGCACAACAGCGTCAAATGCACGCTCGTCAAGCAGCGATGCTCAAGACCACAAAGCGTGGTATCGAGTCGCTTGGCCAGGCTGAGATCAAGGAACTTCTCGTAATTCTCAAGGCGGACGTTCAAGGCTCGGTCGAGGTTCTTAAGGGAACTCTCGAGAAACTATCGACTGAGAAGGTCAAGGTTCGCGTAATTCGTGCCGGTGTCGGTGCGATCGCGGAATCTGATGTACTGCTTGCCTCGGCGACGCAGACCGAAGATACTTCGACGGCCGTCGTTATTATCGGTTTCAACGTTCGCCCCGAGGCTCGCGTTTCCGATATTGCGAAGCACGAAGATGTTGATATTCGACTCCACTCGATCATTTACAAGGTTGAAGAAGAGATCCGAGCAGCAATGATCGGCATGCTCGACGCGATCGAGAAGGAAGTTGTGCTCGGCAAGGCTGTCGTACAGGAACTGTTCAAGGTTTCGCGTATCGGCACCATCGCCGGTTGCCGCGTTACGGAAGGGCTTATCCGCCGTCAGGCAAAGGCGCGGCTTATTCGCGACGGTGTCGTTACTTGGGAAGGCGATATCTCTGCACTTAAGAGATTCAAAGACGATACGAACGAGGTCAAACAGGGCTTTGAATGCGGTATCAGTCTCGTCAACTTCAACGACATCAAGATCGATGATGAGATCGAGGCGTTCATGATCGAGAAGATCGCGGCGACGGAGTTGTAGTCATGCGACGGCCCGAGCGTTTTGCGGAAGCGTTGAAAGAAGAGATCGCTGAGGTCGTTGGGTTTGAACTCAACGATCCTGCTCTCGAATCGGTCGTCGTGACCGAGGTTCAGGTTGCACCTGATCTTCGTGATGCAAAGGTTTTTGTGTTGATCACGGGCTCCGATGCTGACATTGACCTTGCTCTCAAGGCGTTGCGAAACGCCTCGACCTTTGTCCGACAGCAGGTCGCGATGAATTTAGATCTAAGACATGCACCTCATGTGCATTTTGTCAGAGACACGGCCGAAGAGAATGCGGCACGTGTCGGCGAGATCCTCAGCGATCTAACTGACCAAAGGGAATTTGAAAAGGAAGGAGATAGCGCCGAGTAAGAAATTGCTTGTCGCTCATCAACGAGTGTTAAGTCAAGTAGTTGAGTTAATTGAAAGCAAGAATAACTTCGGGATAACGACCCACATCAAGCCCGATGGTGACGGCGTTGGTTCGTCTCTTGGGCTTTGCTGGCTGCTTCGCAGTTTGGGCAAGGAAGCCGAAGTTATCGTTCACGGCGAAGTGCCTCCAGCGTACCAAAGCTTGCCCGGAGCCGATGAGATCCGCGACGTTAAGGTTCTTGATCGCGGGTACGATGCTGTATTCGTTATCGAATGCAGCGACCTCGGACGTCCGGGAATTGCAGGGCTCGAATCTGCTTTTACCGTAAACATCGATCACCACGCGACCAGCGAACATTTCGGAACGGTAAATTGGATCGATTCGACAGCTTCGGCGGTCGGCGAGATGATCTACAATCTCTGCAAAGCCATCGGCGGCCGCGTTACCAAGGAGATCGCCGAGTGCGTCTACATGGCGCTTGTTACGGACACCGGTTCGTTCCATTTTCCAAACACTTCGGATCGCACATTAAAGGTAGCTTCTGAGCTTATCAAGGCCGGTGCAAAGCCTGCGAAGGTAGGTGAAGCTGTCTACAATAATTACCCTTGGTCGCGTATCGAACTGATGCGTCAAGTGCTCGACACCGTAAAACGCGACGATAGCGGCAAGATCGCTATGCTGCGGCAAACTATTGCAATGAAAGAGGTTGCGGGTGCCATCGACGGCGATAATAACGGTTTCGTCAATATTCCGCTAGCTGCACGCGATGTACTTGCGACCGTTTATATGCGCGAGATCGGCAACGATTCCTTTCGCGTGAGCCTTCGTTCAAAGGGCGATATCAACGTTGCCAAGGTTGCCGAACAATTTGGCGGCGGCGGGCATAAAAACGCGGCTGGCCTGAGTATTTCGGGCAACTGGGACGAAGCCGAAACAACGATCGTCAAGGCTCTCAAATACGCATTGCCGACCAATGGCAATGGCTCGTCTAATGGCGATCACGCATAGTCAGACATACAACAAGATCACCTAATGAAACGAGCCGACGAACCAGCCTCTATGATGCAAAAGCTTGAGGAATATTGGCTCCGTGGCGTCAGGTTCTATACCTTTAACACTCCCGTAAAAAAAGGCAGTTATCGGCTGTTTACATACGCTCTTGCCCTGTGTCGGCATCCGCATCGTTCGCTACGCGTCGATCTCAAAGATGGCCGTAAACTTTGGGTCAATCTTACGACCGGAATGCAGGAGACCGTGTTTTTCCATGGCGAATTTGAGGTTCCGATCACTGAGATCACACGTCAACTTGTCGACGTCGGTGACACTTGCCTCGATATCGGTGCCAACTATGGTTGGTACACGACTCTGTTTGCTAGTGTTGTCAAAGATCAAGGCGAAGTTCATTCCTTCGAGCCGGTTCCGGTGACATTCGCTGAGCTGACGCGAAACCGAGAGCTGATGGGCTCGCCTGCGAATGTTAAGATCAACAATCTCGCTCTAGGCGACACGCCAGGCACGATCACTCTAAACTTTTTCGAAGGCGAACCGACCGGCCATGCCTCGATCGCCACTAAAGATACGGCGACATCGGATTCGTTCGAGTGTAAAATGATCACGCTCGATTCGTATCTCGAGGAAAACGATATCAAGACGGTCGATTTCGTTAAGGTCGATATCGAAGGTGCCGAGCTGATGATGCTTCGCGGTGCCCGAGCATTATTCTCAGGAACTAAACTGCCTGTTATTCTCATGGAGATGGCGTTGCAGCAGAGCTCGAATTTCGGCTACGTGCCAAACGATCTTATCGAGTTCATTCGTTCTAACGGAGATTACGAGTTTTTCAAGGTCAACGAACTGGAACACAAACTCGTCAAGATCGAAGGCTTTGCGCCGGGCGATGTTGGTGCCAATGTTTTTTGCGTGCCTCGTGATGCTACTGAGCGAGTTCGCCGTGTGATCGAAAAATACTCGAAATAGTTAGCAATGTCCGAGACCAAAGAAAAACGCTACAAATGGCGTCGCGAAGATTATCGCGAGAATACCAAAGGCCTACTGATGCTCAACACCGGCGACGGCAAGGGCAAAACGACGGCCGCCATTGGCGTGATGGTCAGGGCCGCGGGCCGCGGTATGAACTGCTGCATGGTGCAGTTCATGAAATCCAAGACCGACCGTTACGGCGAACATGAATCATTCGACAAACTCGGCATCGAGGTCCACACGATGGGCGACGGCTTTACGTGGGACACCAACGACAAAACCCAAGACATCAAAACCAGTGAAGAAACGTGGGCTCTCTGCGTCGAGAAAATGCGTAGCGAAGATTATGAGCTGCTCGTTTTCGACGAGCTGTTGTATGTGCTCAGCTACGGTTTCCTCGACATCGATACCGTCATCGCCGAGATCGCAGCAGTCCGTGAAAAACAACCGCATTTGCATATCATTCTTACCGGACGTAATGTTGACGGAGCTATCGACAATATGATCGATGCCGCCGATCTCGTAACCGAGATGCGTGAGATAAAACATCCATTCCACGCGGGCATTTACGCTCAGCAGGGAATTGAGTTTTAATAAGTTGCCACGCTCTTTAGAGCGTGGAAAGTGTACATCAAAAATTTCTTGGCTTTAGCTAAATATTGGGCTAAAGCCCGAAACCTTGTTTTCACACCGTAACCACTAGCTAAAGTTGGTGGTAACTCATATGAAAACCACCATCGACAAACGTAAACCCAACGGCATCGTTGACTACATCGCCATCGCCCTAACGACTTGGGGCGTCGGTTATTTGCCGTTAATGCCTGGAACATTCGGGTCGATGGTCGGTGTTGGGATATATCTTGCTGTGACAGCCGCTTCAATCTCGATCGCGTTTGTTTTTGCACCATTTAGCGAGCCAATGTTGCCATTTTTGGCTTCACATCCCAACTACTTCATTCCAGAAACTGCATTCGCTTGGATACATGTCGGGGTTCTTATCTTGTTTCTTTGCTTTACGCTTCTTGGCGTCTGGGCATCGGGTCGTGCGACCGAACTTCTCGGCAATACCGATCCTCCGGAAGCAGTTGTGGATGAAGTTATCGGTCAGTTGATCACATTTCTTTTCGTTCCGTTTGGCATTGGCTGGCCGCTCGTGCTGGCGGGGTTTGCTCTGTTTCGCATATTCGATATTTGGAAGCCATATCCAATAGACTCACTTCAAGTCCTGCCTGGGGGCATCGGAGTTTGTGCCGATGACATTCTCGCTGGCGTCTACGCCGGAATTTCACTTTCGATAATTTACGCTGTCTCTCTCTCGTTCTAACACCACCCTGTTCATCACTTTGAAGTGGAACCGGCAACTCTCGTGGACAAAATACTTGCGTTAAATTCAACGCTCCACGTCGGTTATCTGGGTGGCCTTGATTATCCGATCCGAAAAAAGTCTGTTAATGGTAGTATTATTAGTGATACAATAAGCTATAGACGGAGCATTCTGTCACACATGGATCTTTGATAACTTTTTACGGCGACACACCAATTTCTCCTGTAAGACATCTTCTTAACTTTTTTTCAAAAATGGCGGAATTTGGCTGTTGCATGACTGTAAGTGCAATTAGTGCAATAAGTTGCACGTTCCGCGAGGCCTTGGAACGGCGGTGGAACGCTTTGGAATGTAATTCTGCAATGATTTTAGGTAAGTCATTGACAGAGCGGCAGTTATGCGATCATCGCAGAGTTAGCCGTTCCACGGAATGTTCCTAGAAACAAATCCGTGAAACATCACGCGGACAGTCCGGACAGCAAGAACGATGCCGACGCAAAGAACGTGGCGAACGATATTGCATTGGTTGTTCAGGACGCCGCTTCAACGGGCCGGCCTGCCGTGCCGGAAAAGATCTATGAGTATTCTAAGAAGCAAAGCCGGACATCGCGGTGTATCATTAGAGGTATGATCTATCACGTTTTGCCGGGCGATGCTCAGGTTGAGGAATTTAGGGAGGCGGGCATTGAAGGCGAGGTTATCGTATTTCGCGAGGCTTTGGTTACAGGGCCGCTTGATGGCGATATTTTTGGTAGCTTTTGGGACTCACGGGCGGCGTTCATCTTGACTGAATATGGTGAAGATCCTATTGAATATCAGGACAAGGTCGCGAATGAAATACTGAAGATCGCGGATGTAGAAGATGAAGACGAGGTGAACCTTTGGTTCGAGTACGAGTTGTTTTGCGGCGTGAATATGTGGTTCTGTTGCGAACTACTTCGAAATAGCGGCGCCAGAGTATATCGAATAGAGCCGGCAGTACTGGATCAAGACAACATTTGGGACGGTTTCGGCAAGATGGAAGCTGACGATCTGAATGCGTGCCATCAGCAACGTTTCGTGATGTCAGCCGACAATATCGAATTAGGCAGCGACTTGTTCCGAGCCTATCGCGATGGCGATAACGATCGGCTTATCGAATTGGGACGCACGGAATCAGCGGCATTTCCGCATCTTCGAGTCGTAGCTGCGGCCGCGGCTCAGCGTGATACGTTGCCGCTTGAGACGGTTCGCGAGATCGTCGAGAGCGGAAAGACCGAGCTCACAGATGTTTTTCCAGAGTTCAAAAAGCGGCTTGGCGTTTACGGTTATGGAGACAAGCAGGTCGAGCGGCTGCTCGATCAAGTTTTGTCAGGATCATTGTCCGACTGATCTTCGCTTTTGAACTCAAACTCGGCGTCATCCTGAAATATCCAGCCTTTTCGCCAGAAGTAGAACAGCAGCCCGATCGCCAGGATCGCCATGCCAATGAGTGTGTAAAAATAGCCATTGCCTGACTTTAGCTCGGGCATATTCTCGAAGTTCATTCCATAAATTCCGGCGATCAGACTCAGCGGCAGCACGATGGCTGACAGGACCGCAAGCGTTTTCATTACGTCGTTCGTTTTGGTTGCGATGACTGAGAAATGGATATCGAAAAGGCTGTTAACAAGATCGCGATAGCCCTCGGCAAGGTCGGATATGCGGACCAGATGGTCGTGAACGTCGCGATAGAAAGGCAATATCTCGTTCGGTATCTGCGGAAATTCGCCGTGAGATAAACGATAAAGAACCTCAAGTTGTCTCGCCGAAATTCTACGCAGTCTAGCAACAGCACGCCGCACGTCCATCACATCGCCAAGCACAGTGTGGCTCGCTCGCCTCATCTCGAATACACGATCTTCGAGTTGATTGATCGCAGAGTCAAAATCATCGACGATCGGCATATAGAGATCGACGAGTTCGTCGAGTATGTGGTGAAGCAGATATGCGGCGCCTCGTTGGCAGGCAAATGTGCTCGTTCGCAAGCGTTGCTTCACGGTCTTGATACTGCGAAATCGCTGAACATGAAATGTGACGACGAAATTTGAACCAAGATAGGCGTCGAGTTCTTTGGTAGCAAAGTTGGTCGGGCTCGTTTCGTCCGGCTTGATGCCATGAACGATCAGGTACAGATATTTGTCGAACGCCTCGATCTTTGGCTGATGCCGAACTTCGATGCAGTCTTCGACGGTTAGGTAGTGAAAACCAAAGACATTTAGCAACACGTCTTTGGCTTCTTCGATGTGCTCGGGCGTTTCGCCCATCAGATCGACCCAAACGACGTTGCTCTCGTCGGCAAGCAATTCCGGCAGGTCGTCGCGGCCAAATTCAGTTTCGACCTCGGTCGAACCTTTTCTGTAAACAATTATTTCCACTGATGCGAAGTATGCCGAAATTGACGTTATTTGTCACTTCGAGTGCCGAAATTCGGAAAAAGAATAGCAATGACTCACTTTTGAATTAGGTCAATTCCCAATGTTTGCAATGGTTTACGGTCGCGGCACGTTAGTTGTTTAATTATCCGCTGTTGTACTGCCGAAAACGGCAGAAATATTACTGAAAAGGACAATACGTCATGAAGAACCATAAAGGCTTCTCGCTGATCGAATTACTCATCGTTGTTGTGATCATCGGCATCATTGCCGCGATCGCGATCCCTAACCTGCTCGCATCGCGTCGAGCGGCTAATGAAGGTTCGGCGATTTCATCTCTCCGCACCTATCACGGAGCTCAGGCGACCTATGCTTCGACATACGGAAACGGCAACTTTGCGGGCGTTCCGTTTGTCACCAACGCATTCACAACGCTTGGTGCAGTAAACATCATTGACCCCACGTTAGCTACGGGAACCAAGTCGGGCTACGTATTTGCAGGCCATTCTGTTGCCGGGACTTCGACAACGCCTCCTTGTCATTTAGCACAGGCTTATCCAACAACTACAACCGGCGTAACACAGACGGGATCACGCATATTCGTGATCGCGACACCTGGCGTAATGCACGGCGGACCCGTAGGATCGGGCGGCTGGGGGCCGGGACCATGCGACATAAGCGGGACTATATCACCTATCGAGTAGTTCGTTTTCAACAAGGCCGATTGTCGGATGGAACTTGGGCGTCGGCAGCCAGACGAGTAGCCGCCTTTGCGGTATGTTCCGTTCCGGATACACCGACCGGAACTACCGCGACGAGAGCCCGCGTTTTCAGTCTTTTAACAGACGGCGTTCTTTATTCAGGTGCTTTTGGTTCGATCGTAACGACGATCAGCGGCAGCACGATCACTTCAACCGGTGGTACGCCACTACAGAACTAAAACTATGAAAAACCAAAAAGGATTCTCGCTGATCGAATTACTCATCGTTGTTGTGATCATCGGCATCATTGCCGCGATCGCGATACCCAACTTGCTCGCAAGCCGTCGCTCGGCGAACGAGGCATTTGCTATCACGACCATGCGTCAGTTGGTCAACGGCCAAAACACATACGCTTCAACCTATGGTGGCGGCAACTTTGCGGGTGTCTCAGGTGGCCAGCATTCGCTGAATGCTCTGGCACAGGTCAATATCATGGACGAGCGATTCCTCGCGACCTATACTAGCGGCGAACAATGGGTGAGCGGCTATCGTTTTTCTACAGGAGCTCACGCCGCAACGCCTACAAGGCCAGCTAACTTTGGCGGATATGCTGAACCGACTCAAACGACCGGCGTAACCGCTACCGGTTCGCGTAAATTCGTAGTCGTAACCGACGGTGTGATCCACGGCGGACCGATCGCAGGTGCACTCAACATTACAAACGTCGCCTCGGTCTACGGAGTGTCCAATCCAAGTCCGTTACAGTAGTCCGAACCTCGGCCTCGGCTTCTAACTTAACACTATGAAAAACCAACGAGGATTCTCGCTGATCGAATTACTCATCGTTGTTGTGATCATCGGCATCATTGCCGCGATCGCGATACCCAACTTGCTCGCAAGCCGTCGTTCGGCGAATGAAGGTGCTGCGATATCCGCTCTTCGAACGATCCACGGGGCTCAAATGACTTACGGTTCGACGTACGGTTCGGGCAACTATGCCGGCGACACGGCGTTTGGCAGCACCGTAGGACTGACCGCATTGATGGGTGCCCAGCTTGTAGATTCTTCGCTTGGATCGGGAACAAAAAGCGGCTATCGCTTTCAAACCGGAAGCCGAGTTGCTACAACAAGTGTTCCCGCTACGTTCTGGGCTTCTAGCGCACCAACCTCAGCGAGTGGCGTGACGGCGACAGGCTCGAGACGTTTCGGTATCATCACCGAGGGAACGATCACATGGAGAACAGACTTCCTCGGAAATCTGCAGATCGACGATGCGGATATTCGACTCGGAACTCCG
>CALMPJ010000083.1 GCA_937871585.1 uncultured Acidobacteriota bacterium | reverse complement strand
CAGTTCCTGAAACTGATCGATCTGTGCTTCTCTGAAATCAGTCTGCGACTGAGCCTGCGTCTCGTATATCCGAACCGTTGCCGACACGCCGTTCTTTCCAAACTGAATGACATCACCGTCGCGTAAACTGTTCGAGAATATAGGCGAACCGTTAAGATACGTGCCGTTCGTACTCTGATTGTCAGTGAGATAGTAGCCGTCTGCACGCGCCTCTATGAAAGCGTGCTGTTTCGACGCGATACGTTCGCTCAACGGATCGAATCGTATCGAACATGTATCACCGCGTCCGACCGAAAGAAAACCGTTCTCAAGCTCGAATACGCGGCCTGCGAGCGTTCCGCTTTCGATCGTGATCGTCAATTTGCGAGTGTGCATATCGAAATCTTAGGCGCAAAAAAGCCAAAGTCAAACTTAAAGAATCGACTTTGGCTATTGTTACAAGAACAGTTGCAGGAACAAAGGAACTACTGCGGCTGAACAGCCGACGGTAGCGGAGTGTCACCGCTCTGGCCGTAGTTTCGCAAGAAGAATGCTCCGTTCGAGCTGTTCAATCGATACCAGACATTTGTCGATGGTCTAAACACAGAGATATCGGTCTTTCCATCGCCATCATAATCAGCAGGGATCGTTATATCTTCGGCCAATCCAAAGTTTGACGCCGAAAACGCCTGAGTCGAAGGATCGATGATGTACCAAATGCCGGTCGACGGCCTGAACACCGCAATATCAGTCACGCCGTTGCCGTTGAAATCTCCGGAGACCGGTCGGTCGGTTGCGAGGCCGAATGTCTGGTAATGTACCTGCGAATTTGAGCTCTTGTAGATGTACCAAACACCGTTTGATGGCCTGAAAACGGCAACATCCGTTTTTCGGTCTCCGTCATAATCGCCAACAATCGGTTTATCCGTCGATACGCCAAATTGAAGAGCCTTAAATCCGCCGGTGCTCTGGTTGATGTACCAAACGCCGGTCGATGGCCGGAAAACAGCCTGATCGGTTCGTCCGTCGCCGTCATAATCTCCAGCCACAGGAATATCCCCATCCAGACCAAATCCAACCGCGAGGAAACTGCTAGTATTTGACGAACGTCTTATCCACCAAGTTCCTGTTGACGGACGGAAAATCGCCATATCCGAGCGGCCGTCGCCGTCATAATCGCCGGGCGTCAGTTTGTCTGTCGGGAATCCGAACGGTACATTCGTCGCCGAATTGTCCAAACTATTCTCGATAACCCAAGAGTTGGTCGAGGGATTGAATACCGAAAGGTCAGTTCTGTCGTCGCCGTCAAAATCGGCTACCCAATTCTTCGAAGAAACATCGACAATGTAAAGTCCGGTAGCAAGGTCGCCGAGCAGAACTTTATCTTCACCAAGGAACGGGAACACTGCCCAATTTCCGTTGTAACCCGCAATGGCCGAGTTTGTACGAAGGTTCGTGCCGCAAATGACGTCTTTAGTATCAAACCGGTCTTTGTCCGCGTAAACCTCTTGCAGATCTTCCTCAGTAAACGCAGCCGGCCACGTGTCGTAACGTCCGATCTGCACGGGATCGTTTGCGTTGGTGATATCAAAGACAAGCGTTCCAGCCTGATACCAAGCAACGTAAAGCTTGTTGCCCATGACCACAGGATTGTGCGGAGTCACCGCGACGATTCCGAGTTCTGCCATCGATGTACGCTTAACGAGCAGTGGATTCGAAGCATTCGAAACATCGTAAACCCTTATATCTCCAGGGTTTGTAGCCGCACTGTCGCCGATCTCACGTGCACTGTATAGGTAATTACCGTCTTCGCTCGTCCATGCGCTGTGATTGGAGTTGAACCCAACCGCAACAAAGCCCTGAAGCGTCGGCGCTTGAGCCGCAAGGTTTGCAATGCTGAATATATCGACGCGTGTGCTGGATGAGAAGCCTGACAAATAAAGCCGGTCACCGCGAATATGCATCGCATGGACCCAGCCTCCGTCGCTCGATAGGAAATCCCATTTCAAGACCGCGGCTGCCGGATTTGTAATGTCAATGATCTTGAGGTTTCGAGTTCCGGTCGAGTTCGAATTCTCAAGCAAGTACCGTTTGCCTGCCTGATCGAACACCATCATTTCGTGAATGGTGTTATGACCGTTACCGTTCGTTGAATTCACAATACCAAGCAGCGTCGGCGATGCCGGATTTGTGAGGTCAACAATGTGAACTCCGCCCGTGCTTCCAGATCCAAAATAGCCGCGATTGCCAATTACGATCGCTTCTAGGAACTGAATATTCGCTCCGGGATTGTACCAGCTTGCCAATGTCGGGGCGTCCGGATTTGAGATGTTAAAGATGAAAACACCTTTACATCCGTACGAGCCCATAACCGCGATATTGCCATCAGCATATATATCGGCGAACTTAAGATTAGCTCCCTGCGAACTCGTACATGTTGGATTGATATTCGATCTCAGTCGAACATTCTGATTCTGAGCATTGACAGCAAAGC
This sequence comes from uncultured Acidobacteriota bacterium, assembly GCA_937871585.1. Classification (GTDB taxonomy): domain Bacteria; phylum Acidobacteriota; class Blastocatellia; order Pyrinomonadales; family Pyrinomonadaceae; genus OLB17. Next base: position 18,198 of record CALMPJ010000083.1, on the reverse strand, counting down.
TGCTCAACAAAACAAACACTGCTGCCACTGCCGAACCAACAAAAAGGCGACCGGCCGAGAACTTATTCATTGACATTGGTTTCTCCGTATTTGGACAAAGGTTTTTACGGCACAACGTATCTTTTTACTTTATTTTGGGTCAAAAATGCAAGCGTCGGAACCAATATATATGGTTCCGACGCATTCGGATCTGAAGAGAAATTATCACGCCTGCGAAGCTCTTTGTCCGGCATCGCGTGTTGCGAGTTGAAAGGTTCCCGGATCGACCTTTTCAAATCGTCCGTTACGACTAAGTGAAACAGCGATCGATATCGTCGGGTTCCTGCCTGAAAACTGCATTCCTCCGGCAGTAAGTAGATTGTAGAGTTCGTTTACGTGAAGCGGCCGCGTCGATTCGCGAAGCAACAAAGTGCAAGCCTGCGTGATCGTTCGATCGGCAAATCGCTGGCTAACCGGCTGAGTGTTCTCGGTTCGCGAAGGAACACGACGATGCTGATTGAAATAAGTCACATTCGCAGGCATTTCCACCGTGCGTCGCGAAGACTGATCATCCGCATTTGCCGAGCCTGCGATCTCATATTCGTCCAGCGACATACGACTCGGAGTTCCAGCTTGACCCTGCGAATCGACCATCGAACCATCAATCCGCCGTTCCATTTGCACCGCCGTCGCCTCAAGCGCGGCGATCTCAGCACGGAGCGCATCGGCCTCGGCTCCGATCTCCTGCAAACGAAGCGTGAGCTGAGCTTGGGCGTTGCGAATCTGCTGAACCGCTGCCTCAAGAGTCGCGATTGAATTACCGTCTATCATACGTGCTAAAGACCGCTTAAACTGTAGTATTTGACTTAAACTCCGGCCGCTAAGGCCTTGGTCTGAAATGACTAAGCGTTTCGCTCAATAATGAAGTTTAGGATCGCCTCCAAAGCATAACGATACTTTGTTTCGGGCAAAACATCAAGACTTTTTTTCGCACGGTGCAAAAATGTTCTTGCCTCCGCTTTCATATCGTCGATGATCCCGGCGGATTCCAATCGTTCGCGTATCTGGTCGCGGGAAAACGAATCATAGTTGCCATCGAGCATAATCCGCTCGAAAACTGCTCGCATTTTGGGTTCTGCCTCGACGAGCTTGATAAGTGGAAGCGTAAGTTTTCCTTCGAGCAGGTCGGCTCCGGCATTCTTTCCTAAACTTTCGGAATCTGCCGTAAGATCGAGTAGATCATCAGCTAACTGAAAAGCAATTCCAAGATCGAGCCCGAAATTACGCATGGCGGCCTTCGTGGTATCGTCCGACTTCGCCTGGATCGCACCGATCTCGCAACACGCCGAAAATAGATAGGCAGTCTTCCTACGGAGAATATTGAAGTAATCCTCAACCGAAATATCGAGCCTTGCGATCATCGTCATCTGAATGATCTCGCCCTCGGTCATTTTGCGTGTGAGGCTCGTAAGAATATCGAGAATTTCAAGCGACCGCTCGCCTAATGCCGTCTCGAACGCCGACATATACAGCCAATCGCCCATCAACACGGCACTCTGATTGCCAAATCGCGCATTTACCGACGGCTTGTTCCGTCGAACATCGGCGTTATCAATAATGTCATCGTGCACCAGCGTCGCCGTGTGCAGCATTTCCATCACGGTCCCCAACCGAATGACATTGTCAGCCGCATCGCCGCCCGCGGCTTGATTGGTCAGTATCAACAACGCCGGCCGCAGACGTTTGCCACCCGAAGCCCGCAAATAGTCGCCAAGATAATTAATGACCTGAATATTCGACGAAGCCTGCCGCTCGAACTCCGCTTCAACGCGCCGCATTTCGTCCGCGATCAGGCCGAAGACCTGCTTTGCGGTCGATTGCGAGATAAGTTCCTTTTTTACTGCGGCAAACCGTTGCATTTACTTCGATCTATTATACGGCGGGCACTGAATTCTCCGCCAACCCGAATGTAGTCTCAAAATCCTTATCAAATCCATTCATTACCGACAAAAACAGCATCTTATCGAAGCTGTAGTTTTCCTTATCACGGTTGTCATAGAGGCCGGTGTTCACTTGTAAAGCCTGACCGAAATATTGCATTTTGAACGGTGCAGTGCCGTCGCCGTTGCTAATAGCCAAGTCGAACGTGAAACTAGCTCCGGGATAGATACTCGAGTAATAACGACCGTTCTCGAAGTTTGTCATTTGGTAAACCGACCGCAGCGGCTTGATCGTCATTATCACTTCGATCGACGGTGCACCTTGCGGAATTTCGTCGACCAACTCAGCCTTGATCAATCCGCGTTCCGTTGCTGATGATAGTAGCAGCTTGAGATCAGCAAAAACCTTTTCCCGACGAGGCTGCGACGCAACGGGAACGGTCATTTCATAGACGCTCACTGTTTGCCCATATCGTTCTTTAAGCTCGGGGACTATCGTGGGATCGACCTCGCGAGTCTCAGTGATTTTAACAAAAACAGTCCTGTCCAAGCGTTTGGTTACCGTTTCTAAAAACGTTCCAAACGCCGCAACTGATTCCGGATTGGCACCTTTCTTCACCTTTGCGACATAGTTGTCCTTTACCTTTGCGACCACCGAACCGATCGCTTGATCGGCTTCATCAGTAAAGTAACCTTTCGGAAACTGCGTCTTAAACGCGTCGATAGCCTCGATCGTTCCGGCGGTCTTCGCTTGTTGCCAAGCGACGTTTTCCGCGTATCGCTGATTCAGCGAATTCAATCCAAACGCTGCTCCGGCACCAGCCAATGCAGCGATAACGACGCCGACCAGCGTCAAAACACTCGAAGTTCCTTTGCTGTGCGAATACTTCTGATCGCTAATAATAGGGCCTAATTCAGCGACCGCCATTGCCTTCATTCCGTCGAATTCTTTGTCGAGTCTTGCGGCAGCGTCAATATCGTGAATGTCGATCCGCTCTTCGTGTGTGCCGCTCCAGATCTCTATCTGCTTGTCGTCTTCGAGCAGACGCAAAGCTTCTATATCTTTGAGATCGATGCATTGAACTTGCCTGCCTTTGACCTTGAGGTATTCGTTTGGAGTGACAAAATGTCCGCTTTTCAGTTTTGAGAACTTCGGAGAGATGAATCTTACGAGCCCAAGTAAAGCTAGCGGAAATGCGACTACCGAAACGGCAAAGATCAACCAGAACATCCACGGCTGCCATTGCGCATTTTGCGACGACGAATAACCGTAGATCAGCCAACCGACAACAAAGGCGGCAGGCAAAAGGCTTACTAACGAAACCTTGTCGGGAAATACAAATGAACCTTCTTTCCCGGCCTGAATATCGAGCAGCCGCTGCTGCGTCTCATTTGGAAGTTTGTTGAAATCGGCGCTTGTCGTCATAGGAGTTCTCGGTTCGGCTCAGTTACCTATAATTATCGAACTGCATATCGATACCAAAATCTTTGGATTTCAAGGCTGCAATAACCTCTTGCAAAGTATCGCGGTCCTTGCTCGTGACACGAACGGTCTCGCCCTGGATCGACGGCTGGACCTTGTATTTATTGTCCTTAATAAACCGCACGACCTCTTTGGCCTTGTCGGTCGGAATTCCCTGCTGAATTTTCACGAGCTGACGAACAGTTCCCCCCGCCGCCGGTTCGATCTTCTGATAATCAAGGGCCTTGATCGAGATGCCGCGTTTGACGAGTTTGGTCTGTAGAATGTCGTTCATGTTCCGCAAGCGTGTTTCGTCTTCGGCGGTCATGATCAAGTCTTTGTCTTTGAGTTCAACCGCCGCTTTGCTGCCCTTGAAATCGAACCGCTGAGAGATCTCTTTCGAGGTTTGGTTGAGAGCATTATCAAGCTCGGCATAATCGGTCTTGGAAACAATATCGAATGAATTTTCTTTTGCCATAACTAGGATTTTGCCACGAATGGCATGAATTTCACGAATTTAAGTCTAATCTGAACAGATCTAAGAAATTTCTAGTTGTTTGATTTGCGATCGTTTCAACCGACACGTCATAAAGCTCTGCAAGGTATTCCGCCGTATGAACCACCATCGCCGGCTCGTTTCTTTTGCCGCGATGCGGTACAGGAGTAAGGAACGGACAGTCAGTTTCGATCAACAATTTGTCGAGCGGAACTACGCGAGCAGCTTCACGTAAATTCTCAGCTTTCTTGAACGTAACGTTGCCGGCAAAGGAGATATAGAATCCAAGCGGCATTAAAGCCTCAGCCATCTTCGCAGTCCCTCCAAAGCAATGCATGATCCCGATCTTCGGCTGATGGCTAATAGCTGACGACTGATAGCTGTTACTTAATTCGCGTGTTGCGTATTCGTCCAACAGAATCTCAACCGTCTCATCATCCGCATCACGACTATGAATAATGATCGGCAATCCCAACGATCTCGCTGTCCTTATCTGCCGCCTAAACACATCTCGCTGCACTTCTCGCGGCGAATGATCGTAATAGTAATCCAGCCCGACCTCGCCCCAAGCGATCACCTTTTGGCTTTTCGTAAGTTCAACGAGGTTCGCTTCCGCAACATCGTCGTAGAGCTTAGCATCATGCGGATGAACGCCTACACTCGCATAAACGCCGTCGTACCTCTCGGCCGTCGAAACCGCCTGCGCAACCTCACCATTATGCGGATCGCCGGTACCGATGCACAACATCACTCCAACGCCCGCCGCCCGCGCACGTTCAACGACCGCATCGCGATCCTCGTCAAACGCGGTCGCATCAATATGGCAATGGGAATCTACGAACACTATTTTAGACGTGCACCGACCGCTACATCCTCAAGAAACGCCGCTAATGCCGGATTTGGGCCGGAATCATCCTCTAAACTAGCTGCACAGATCATGCCCTGCGACTCCAGACCTCGCATCTTGCGTGGTTTTAGATTGGCGACGACGACGACTTTGCGGCCGATGAGGGTTTCGGGTTCGTAATATTCGGCTAAGCCAGCTAATATTTGCCGATGTTCTGGTTCACCTAGGTCGATTTCGAATCGCAGCAGTTTATCTGCATTTGGAATGCGTTCGCACACCTTGACCTCGCCAACACGCAATTCAACCTTAAGAAAATCATCGATCGTAATGAAATTCTCGATCACTTCTTCTACAACAGGAACGCTCGCAGTATCCAACTCCTGACTACTGACTACCGTCTCCTGACTACTCTCTTGTATCTCACTCATAACTTTGTTCTTATCAATTCTCGGGAATACACCGACGGTTTCTCCGATCTTAGTACCCGAGGGCAATTCGCCCCAATTCAGATCTGCCGGATCGATCTTTGAGATGTCATCGCTAAGACCTATCTGCGAATAAATGCTCTTCGTCGCCTCAGGCATTACAGGATGCAGCAAAATGCTGAGCCATCGAAGCGTTTCGCACGCTCGATAGAGCACGGCATTCAACGTTTCGGCTTGATTCTCGTCCTTTATCAGTTCCCACGGCTTCGAATCAGAGATCATCTTGTCGACTCTCGCTATTACCGCCCAAACTGATTCAAGAGCCTGGCTGAACTCAAAATTCTCAAATCGCCGCAAAAACTCGTCGCGAGCGTGCGTAACAACCGAAACTAACTCTTGACCATCAGGATCGAGACCGGCTCGTCGAGCATTCAGATAGTTTTCCTCAGCGATCTTACCGTCCGGAACTAAGCCGTCACGGTATTTTGTGATCATCGAGAATGTTCGGCTTGCGAGATTCCCGAGACCGCTTGCGAGGTCGGCATTGGCTCGTTCGATAAGATTTTCGTAGCCAAACTTGCCGTCCTGCCCAAAGACCATATCGCGCATCACGAAATAACGTATCGCATCGACTTGAAAATGTTGATGTAATACATCAACTTCAATCACGTTACCTAGCGTTTTGCCCATCTTACGGCCATCAGCATCAAGCCACATACCGTGGGCGTAAACCGTCCCTGGGATCGGCAAACCTGCAGCATGAAGGAATGAAAACCAGTAGACCGTGTGAAATCGCAGGATGTCCTTTCCAACCAAATGCGTAACATTCGACCAGTATTTATCGAAGCCCGGAGCACTTTCTCGATCATTTCCAAAGCCCAGAGCCGTGATGTAATTAGAAAGTGCGTCCATCCAAACGTACATCACATGATCGTCGTCATCCGGAACAGGAACACCCCAAGCTACCGAACTCTTCTGCCGGCTGATCGAGAGATCTTGTAAACCACCTTTTATGAATGAGATAACCTCGTTTCGACGAGCTTCTGGTTTAACTAAATTCGGATCATTTTCGATCATTTCTAGGAGGAAATCTTGGTAATCCGAAAGATTGAAAAAGTAGCTTTCTTCAGCAACCTGATCAAGCGGGCGTTCGTGTATCGGACAATGCGGAATATCGCTGCCCTCTACCATCACGTACTGCTCTTCGGTCTTGAATTCGGCACAGGGCGCACAAAACCAACCGCGATAAAACGCCTTGTAAATGTTCGGATTCCCTTTTGGGCTGACGCCCTTTGCGATCTCACGCCATAAATGCTGAGCTCCGGCGTAATGAAAGGGCTCGGTCGTACGCATAAAAATGTCGTAACCGCCATTTTCGCCATCTAGACGAAAATCGTGAAACATCCGCTTCAGTTCGCCTGAAATAACGTCGACCTGCTCCTGCGGAGTTCGATCATTCTTCTCAGCAGCTCGCTGAATATTAAGCCCGTGCTCGTCAGTACCGGTCAAGAATAGCGTTTCAGATCCACGCTGACGCTTATGCCGTGCAACAACATCTGCCACGATCGTAGTGTACAGATGCCCAAGATGCGGCAGGCTGTTCGCATAGTAAATGGGAGTGGTAATGTAAAAAGTTTCTGACATTATTTGAATCGCTTTTTGTCCGGCGCCGAGAATTCGTCAGTGTCTTTATATCGCGGCATCGATGGCGAATTCGCGATCTTTAGTCCGATCGCAAGCCCCAACTCAGCATTCTGAACCATCGCTCCAGCGTCCCACCAATCGTAATACTGATCCGACGCCTGGTGATAGTATTTCGCGTTGTAATTCTTGAAGAAATTCAACGCCTCGCCGGTCAACGGTTTCAAAAAATCATCGCCATGACGCAGCGATACTGCCGGAATTCCGACCTTTGCGAATGGAAAATGATCTGAACGGAAAAAGAACCCTTGCTCCGGCGACATGTCGCCCTCAAGTTTCATCTTTCGCTCATCGGCAATCGACTGAACAATATCGCCAAGCGACGAACGTTCGGAACCCAAAGCCGCAAAATCGCGTGTTTTTCCGAAGAAATTAACGCCGTCGATGTTCACATTTCCAGCGATCTTGTTAAGCGGTAGCATTGGATGCGTGGCAAAATACTCGGCACCAAGCAGGCCCTGTTCTTCGGCTGTAGGAAACAGGAAGAATATCGACCGTTTTGGACGTTCTTTTTTTGGAAGTCTATTGATCACGTCAGCAATTCCAAGTATTGCAGCGATTCCTGACGCATTATCGTACGCACCGTTATAGATCTTATCTCCGGTCGCGTCAGCTTCGCCAATTCCAAGGTGATCCCAATGTCCGGTGTAAATTACGTACTCATTCTTTAGTTTGGAGTCGGAACCATCGATCTTGCCGACGACGTTAGGCGAATCAAATGTTTTGAGTTCGCTGTTCAGGTCGAGTTTGACTCGCATGCCCGTCTTTACCGACTTAAAGTCACGTGATTTTGCAGCCGTCTTGAGCTTTTCGAGGTCAAGATTCCCTTGTTTCAATATCTTCGTCGCTGCATCGTTGGTCGCCCAGGCTCGATATTGCAGGAACGGCGTCTTGTTACCTTCGGAACGGGCGATCTCGTAACGCCAGTTACCGTTAGAGGTGCGAACGACGTTCCAGCCGTAGCCTGCGGATTCATTTGTATGTACAAGAATAACGCCTGCGGCTCCTTTGCGAGCGGCCTCTTCGTACTTGTAAACCCAACGGCCATTATAGGTTAGGGCCTTTCCGCCGAAAAGATTCGGCTCAGCCTCTGTCGCTGGCGGATCGTTGACAAGGATCATTAGAACCTTGCCTTTGTAATCGTCCGGCGAACCTTTGTAGTCGTTCCAGTTATACAACGGCGAATCGATACCGTAACCAGCGAAAACGAGTTCAGCATCGACAGAAACGCTTGCTGTTTGAGCTCCCGTCGTAGCAACAAAGTCATCACCAAATTTGTAAGGGGTACTGCCGACTATCAGCTTCGTGCTTGGATCGGCCTTGACGCCAACAAGCTTTACATTCTGAAAGTAACTACTTTGATTGCCTGGCTTTACGCCAGCTAACTTCATCTGATCTGCGATGTATTGCGCGGCACGTTTTCCACCGTCAGTTCCGGGGCCACGGCCTTCGAAATCGTCCGCGGAGAGCCGTTTCACGCGTTCACGCATCTTGGCTTCGTCAAATTTCGACGACATGTCTTGTGCGGTTGCAAATGTCGAAAGTGTCGACAAGATCAGTAGCAGTACAACAAATTTCTTCATAATATTATCCCTTGATCAACGACATTGCTTCGGCTCGCGTTCGCGGGTCCTTTCTAAAACCACCCAAAACGGCCGATGTTATGGTCATCGCACCCGGCTTTTTCACGCCGCGAAGCGTCATACACGTATGTTCAGCCTCAACAACGACCATCACACCTAGTGGTTCGAGAGAGTCGAATAGTGTTTTCGCGATCTCCTGAGTTAATCGCTCCTGAACCTGAAGTCGATGCGAGAAAACCTCAGCAATTCGAGCCAATTTTGACAATCCCACGATCCTGCCGTCCTTTGGAATGTAGGCAATATGACATTTTCCAACGAAGGGTGCGAGGTGATGTTCACAAACTGAAGCGATCGAGATGTCCTTAACGATCACCATTTCATCGTGGCTGTCGCCCGGAAGTGGCACGATATGTTCGCGGGCATCTATCCACATTCCGGCGGTCAATTCTTCGTAAAAGTCTGCGACGCGTTCCGGCGTCTTTTTCAAACCGTCGCGATCAGGGTCTTCGCCGATGCCTTCGAGTAGCAACCGAATGCCCTCGACTATCTTCTTTTTATCTAGTTTTCGTTTTTTTGCCACAGTTCGATCTAAGCTCCTACGGCCTTACCTTTTCCAAATGCAAGCTTTGCTTCCATCTCAACTGCTTCATAAGGAACTCCGTGCGTTTCAGCGATCCTCAAAACTTCATCATGTTCAGGTTTTACATTAACTAACCTACCGTTATATGTTGCAGTCTTTACGCTTATCTCGCCATACTTACAATTCACCTTAACCACTTCGCGGGCCAATGATTCACGTGTCGTCTCAGTGATTCGCAGCCCGATCGTCGGCGTTTCCGTATATAATAATTGTCGAATTTCATCGACCAGTTCTCGTTTGCAAAGCACCGAGAGCATCGAAGCAGGTCGATTTTTCTTCATCAAGATCGGCGTGAACCAGCAATCCAAAGCTCCCGATGCAAATGCTCGGTCCATTACGTGTCCGAGAACCTGCGGCGACGCATCGTCGATGTTGGTCTCGATCAAAGTCAGCCTTTCCGTCTCAACATCCGAAACAGACGCCGATTCGCCGATCATCAGCCGTAAAACGTTTGGAAAACCTTTGTATTCGCGGGTTCCCGCACCATAGGCCGATCGCTCAACTTTCATTTCCGGCAGCTTACCGAATTCCTCACAAACCGTCGCAATTATCGCGGCTCCAGTCGGCGTCAGTAGCTCACCTTCGATCTCGGTTGAATAGATCGGAATATTACTAACGATCTCGGCAACCGCCGGCGGCGGCACGGGAAATTTGCCATGTGCCATATCGACAAATCCGCTGCCGACGTGCAGTTTCGACGCCGTAAACCGTTCAATTCCAAGCATTTCGAAGCCAATGCACGAACCGACGATGTCAATTATCGCGTCGAGAGCTCCGACTTCGTGAAAATGCACCTTTTGAATGTCAGTTCCGTGGACTTTCGCCTCTGCCTCCGCCAATTTGGTGAAAATGGCGACCGAACGCTTTTTTATGTTGTCCGACAGCGTCGAATTATGAATAATATCGACGATGTGATGCAGATGCCGATGTGCCTTTTCGTCCGGAATTACGACGTTAACGTGTGTCGACGAAATTCCGGAACGATCGACGGTTTCAACCTCAAGTCCAAACTCCGGCAAGCCGAGTTTCGACAATTCCCCAACGAGAACATTCCGATCTACGCCGAGAGCGATCAACGCTCCCAGTATCATATTGCCGCTGGCACCGGCTAAGCAATCAAAATGCAATGACTTCATACAGTTAGCAATTTTAGCAGGAAACGCTGAGATTGCCACGAATGCTGCTATCAGTTCTTTCAGAATCGGTCTGATGCAACTATACTATTGGTTTTTGTACCGATGACTATTACACAGATACAAGACCTGCTTCGCGAAACTATTCGATCAACCGCTCACACGGCATTTGGCGTCGAACTTGATTCCATTGCCGCTGAAACACCGCCCAAAACTGAGCTGGGCGATGTTGCGTTCCCAATCGCCTTTGAAATGGCGAAGCTGATCAAGCAGCAGACCGGAGAAAAGCAAAATCCGCGTGCGATCGCCGAAACGCTTAAGTCCGACATCGAAGGTCTCGATACTGTCTCACACGTTGAGATCGCTGGTCCAGGATATCTGAACGTGTTTTTCGACCGCTCAAAGTTCCTTCTCGAGAATGCGGCGGCCGATCCATTGCCGCGAGTTGATTCGAACGGCGTAAAGGTCTGTGTCGAACACACATCGGTGAATCCAAACAAGGCCGCACATATTGGACATGTTCGAAATTCAGTACTCGGCGACACATTTCAGCGTATCTTGACCGCGAATGGGAAAACTGTTGAAGTACAGAACTACATCGACAATACGGGCGTTCAAGTCGCTGATGTCGTTGTCGGATTCATTTATATCGAAGGCCGCGATCTCGCTTCGATCAAGACTCTTGATGCAAATTTGAAAGCCGCGGGAAAATCATTCGACTATTATTGCTGGGATCTTTACGCAAAGGTCGGCCAGCAGTATCAGACAGACGAAGAACTCAAATCCAAACGTGCTGAGGTTTTGCATCTGATAGAAGCCGGCGACAACGAAACGGCCGAACTCGCCGATTACGTCGCCACACGTAACGTCGAGTGCATCACCGACACAATGGAACGACTCGGAATTCGCTACGATCTGCTGCCGCGCGAATCAGAGATCTTGCATCTGCATTTTTGGGACAAGGCTTTCGAGCAGATGAAACAGCTCGGCGTTATTCACTATGTTGACGAAGGTAAACAGGCCGGCTGTTGGGTGATGCCGTTCGAAGAGCACGAGGGCAGCGACGAACACGAAGGCGACAAGATCCTCGTAAGGTCAAATGGCACAGTCACTTACACCGGTAAGGACATCGCCTATCAGATGTGGAAGCTAGGAATTCTCGGCCTAGATTTTAACTACAAACTATTTCACACGTATGGCGACGGCAAGGAAATTTGGATCACCACGCCAAATCCCGACGACCATCAGCACACGCATTTTGGCGGCGGCGAAACGATCTATAACGTCATCGACACACGTCAGTCGTATCCGCAGGAAGTCGTTAAGAAAGGCGTCGCAGCGATCTCGCCTGAGCGTGGTGAAAAGGCGAGTGTTCACCTTGCGTACGAAATGGTCGCTTTGTCTCCGGCTGCTGCCGAGGAGCTTGGTTTTGAGCTTTCTAACGAAGACAAAAAGCGTACGTTCATAGAAATGTCAGGCCGCAAAGGCCTCGGTGTTAAAGCTGATGATCTCATCGACCGGCTCGAAGCAAACGCACTTGTTGAGGTCGAGAAACGCCACTCAGATGCTTCGCTCGATGAGAAAAAGCACATCGCCCATCAGATCGCGGTCGGTGCGTTGCGTTATTTTCTGCTCAAATTCACGCGGAACACGGTGATCGTGTTCGATTTTGCCGAGGCCCTTTCATTCGAAGGCGAAACCGGCTGTTTCTGCCAATATTCTGCCGTTCGTGCCAATTCGATCTTCCGAAAGCTAATGGAATCCGGACACTCCTGTCCGGCACCGAGCGAGTTCGACGGCTCGGAGATCAAACGCGTATTCGACAGCGAGTCCGGCAACGAGATCTGGTCTCTTGCAATACTTGCGGCGAAATTGGACGAGACGATCGCTCAGGCAGCGGCGGCAAACGAGCCCGCGATACTGGCAAAATACACGTTCCAGCTCGCCAAAGCCTTCAACTTGTTCTACCACAACCACAAGATCTTGGCGGAAACAGACCAGGCGAAGCAAGTTGCACTTATCGCCGTCGCTGACATGGCACGCCGTTCATTGACAGCTTCGCTCGCGACGCTTGGTATCGAGGTTCCGGAAAAGATGTAGGCCTATTTTGTCGTTCAATTCGGCACAAACCTGTGCTATTCTCTCCACTAGAATCCTTCGATAACTGCTTAGGAGAATGTATGACACGAAAGTTGCTTTCCGCGTTTGCGGTACTTTTTCTCGCTACGTTTCTCAGTTCATCGGTTCGCGCCGGTGACTTCGGTCTCGATCCTTCGTTCGCACCAACATTCGCATTTCCAGATCACGACGTTGATAATTCGATCGGCGATATTTTTGTTCAAACTGACGGTAAAGTGATGGTCGGCGGGACGTTCACGGCTGTGAATGGCGAACCGGTCCTGTATCTCGCAAGACTTAATTCTGACGGCACTCGCGACACGACATTTAATGCCGCGTTGCAGTCGACGGCTGTTGGTCAAGTTCGGACGGTCGTTCAATTGCCAGACGGTAAGTATTTTATCACCGGCCGGTTTCAGATTGGATTCACATTTCCTTATTATCTGCGGCTCAATCCTGACGGTAGTATCGATAACACCTTTGCCGGAGCAACAGCCGGATCGAAGATCGAGCCGTTGCCGGATGGGCGTTTCATGGTTTGCGGTAGTCGTCTTATCAACAACGAGACACATTGGATCTCTCATCGTTTGACGGCTGACGGCACTCCGGATCCGTCATTTCGAATAACGAGTGCGACTGGTTCGTGTTTGGACCTCGCGGTTCAGACGGACGGCAAGGTTATCATTTCGGCAAGCTTCCAAAACCCGAATAATTCCTATCAGGAACGAGTTCAGCGATTTAATTCTGACGGAACGCGTGATATGTCGTTCTCGGGACATAATTTCGATTCGATCGCTCGAAAGATCAAACTGTTGCCGAACGGAAAAGTAATGGTCGCCTACGATTTCAGCTCGGGCCAGAACAATTATTCAAAGATATTTCGTCTAAATTCCGATGGCAGTCTCGATCGCGAATTTGCGACTTGCGGCGTGAATTCGTCAACGACGACCGCATTTCTTCCGCTCGATGACGGTTCGGTTATGATGAGCGGTTGCAGCAAGTGGTCCACAGGTCCTGTGTATCAGTTCTCGAAAACGCGAACAGACGGCTCGATTCAGCCCGACCTCGACAACATCTCGGTCACGGGCAATATCAAAGAGATCGAATCCGCTGGCAACGGCAAGTATTACGTTTACGGCCTGTTTTCTCAGATCAACGGCGTATCTCGCGCCCGCATCGCTCGATTGCAGCCATACACAGCGCCGATAAAGGCGAAGTTCGATTTCGACGGTGATGGCAGGTCGGACATTTCCGTATTTAGGCCGAGCGACCGTTACTGGTACATCAATCAAAGCACGGCTGGTGGATTCTTCTTCCCATGGGGACTTTCGACCGACAAGCCGTTTGCTTCAGATTACGATAATGACGGTAAGTATGATCCGGGAATGGTGCGAGCCAGTACCTGGTATTTGCTGACAAGCTCGACCGGCTATGGTTATGACCACTTTCAACTCGGATTGGAACAAGGAAAGCCGATGGGCGGCGATTTTGATGGTGATAATAAACACGACTGGGCTATGAGGCGTTCGAATCTTTCCGGTGCAAATTGGCTTGTTACGCTTAACGCTCAGCGAGGTTTTTCGTATGCGACCGAGTCGATCCCCGGCGAGGCTGAAGAAGATCTTCCTGTAGTTGGCGATTTTGACGGCGATGGTCGCGATGAGATCGGCAGTTTTAGTCGCGGCAATTGGAAGACTCGCGACTATGCTCCAGGAGCACCGACCTCAGATTTTCGATGGGGACTTGTCGGTGATATTCCTACGCCCGGCGATTATGATGGCGACGGCATCACCGATTTCGCAATTTATCGTCCATCAAGAGGCGAATGGTGGATCAACCAAAGCCGCGACGGCGTTTTCGCCGCTACATTTGGATTGGACGGTGACATACCTGTTCCTGCTGATTACGATGGCGACGGCAAAACCGACATCGCGATCTTCCGCAATGGCGAATGGTGGCAGTTCTTAAGTGCCACCGGTACGTTTTCGGCGCAGCAATGGGGATTGCCGGGCGACATTCCGATCCCGGCTCAGTAATTGTCACCAGCGTTCAGTTGACAGTTTCGTTCTGTTTGGATTAAATCAAATACAATGACTTCGTTTGGAAATTTTGGTTCGCGACGCAGCTACTATTTTTGGTGGCCGAATGCGGCGTGTGCAAAATTGGTCTGAACCTTGGATCTAATTGGATTGCACGAACGCCGCTTGAGAAACGACTCAAGCGGCGTTTTTGATTGAATGACGAGGAAGCTTGTAAAACCTATTGTCGATACGATGCCGGCAGATCTGCTGACGCCTTTGGCCGTTTATCTGAAGTTATCAGCCGGTAAACGCGATTCGTTCCTGCTCGAATCGGTCGAGGGCGGCAAAAGTCTTGCTAGATATTCGTTCATCGGAGCAAGTTCCCGACGAATTATCGAGGGCGAGGTGATCGGTGAACTGCGGCAGCATTTTGCTGAACATATTGCCGATACCGACAGCGAACTGCCGCCGTTCATCGGCGGTGCGATCGGCTACATCGGCTTCGATGCTTGTGAATGGTTCGAGCCGACGCTGGCGAGCGACAGACCGAAAGATGCGGCGATGATGTTTTACGATACTATCGTCGCGTTCGATCATGCGAAGCAGCAGATCAAGATCGTTTCGCTGGATTTTGAGGGTGAAATACAGAATGGTTCGGAGCGGAACCGACAAGTTCGTGGATGCCTAGAAAGTGAGAGTCTATCAGTTCCAAAGGCCAATCACCCGCTATCGCAGGTGATTCTGACCTCGAACTGGGATCGCGAGGATTTCGAGGCCGCTGTTGATGAGATCAAGGAACTGATCGCGGCAGGCGAATGCTACCAAGCGGTGCTTTCGCAATGCTTTACGCGTGAGACAAAAGCAGATGCCGTTTCGCTCTATCGTGCATTACGTAGCCTAAATCCGTCGCCTTATATGTTCCTGCTGAACTTTGGCGATAAGCAGGTGATCGGGGCTTCGCCCGAGATGCTGGTTCGTTGCGAAGGCCGTAAATTGCATTATCGTCCGATCGCCGGAACCAGAAAACGAGGTGCAACTAACGCTGAGGACAACGCACTTGCTGAAGAAATGAAGCTCGACAAGAAAGAGGTCTCGGAACACCTGATGCTCGTCGATCTCGGACGAAACGACCTCGGCCGTGTCGCCGAATTCGGCTCGGTAACGGTCGAATCGCTGATGCACGTTGAGAAATATTCGCATGTACAACATCTCGTGAGTTCCCTTTCAGCGACCTTGCGCAACGACCTAGATCGATTCGACGCCTTGGCAGCCTGCTTCCCTGCCGGAACAGTTTCGGGTGCGCCAAAGGTTCGTGCGATCGAAATAATCCGCGGCCTCGAACCAACGCCTCGCGGCATTTATGCCGGTGCGGTCGGCTACTTTGATTACGCCGGAAACATGGACACTTGCATCGCGATAAGAACGCTGGTTCTCGAAAATGGAGTAGCGAAGATCCAGGCAGGCGCCGGAATTGTCGCCGATTCTGTGCCTGCATCGGAGTTTGACGAGACGGTAAACAAAGCAAAGGTTTTGATACGAGCCGTCGATATCGCCGAGGGCCGAACATGAGCGAAGCAATACGACATTACACCAACGAATTCCGATCGCGACGCGATGTCTCGCCACACGATGCTGAGTTTTTGTTCGCCGATATGATCGCGAGCGATGACGTCGATTCGCTCGCCAATTTGCTGTCTGCGTGGTCGTCAAAAGGCGCGACAGAAGATGAGCTATTTCGCTTCGCAACGATCATGCGAAGCCGTATGAAACGGCTCGAACACAACTACGACGCCGTTGTCGATATCGTCGGCACAGGCGGTAGTCGTTCGAAAACCTTCAATGTCTCGACCGCCGCCGCGTTCGTCATCGCCGGTGCCGGAATTCCGGTCGCAAAGCATGGAAATCGGGCAGCGACGAGTTCGTCAGGAAGCTCGGACGTACTGTCGGAGCTTGGCATCAATGTCGATATCGAGCCTGAATTGACCGCGAACAATTTAGCAGATCACGGTATCTGCTTTATGTTCGCACCGCGATTTCATTCGCTGTCGCCTACGCTCGCAGCGGCACGAAAACAGGTCGCCGGGCCGACAATATTCAACAATCTCGGTCCGCTGTGCAATCCTTCGCTTGCTCAGCATCAAGTCATCGGCGTTTGGGATCGGAGCTTGGTTACAAAGACCGCTCGCGTACTTGCTCGGCTCGGCACGACGCATTCTTGGGTAGTTCATGGCAGCAACGGTCTTGATGAGATCGCTCTCGACGCACCGACGTTCGTGGCCGAGATCAAGAAGGGTTCGATCAACGAATTAATGCTCGACGCGCCTGAGATCGGTCTTACGGCGTCAGCGGATCGAATTCCCTATGGATGCAATGCCTCACAGAGCTGCGAGATCATCGAGGCTATTTTGAACAACGAAATGAACAATAGCAACGCCGAGAATTTGGTTGTCCTTAATGCCGCGACCGCGATACTTGTTTATGGGAAAGCTGACGATATTGCTCAAGGAATCGGCACCGCAAAAGAAAGCATTGTGAGCGGAAACGCCCAAAGAAAGCTCAATGAATTAAGAACAAAATGAGCAACACATTTCTCGAAAAAGTAACCGCCGAAGCACGACAACGAGTAGCCGCCGCTCGTACGAACGGCTATTTGCCAAAGCTCAAAACGGCCGCCGAACAGCGTGCGTCGGACCGTTCGCCGAACGTATTTCGCAATGCGATCTCTCGATCTGACAGCGTGAACATCATCGCAGAGATCAAGCGTTCTTCGCCGTCTCGCGGCGTGATCAAGGCCGAGGTTGATGTCATTCAAACTGCAAAACTCTACGCCGCGGGCGGTGCCGCCGCGATATCGGTGTTGACGGAACCAAAGCACTTCGATGGTTCTATCTCGGACCTAGTTTCGGTAACAAGATCTGTCGACGTGCCGATACTTCGCAAAGATTTCATCGTCGATGAATACCAGATCGTCGAGGCCGCGGCAGCCGGGGCATCGGCAATTTTGTTGATCGTCGCGGCATTGTCAGTTAGCGAACTGGCGTCGTTTTACGCCATAGCGAGTGATCTTGGACTTGATGCAATCGTCGAGGTTCACGACGCCACCGAAATGCACAAGGCGATAGATCTAGGAGCGAACATCATTGGAGTCAACAATCGTGACCTGAAAACACTTGAGGTCTCGCTCGACACTTCACGAAAACTGATCGACCTTCGTCCCGACAATGCCGTTATGATCGCCGAGAGCGGCATATCGACTCGCGATGAGATCAACGAACTTCGCGGCCTCGGCTATGACGGATTCCTGATTGGCGAAACACTAATGCGAAGCGGCAACATCATCGAAACTCTGCGAGGTCTTACGCAATGACAAAGGTCAAGATCTGCGGCATCACAAACATGGAAGACGCGCGGCACGCCGTCGAGTGTGGTGCCGACGAACTTGGATTCAATTTCTATCCGAAAAGCCCAAGATGTATTTCGGCGGACAGGGCTGGCGATATAGCATCTCGAGTTCCAAGTCATGTTCTTAAAGTAGGCGTATTCGTGAACGAAAGTCGGAAACAAATACTAAAGACAGCAAAGGACGCGGGGCTCGACGCGATTCAACTCCACGGGGACGAAGATCTAAAATTCGTATCGGACTTGTTCAAGAATTCGGGCTTATTGGTGATAAAAGCCGTGAGACCACAAACTTACTATGATGCAATGGACGCTCTCGATATTGATGCCCACGCTATTTTGGTTGACGCCTTCTCAACAAGTGAATATGGAGGAACCGGACTCAAAGCGAATTGGGAGCGAGCTAGTGAAATATGGACATTCAATTCCATGATCTATCTGGCAGGCGGCTTGG
>CALMPJ010000082.1 GCA_937871585.1 uncultured Acidobacteriota bacterium | reverse complement strand
AATGCTTTGTTGATCTCGTTATGCTGTCGCGATATCTTTCGCATCGGATCGTACATCCGGAAGAGAAAGAACAGAAATGCGACGAACTGTGCCGCGTCGAGTCGACCTGAATTTATCTCGTTGAGTCCGAAATAGATCAGCAATATCGCAGCGACAGTGCCGACGATATCTATTGTCGGCGGCGAAAAGGCGGCGATCTGCTGCGATCTGAGGTTCGCACGTGCGATCAGCTCTGCGACCTTTCGAAAGCGGCCGATCTCTCGTTGTTCGCCGCGATAGGCTGCTACGATCTGATGATTCGAGAGCGTTTCTTGTGCCGTATCGTTCAGAGCCTTGTTGCCTTCGAGCGATATCTCCGCCATTTTGCGGATGCGACGGCTAAAGTTTGACGTCAGAAACGCCATAACAGGCACGAGCACGATCGCACCGAGCATCAAGCGCCAACTGTAGTAAAACGCTGCTGCGACAAAGAATATCAACATCAGCGATTCGCGAAGTACATCTCGCAGATTCGCCGAAACTGCGAGTTCGATCGATGCGCAATTCACAACAATTCGCGACACGAGAAAATTCGTTCGATGACGTTCGAAGAAAGCCGCGGATTGCCGTAGCAAATGGTCGTACAATTGCCGTCTAAGATCGAGAACTGCAGTTTGGCCGATCTTCGCCATCAGATACGACGAGAAATATTCGGCGATTCCTTTGCAGATCGTGAATGCGAGCAAAAGGCCCGCAATTACTAGCCAAGCTTGGTACCAATCGTCACGCGGGATCAATCCTGACAAGTCAAAGATAGTCTTTGATTCCGAAGGATTTGGCAGAAATTGATTGACGAGCGGCACCAGCAAAGCGCCGATCGCCGTCTCAAAAACCGCGACAAAGAACATTGCGACGAGCGCTATCGTAAATGTTAGCCAATGGGGCTTTACGTAGGTTAACAGTCGTTGCAGATCGCTCATCGTCGCTCGTAAAAGGTTGAATATACTTTACTTGCACGCCATGTGTCCAAACTCTAAACCTTGCAACTTCGCCCCGCGATATGGCATCTTTTCCTTTAGGGACATGCCAAAACGGAGAAGTTTATGAAGAAAAGTACGGTTCAACGTATGCTAGGTTCGTTTTTGACGATGCTGATAGTGTCGCTCGGAATCTCGGCACAAGTCGATGTTGCAAGGCGAACTACGGCGGTTACATATCCTCTTGATCAGCAAGTTTTGCTTCAATTTCGCGGAACGACACGCTTTCCGAGAATGAAGGGCGATGCAAAGATCAAGCGCACCAGCCGCAACGGAACTGAGGTTGAGGTCTCTGTCTCGAAAATGCCGCGGCCGTTCGAACTCGGTGCCGGCTATGCGACCTACGTACTATGGGCGATCTCGCCTGATGGGCAGGCCGACAATCTTGGTGAGATCAAGCGTCGCGGCTTTTTCGAGTTTGACTCGAAAATATCGGTAACTACGCCGCTGCAGACGTTTGCGCTTATCATAACGGCGGAACCTCACTTTCTCGTAAAGCGTCCGAGTCAGACTATCATGCTCGAGAATCTCAATCCGTACACGTTGTCAGGCAGACAGGTCGCGACGACTTCGGCGGTACAGTATTTTGGTAATTCCAGTGATTATTTCCGCGACCCGCGAACGCCTGAGATCGCTGAACTCGATTATTCGCGAACGCCTTCTACGATACTTCAAGCCAAACAAGCTATTGCTCTTGCACGTTTTGCAGGTGCTGAGCGAGATGCTGCAACGGAACTGAGCGAGGCCGAAACTCAACTTCAAAACGCTGAGAACGGCTGGAGAGCCGGTCGTCAGGAAGAGCAAGTCGACATCACGGCTCGCCAATCGATCAGCACCGCAGTTAAGGCTGAGAACACTGCTCAGGTTCGCAAGGCCGCCCGTGATAAACGTAACGAGCAGCTTCGTGCTGACGCCGAAACGCGTCGTGCCGAGGAGAAGATCACCGACGCTCAGAATCAGGCGGCCGACCTTCGCGACGAGCTAAATCGTGAGCGTCGCGCTAGGGAATTGGCTGAGCGTGACGGTCAGAATTATCTGAATCAGATCCGCGATCTTCGCGATGAGAACGGTCGTCTTCGCGAGGAACTTGGACGTATCAAACTTGAGATCGAGAATGTTCGCGTCAAGGCTGAGCAGGCCGAGGCCGCAAAAGTTGCGGAGTCCGAAGCCCGTGCCCGTGATGCTCGTATCGCTAAACTCAAGGCCGCTGAAACTCAGTTGATGACAGCTCTCAAAAAATACGGCGTAGTTTCGAAGATCGAAAATGCCATTGTTCTCGTACTGCCTGAAACATATTGGCAGTCTGCCCGTTCGTCAACTTTTGCGATGCAATCGGACGGCAAACTGACTGCTATTGCAGAGCTTTTGGCGAACAATCCTGACTACACCATCGCCATCGAATCACATACCGACGATACAGGAACCGCCTCCGCACTTGAGGCGCTGACCGAAACTCGTGCCCAGCGGATCGCCGAGAAATTCGAGTCGCTCGGCGTCGCCGAAGATCGCATCAAGGCCAAAGGCTACGGCGGCACATTGCCCGCAATACCAAACGCCACCGGAGCCAAAAAAGCTCAGAATCGACGTGTGAATATCATTCTGGATCTGAAGATCTAGTCGAATGTGATAGCGAAGAAAGGCTCGTGCTGTTAGATCAGCACGAGCCCTTTTCTTTCTATTCTACCTGTTGTTACGGAGCGCCGTAGATAACTGCTGAGTTCGAAAAGTGAGAGGTGTTAGTGGCCGTCCGAGCAAGACCTTTCAGTTTTGGCGAGACAATTATGTTGTAAATGTAGAATGCGAAAATCCAAGCGATCGGGATTCTCGCGAAGTTATTATTTCGTGTTCGTGGGGTCTGTTCCCGCCCCTTTGACATCTCAAGCGTATTTACGAATCTATTGTCAAGCTTGGTGAAGTTCAATTCGTACGCGCTGCCCACATCCACAACCCACGAAATCGGCGGAGTTACTCAGTATACTTACGGCAATGTTTCGGGGCCTAAAGGAAATGTCACTGCAAAAAGCGTGGGGTCAACTATGAAGCAACCCTTAAGTCATGAGTAATGGTATATTAGCATCATTTGGATGCGAATGGTGCGATTGATTTGGTGATAAACGAGAACAACCGGCGCGTCTGTTCTTGGTTAGATTACTTCAAACCCACACAGCTGATATTGCCACTGCGGCGACCAATAACAATTCCAACCTGACCAGCCTCGGTGTGACGAGTTTTGCGATCTCGGATGTGACGAACTTCGTCGGCACCGTTGTCACGACAAAGGACGCTTCGGGGCGTCGGGGGCGGTCGATAACTAATGCTTTGGGGCAACTGATACGCGTTGACGAACCTATGGGCATCAGTGCGTCTGAAACGACCGATCTCGGTGCTTTGGCCACGCCTTTACAGGCGACGAGTTACAAATACGACGTGTTTGGCAAGATGGTCCAGGTCACGCAGG
>CALMPJ010000081.1 GCA_937871585.1 uncultured Acidobacteriota bacterium | reverse complement strand
GGGGCCGGGGTTGGGGGTTTCCGGGGCGAAGGGGTCCCCGCGGGGCAGGCCAGGCCCGCGCCACGATTTGGCACCGCCCGGCATGCTCACCGCCGCAAAATCCTTGCGAAGCTCGGAAAACTTGATATCCTCGCCAACTTTCACGCCGCACCGAATCTCAACGCCGAGTGCCTCGATAACTGCAACTTCCTTTTCGATCAGTTCACGCGGCAGTCGATATGCCGGAACGCCGACGGCCAGCATTCCCGCTGCGACGGGCTCGATCTCAAATACGACGGGCTTGAATCCCATCAACGCCAGGTCGTGGGCGGCCGAGAGTCCCGCGGGACCGGCTCCGATGATCGCGATCTTTTCGCCATCTCCTTTTTCGAGCGAACTGCTGGTCGCGGATCTCAAGAGAGCCGCCATTTCCTCAGCATCTCCGGCGACGGGCGGGATAAAATTCCTGATCGAGTCCAACACTTCACTCGTCGGCCTCGCCTCCGGCCCGAACTGATCACATGCAAAACGCTTGAGCGCACGGATCGCGATCGGGCGGTCCTGGCCGACGAACATGCCGTCATCATTTACTTTGGGGATCTTTCCGCGGCGGCAGGCGATCTCGCAGGGAGCTCCGCATATGCGGCCGCATATCGAGGCAAACGGATTGGGACCGCGTGCTATTAGATATGCTTCTTCGAACCGGCCGTCAGCAATGGCCCGCACATAGCCGCGTGCGTCCGTATGAACGGGACACGCCACTTGGCACGAGATCAGGTTTCGATGGTAGTTCGCGTCCGGGACGTGAACGTTGAGCCGCATCATAGTCTTCTGTTGTCACAAAATGAGTGAAACAGTTGGAATGCTATGCGGGTTGGATTGCCCAGAATATGACTTAAGTCATGTTTTGACGAATATATTTAGCCACCGATCGAACTCATCGGCCGTGAGGGATTTGTGAATGTCGAGGAACCCATCTTGTGGCCGTACTCCTTTCTCGCGACAGCAAAACGAATTAGTTCGGTTACCTCGCTTCGAGATCCGCCGCTTCTCAGCAATTCTCTTACGTCATATTCTTGGGTAGAGAATAAACATGTTCTTACCTGCCCATCGGCCGTCAGTCGAATTCGCGAACAGTCGCCGCAAAAGGCATCTGTGACGGAAGCGATCAGACCGATCTCGCCGCCTGTCCCGTCAGCAAAGCGATACCTCCACGCTGTCTCACCTTTGCGGGACGGGTTTATAAGAACTATTGGAAAGGCCGAATTTATTGTTTCCCAGATCTCAGTGGCGGGGACCAGATGTTTGCGATCCCAGATACGCCCACTATCAAGAGGCATGAACTCGATGAATCTGACGGTTAAACTGTTTCTTCTGGCAAACCGAGCAAGGTCAACGATCTCATCGTCGTTTCTGCCCCGGACGATCACAGCGTTGACCTTTATATTAGGGTATCCGGCAGATCGGGCGGCCTCGATCGAGTCGAGCACGTCGGAGAGTTTGTCGGAGCCCGTAATTGAACGAAATGTGCCGGGTTTTAGACTGTCCAGCGAGAATGTAACGCGGTTCAGGCCACTCGATCGTAACAGGGCGGCTTTGGTTGCGAAGTTGCTACCGTTGGTGATCATCGCGAGTTCTTGAAGGCCATGGCGTTTGAGGCTTGAGAGTCCAGCAACAAGTAGATCGAGTCCCTTTCTGACCATGGGCTCGCCGCCGGTCAGCCGTATCTTTTCAATCCCGAGAGAGACGAACACATCACAGAGAAAGTGTATCTCGTCGAAGGTCAAAAGATTCGGATCACCTGAGGTGCAAGGGGCCGGGTCTGGATCGCAATAGAAACATCGAAAATTACAGCGATCCGTCACTGATACGCGAAGGTCTTTGACTCTTCGATTGAAGGAATCAATCAACATTCCCCTTCTTCCGCCGCTCTTCTTAATCGTGCGTCCAATTTACGGTCATGACTACTTGTTTGCCGTTTGCCAATCGTCTTGGCCGAAGTTCAATTCCGGATCTCTCTCGACAACATTAAAGGTCGCACCTCTCACGGCGAGAAAACATGATCTGCGTCATATTGATATTATCGTGGGACGATTTGACGCCGGGACCGCTTACAAGAAAGTATTGCTGCGAAATCGTGGATGAGGTTCTGTTCTAACGGACTAGAAATATTGTCCACCGCGGTGGTGTATTAATGAGCCAGAACAACTAAGGTTGTCCCGGTGGTTTGTGACATTTAGTAATAATAAATGTCACAAACCACCAGACAGCAAAATTGGTGTTTATTTTCGATCAGAATGTGTTATTTTAATCTTCTCTCGCGACACATTTATCAACATTCTAGAAGGGAATGATCTCGACTAGTTGGTTGCAAGATGGTTGCACTTTTGCCGACGCACATCTACTCACAACCTGTGAGTGACACGCATATAGCCGATTTTGATTGGTTTTGAGAGATATTGAGAACTTATGATTCACCCTCAGGTTGGTTGGGGTGCGAGAGGTCGCAAGTCCAAATCTTGTCGTCCCGACCAAGATCAGATGCCTGTTGTTGGCCAAATTGGTCGCAACAGGCATTTTGTCTAGTTAACCTCAGATGATTCGACGTCTGCTTGTACTTCCTCAGTTACATTGTCCGGTGTGTCTGTCATCGACATTTTCTTGCTTAGCTGCGAGACCATAAAATGGATGCAGAACGTAACGATACCAGCAACGATAATGAGAACGACCCCGAGGATCGACGCGAAATTATAGCTGGCATCTGTCAATCCGGCAGTTTGTTTGAAATGAAATGCCGAACGATCAAGCCAAAAATAGTAGGCTAGGCCAAAGACAGCGAAATACAAAAAGCTTGTCCACAAAGCCCACGGCTTTTTCGTCCACGCGATAGCCGTCGCCGCGACAACGAGCACGACCCACGAGCCGATCAGGAATTTGAATGCCGCACCGGCATTATAAGTGTAGCCCTCAAAGGCCGCGTTCGGCGAGCCAATACTCTGCAGCCAACTGAACGCGTAATAGGTGAAAAACGCCATTGTCGCGACCGATGCCGCGAGCAGACCGAGATATACTTTGCTGAGCATAGGAAAGTTTGTAGCATAGTTTTGTGCCAAAACAAAAAAAGGCCGACGGAAATTGCCGTCAGCCTTTGAAATGCCTATTTACTTACTTAAACATTAAGTTGGCTTGACCGGAACGTAAACGGTTTGGCCACGGCGTGAAACGAGCAGTAATATCGGGCGTCCGGCGCCCGCGTCGATCGCGGCTCGGACATCTTCGACGCTGGCTACTGCCTTCCGATTGATCTCGAGCACAACGTCACCACGCTGAATGCCTGCGGCCGCAGCAGGACCATTCGGATCAACTTCAGTAACGGCTAAGCCTTCTGTCGAATCGAGTCCGAGTTGCTTCGACAACTGCGGTGTAACAGGCTGCAGTCCTAATCCAAGCTTGCCGCCTTGGTCCTTCTGAGAATCGTTACTACCGCCGGGCGTTTGACCGTCAATCTTAGTGCCTGCGATCTCAAATTCATCGAGCGTCGCAGTGACCTCAGATGCCGCACCTTCGCGAAGAATGCTGATCTTGATCTGCGTCCCGGGCTTTGTACCGGCGACTTTGTTTCGAAGCACATTGCTGTCTTCGATCTTTTCGCCGTTGATCGCGACGATCACATCATTTCTCTTAAGCCCGGCCTTCTCTGCGGCACTGCCGGCCTTTACATTACTGACAAGAACTCCCGATCTTTCTTTCAGATCGAGTGATTGCGCGATTTCGTCGGAGATGTTCTGAATATTGATACCGAGCATTCCGCGTCGAACTTTTCCATCTGTAACCAGCTGTTCAAGAACGCTCTTGGCCATGTTTGACGGTATTGAGAACCCGATACCGATGTTGCCGCCTTGGGCGCCGCCGGGCGATAGGATCTGGGAGTTGATGCCGATGAGTTCGCTGTTGAGGTTGACGAGAGCACCGCCGGAATTGCCGCGATTGATCGGGGCGTCGGTTTGCAGGAAATCTTCGAAACTACCGTCGCTGAGGCCCGTTCGGCGGCCTTTGGCTGAGATTATGCCTGCGGTAACCGTCTGGCCGATGCCGAGCGGATTTCCGATAGCGAGAACGATATCGCCGACACGAACTTGGTCCGAATCGCCAAGGTTCAAAAATGGCAGATTCTCGCCTTCGATCTTGATCACCGCGAGGTCGCTTGGTTCGTCGGTGCCGACGATCTTTGCGTCAAATGACTTGTTGTCGCTCATTAGGACCGTTATTTTCTCGGCACCCGACACAACGTGGTTATTCGTCAAGATCGTGCCGTCTGCCTTTACGATGACGCCCGAACCGGCCCCGCGTTGAACCTGTGGACGCTGCGGTTGCTGTTGTTGAGGGAACTGCTTAAAGAAATCGTCGCCAAAAGGCAGCTGCATGTTGCCCTGAGGTGCCTTTTCCTTATGTTCGGCTTCAATACGTACAACGGCGATCGAAGTGCGGTCAACTACATCCGCATACGACGTTCGCATTCCGTCAACGACGACAGGGGCAGCCGGAGCGGGCTGGGCCGTAGGTTGGTCATTGGCAAGTGCTCCGAGTTTGCAGGACGATGCAGCAATTGCCGCTAATAGCAAAAAGAAAACAAGAACGGTTGTTCTACGCATTATGCTTCTCCAAATAACTATGAATTATGGTGCGAAGTGTGGATCCGCACAGATCGAATCGATCAATAAGTAGAATTACGATGAGGCACGATAAATGGTTCGCAAAAAATGATTTACGAGCTAACCTTTTTCAGCCTATTAGCGAAAATATAAGCGAGCGATTTGTAAACAAGCTTTGAGCAAAGGAACGCCGGCGAATCGAAGCTCTCGACATACGAATACTCAACAAGGTCCATGCCCACCACTCGTTTCTTTTCAGCAAGTTTACGTATAAGAGTTAATGTCTCATACCAACCTAAACCACCAGGCTCAGGTGTGCCCGTCGTAGGTACAAGACTCGGGTCTAAACCGTCGATATCGATCGTTAGATAGACATTATCCGTGAGCGATTCGATCGCCTCGTCGATCCAGTCTATTCGGCCGGAAACATCGCGAGCCCAAAAGATCTTTGTCGGCAGGTTGTCGTTTTTTAGCGACTTTGCCTCATCGACGGAAATAGAGCGAATTCCAACCTGAACCGATGGAATTCGCATATCTTTGACTACACGAGCCATTATAGAAGCGTGCGAATGCGGCGTTCCGTCGTATGTGTCACGAAGATCAGCATGGGCATCGATCTGGAGCACACTCATATTCTCGTATTTTTCGTTGTGAGCCTGAATTATAGGAGCCGAAACCGAATGTTCGCCGCCGAGCATACAGACGAATTTGCCTTTGTTTACTAGATCTTTCGAGAGATCGTAAAGATCGCTCATCATCTTTTCAGGCGTTTCTCGCGGCGTAAATTCAGGAAGCGTGTGAATCCCGACCTTATACGGCTCGGTGTCGGTCTCTTCCTCGTACAATTCCATATTGCGCGAAGCATCTACGATCGCCATCGCGCCGCTGCCGGTTCCTGTGCCGTACGAGACGGTGCCTTCGTAGGAAACGGGAAGTATCAAAACCTCAGAGGCATCGAGCGAGGAATATTCTTCCTCGTCGATGCCGCCGAAGTTCATTGGTAATGATGCTGATTCGCTCATTGCAATTACGGAACATCAACACCGAGTTCGCGGCCGCCGAAACTGAAGTTGGGGCGTTTGCGGCCTTTCATAAACTTCGCTGCAGTTTGTGACAGAGCCGTAATGATCATCGGCAGAGCGATCGAAGGATCGCACGGGACGTACGCTGTTGTTGCACCGCGGAGCAATTTACCGAACTGCGACGTGTGAACTCCGCCATATGATGGGGTGCGAATGTCGAGCGGAGCCGAATCGGTTGTGATCGATATCGCGTATTTGTGGCCGCGAATGTTTGTTCGCGTAATATACGATGAAAGCTCGGTGACGTTGACCATGTGCTGGCTGCTGTCGCCGCCGAGCGTAATGATACCGCTGTTTCGCGTTTTCTGGGCGATCTGCATCATATCCATAGTGTCTTGCGTCAGGTCGAACGAGATGTTGATCTTCTTTTCGAACTTTACACGAGCAATACCGACTGCGATCTCACTTCCTGCCATATCAGGGCAGAAAACCGGAATTCGCGATTTGTAGGCCGACGTTAATACGCCGTCTTCGTGAGCGATCTCCGAGAGTTCGCGTCCCATCAGGTGCAGAAACTCGCGGATCGAGTAAGGACGTGTCAGATCGAGCTGGTTGATAACGCTGCCGATCCATTCGTCGGCTTCCTGATACTCTTCGCGATTCGCGAGAACGTCGCCAAGCCGAATTACGTCCGAAGCTTCGAGATCTTCGTCGGTCATACTCGGATGAGCCTGAAAATGATTGCGTCCGAGGATCTCGTGAATGTCATTGTAAATCACGGAACCACTAACGACGATGACATCGACGAATCGGTTTTTGATGACATATGCCAGCAACCGTCGCATTCCCGACGTGATCAAATTGCCATTCGCACAGAGATAGATCGTCGAATTATCGTCGAGCATATCGAGCCAAATGCGATGAGCCTCAGCCAACTGTTTCGCGCCAAAACCGGCGCCTTCCATCTTCTCAAGCAATCCTGCGACCGAACGGTCACGATCGATCGGCACAGGCCGTGTCGGGACCGTCAAAAACTTCGAGGATTTTGCTTTCTTTTGAGCTACCATAATTTTTCTACCAAAACTTCTTACTTTCCGTTCGGAGTCAGGTACGTATAACTATCGACCTGATCTTCGTAAAACTCGATCAATTGGCTGCCTTCGTTTGACGAAAGATCGCCGCTTTTTACGCGAGCCAACACCGCCCGGCGATAGGTATCGTGCAATTGTGCAGTATCAAAACGCACAGAATTGACCGCATCGCCTAAGGTGGCGCCGTAGATCACCTTTTTAATAATATAGCCGTCTTCTCCAATAAAAACGTGGGCTTCATGAGGTACGCCAAAGAGGTTGTGATTGTTTCCCATTACCTCTTGATAGGCTCCGACGAGCATCATCGCCAAATAATATGGCTCTTTCTTTTCAAGCTTATGCAGCTCCAATACCGGCTTTATGTCGTGCAAGTCCACAAACTTGTCAACAATACCGTCGGAATCGCATGTTATATCACAAAGCGTAGCATATTCTGACGGCTTTTTGTTGAGTTTATGTATTGGGACGATAGGAAATAGCTGTTCGAGTGCCCAATTGTCGGGCATCGATCGAAATACGGAGAAGTTTGCGAGATATTTGACGCACATCAGGCGGCGAAGATCGTCGAATTCTTCGGAAACGTACTTCTTAAGCTGTGCGTATTTGTCGGCTTCTTCACAGATGTCCCAGAACAGGACCTCGCCTTTGCCCTTTGCTTCGAGCGAAATGAGGCCGAGATTGAACATCGAGAACAAGTCATCGCGATTTTCGAGAGCATCGTGGTAATACTCACGATAGTTCTTGGCATTTATTGTTTCCCGAAGGTCGTGCAGTTCGTGTACGATCGGCGGATCGTCAGCGCTGAGCTTCATTTCCGTGTCATGATGCTCTACAACGGTTTCGATCTCATCCTGGATGTTGGTTACGAGAATCGCGTGATATGCCGACAAATAGCGGCCCGATTCCTGAATGATCGTCGGATGCGGGACGGTTTCATCGTCGCAAATCGTTTTGATGACGTAAATTACGTCGTTTGCGAACTCGCGAGCGTTGTAATTTGCCGACGATTCAAACGAAGTACGCGAACCGTCGTAATCCACAGCCATGCCGCCTCCTACATCAAGATAATCGATGGGAATACCCATCTTGTGTATCTTGGCGTACGTCCGGGCGGCTTCTTTCATCGCATTTTTGATGCGTTTGATGTCTGTCAGCTGCGAGCCGATGTGGAAATGAAGCAGCCGAAGCATATCGGTACGGCCGGCTTCCTGTAGGCGACGAATTACCTCAAGAATTTCGGTCGTCGTTAGGCCAAATTTCGCAGCCTCGCCACCACTTTTTTCCCATTTACCTGAGCCTTTTGAATAGAGTTTTACACGAACGCCGAGCATCGGAAGCGGTGTATTCGGATTGTTCGCTTGGGATTCCGCCGCAAGATCGAGCGTATGATCGAGTTCGCTCATCTTCTCGATCACGATCACGACGTTCTTTCCGGCCGCGGCTCCGGCGAAAGCGAGTTTAATAAAGTCGCGGTCTTTGAAACCATTCAGAACCAGCAAACTGTCTTTTGCCTGATCGACTCCCAATGCGGCGTACAGTTCAGCCTTTGAACCCGCTTCGAGGCCGAAATTGTAGCGTGTGCCCTCACGGAGATATTCCTCGATGACCGCTCGGTTCGAATTGACCTTCATCGGAAACACGCAAAGATGGCCGCCTTCGTATTCGAACTCTTTTATCGATTTGCGAAATGCAGTTTGGAGTTTGCGGATCTGGCCGAACAGGAGTTGCGGGAAACGAAGGAGTACAGGCGTACTGACGCCACGTTTAGCGAGATCGTCAACGATCTCCTTCAGATCTGCGGTGAGAGTATCATTTTCCGGTGCACGAACGATCAGATTGCCTTTGCGGTTTACGCCAAAGTAATCTGCTCCCCAATTTTCGATACCGTAAGTTTCGATCGTCTGATCGACCACTGAGCTCAATCGCGTGTCCTCCGCTTTTGTTCGTATTGCAGACGATATGTGCCGTCGGCAAAAAGAAGTAGTTTAATAAAATTAGACGAAAAATAAAAGAGTGATCCGAAAAATAAAACTGCCGACCAAAATTGACCTAGATCGACATGGCACACTGTTTGCAAAATACACCAACGGGAAAACAGGTCGTTTGCAGGAAATGCCGATGTTTTCTGGATAAATCGCAGGTTTCTACGGTAAAGGCAGCCCCTGATTGCCGTCGAGTGTCAGCTTGCAGTGCCAAAAAGTGTCACTTTTATCAAAATTGTATTCACGAGGTGAACAACATGGCTGTTTCAAATCAGAAAGGATTTTCGCTAATTGAGCTCTTGATCGTCGTGGTGATCGTTGGGATAGTTGCCGCCCTTGCGGTTCCGGCGCTGCAGAAAGGTATACGTGCCGCTGAAAACGGTAACACATTTGCTTCGATGCGAGCGATCTCATCGTCACAAGTCGGCTTCTTTTCAACAAACAGCCGTTTTGCTCGTCTGTCTGAGGTCAATACCTCGCTTTCCGGAAGTCTTGGCACCGTTGTCGGAAATCAGATCAACCACGGAAAGTTCGTGTTTGAAATGGCACCGGTTGCCCCGACAGATGCCGAACTTCGTCAAGGATATACGATCACTGCTACCAGAAATGTGACCGGCGAAGGAGTGATCTACCGCTATGAGATCGATCAAACCGGCGAGATCCGTCAAGTATTGCCCTAACTTAACTTTCTTCTCCCATTGTTAGCTCTTCGCGCTCCGATTCCTATTTTTGCCCTAAGGAAATAAAATGAACGTCTTCGAAGACTTGATCGAGGAACTGAAAGAAGAAAATCTTCTCGAAGATACCGTAATTGACCGCGTATCGACCGCCGATAGCGAGTTCGAGCCTAGTCCCGAGCTTGTTTCCGAGCAGTCTGATCCGGAGTTTGAAACTTCGTCCTTTGCCGTTAGCGACGATCAAGCCGAAGATTCTGCACAAACCAATTCCGCCATCGCGTTAGATGCGCCGGAAGAATCAGAAATGCTGCTCCAGGGCAGCGACGAAGTGGTTTCGATCAAATCGACCGCAGACGATAGGTCGTTTTACAACAAGCGTGCAAGTGCTGAGGTGTCGAGCCTACAGATGGTCGAGCACGTACTGTCGGCCGTACAACGCGAGTATCAGAAAAGAATTCCGCAATCGTATGACGATTTTAGTGCCAAGAAAGCCCTGAATGCGTTCTTACAGGTATCCGGGTCGATCTCATCAGATGAACACAAACAAGCTGAGTTTGTATTGATGCAAGAAACCGAGGCGTGGTGCAGTGCCCTAGCAAAACGCGATCGAGAAATTTCAGTTGCGGATCTTCGTCGATACAGCGAGAATTGTCGCCCGATGTTGTCGTCCCAGGCGATGCTTTCGCTCGCACGGTTCTATCGCAATCTGCCTTATTCTGAGCCAGTTCGAGGCAAGTTCGATTTCATCATCACTCGCTTGTTCTCAAAGCCCCTAGAAGATCATACACGAAAGCTTCTCTTTGGTTCCGACGAAATGCTCGGCCATATTAAGAACCTTTATGCAGACTGGTCAAGCCTTTCGCTTTTCTCGGCCGAAGATCCGGAATCGAATATCAAGCTTGCTGTGTTGAGTTTTGGCGATCTTACAGCCGAAGCAGAGAAGGCGATCGAATTTGACGAGCTTATCAAGAGCGATTTCTTTGAGCGGCTTCGATTATTCAAAGAGAGCATCGCGGATCTCTTTTACGCTCCCGAGGTCACCGCTGCTGCGATCGAGTGCAATGTCCGGATCGGCAACGTTTATGTAGAACTCATCGACCGCGAGCGTCGTAGGAGCAATGCCGCCAGTGTTCATGACAAGTATTCTTTCCTTGACGACAATACGGTCTCTGAGGCGACCGGAAAGACGCTCGAACTGATCGAGCTATTGCGCGACCGTGAGACCACGTCCTTCGTGGATGAGCCGGACGCAGAAGACGTAGTTGAAGTCGAAGCCAAACCTCAGGTAGAGGCCAAAAAGAAAGAGAGCGGCGACAAAAAGGTAACAAAGTTCAAGCTTCCGTCGTTCAACACCGATAGATTTGGTGTTAACAAATGGCTACTTATTTCAGGCTTTATTCTAATTGCCATTTCGGTTGGTTTGTATGTTTGGGCGAACGTCTTTATTGCCGAGCCGCCATCAACCGCGGGCGTCAAAGTTTTTGATATTCAAAGTTCACCGTTCAAAGGTGATATGAAGGTCGCGAAGATCAGCGGTGAAACATTCTACGGCGTAATGCTGCCCTCTTGGGAAACCATGACGAAAGAAAAGCAGCAGGAACTATTACAGCAGATATACCAGCACGGCGGCCAAAAAGAATGGCTCAAGGTGAATCTGATGAATTCGCAAGGTCGTACGGTGGCATTCATGTCGTCAACTCGGTCCGAGATAGTTGCCCCGGTTCCGTAGCCTATAAAAGGAGTTCAAAATCACATGCCCGTCAGTGTTACACTGACGGGCATTCTTGTATTGTCACGTCCCGCTGAAACCTTTGCGTTCTGATTAGAGTATAATTTTCACCGATAGCGATATCGAAATTAGCCTAGAATTACAACGCCGATTTCACGGCGATGCGAAAAGAATTATGAAACTTAGACGAAAACTCACGTCTTTGCTCGCTGTTTCATTAGTGAGCACGACGATACTTCCAACTGCGTTTGCGCAAGGAAATCCTGCTGACATCAACGCCGCTATCCGCAAG
This sequence comes from uncultured Acidobacteriota bacterium, assembly GCA_937871585.1. GTDB lineage: Bacteria > Acidobacteriota > Blastocatellia > Pyrinomonadales > Pyrinomonadaceae > OLB17. Next base: position 505 of record CALMPJ010000081.1, on the reverse strand, counting down.
GAAGGCATGGAAAACTCAAAGGTGATGAACACCATACACGTATTCACCGATGTATTTGGCCCACGCTTGACCGGTTCGCCAAATCTCGTTAACGCCGCGAAATGGGGCACCGACGAGATGAAGCGCTGGGGTTTCGATAAAACCGAACTCGAGCCGAGGGAATTTGGCCACATGGGCTGGGTCAATGAAATGAACTCAGGCCGTGTTTTCTCGCCGGTTCAGGATACGCTGACCTATGAAGTTTTAGCTTGGACGCCATCGACGAAAGGCTTGGTTCGTAGCGAAGTTGTAAGCCTGGTTGTTCCGACGGTGCCATCACCTGAGAACGAAAAGGTGATGCAGAATCCGACACAAGCCGAACTTACGGCTTATCTCGATAGCATTAAAGCCGCCGTTACCGGCAAGATCGTTCTTATGGGCAAACCTGCTGTAATTCCCGTAACGATCAATCCGGCGCCGCGACGAATCTCCGATGAAGATGCCAAAAAGCGTTACGATCCAACCA
>CALMPJ010000080.1 GCA_937871585.1 uncultured Acidobacteriota bacterium | reverse complement strand
GAAATCGTCGGGCCACATGGGCGACGCTCGTGTCACGATCAAAGGTTTGACCGTCGCAAAGGTTGACGCGGATAACAATATCATAATGATCCGCGGTGCCGTTCCGGGACCGAATGGTGGTCTTGTAGTTGTAAAGAAATCGTAAGAGATCACGCGTAAACGCGTAACTCAGACTAGGGAGAAACTTATGCCTACCGTAAAGGTTCGCAATTTGAAGAATAAAGAGGTCGGCGACGTTACGTTGTCGGATGCCGTATTCGGTGTCGAGCTTAACGAAGCCCTCATCCACTCGGCCGTGATGAACTATCGCGCCAATGGACGTCAGGGCACGTCGGCAACGAAAACACGCGGAAACGTGTCGGGTTCGGGCCGCAAGCTTTGGAAGCAGAAGGGGACGGGCCGTGCTCGTATCGCATCGCTTCGATCGCCATTGTGGAAAGGCGGCGGTAACGTTCACGGACCACAGCCACGCGACTGGTCGTACCAGATGCCAAAGAAAATGCGACGCGGTGCGTTGCGTTCGGCATTGTCAGAGCGTTTGCGCGAAGGCAACCTGATCATCATCGATGAGTTTGGTTTTGCAGCTCCGAAGACGAGTGAGTTCGTCAAAACGATGGCCGGGCTCAAGCTTTCGGACGATGCAAGCAAGGCAGTGAAGATGCTGATCGTCGATTCGCTCGATAACGCGAATCTGATCTTGTCATCGCGAAATGTTCAGAAGACGAAAGTCACGAACAGCTTTGGCCTGAACATCTACGACATCATCTATCACGAAAAACTGCTTATTTCGAAAGCTGCAGTTGAGGAACTCAACGACCTGCTCGATCCGAAGCGTGAAGCGAAAGCTGATGCTGAAGTCGTCGAGGTAGTCGAGGAAAAGCCGAAGAAGGCAGCGAAAGCTAAGAAGGAGGCGGCTCCGGTCGTAGACGTAGTTGAAGCAGCTCCGGCTGAGGTCGTCGAAGAGACGGTCGAGGAAACTGTCGAAGAAGTTGCTGCGGCACCGGCAGAAACGGTCGAAGAGACTGTCGAAACCATTGAAGAAACGCCGGCTGATACCGAAGCGGAGGTAAAGGACAATGAGTAAGATCAACGTTTGGGACGTCCTCAAATCGCCGGTCATCACGGAGAAGAGCGTCATTTTGAAGGAAGATTCGTCTGAAGAAGGCGGAAACCGCAAAGCCGGCCAGGTGCTGACATTCAAGGTCAACACAAAGGCAACCAAGATCGATATCAAAGGCGCGGTCGAAGAGATCTTCAACGTTAAAGTAGCTGCGGTTCGCACGATGCACTTTGACGGAAAGCTCAAGCGACGCGGCCGTATCGAAGGCCGTCGCCCTTCGTGGAAAAAGGCTTATGTGACCCTAAGAAAGGGCGAGCCGATGGTGGATTACGCAGAAGCGATCTAACGATTTTGGATTTTAGATCTTGGATTTTAGATTGAATCCAAAATCGAAAATCCCAAATCCTAAATGGAAATATGGGAATCAAGAGATTAAAACCGACATCGCCGGCACGTCGCTATCAGACTTATCTGACGCGCGACGAGCTGACGCCGGGAGCAACACCCGAGAAATCGTTGCTCGAACCGAAAAAGAGAATTTCAGGACGCAACAACGACGGCCGTATCACGATCCGTCGTCGCGGAGGCGGTCACAAACGACACTATCGTTTGATCGATTTCAAGCGGGACAAGACCGGCATTCCGGGCAAGGTTTCGCAGATCGAATACGATCCGAACCGTTCGGCACACATTGCCCTGATCACGTATCTTGACGGCGAAAAGCGTTACATCATCGCTCCTGTCGGATTGAAAGTTGGAACGACCGTTTTGAGCGGAACCGATGCTGATATTCTGCCGGGCAATGCTTTGCCGATCACGAATATCCCTTTGGGAACACAGGTTCACAATATCGAGCTTCGCCCCGGAAAGGGCGGCCAGATGGTTCGCTCGGCCGGTGGTTTTGCTCAGATCGTCGCGAAAGAAGGCGATTATGCACAGCTTCGTATGCCTTCGGGCGAAGTCCGCAAGGTGCCAGTAGTTTGTATGGCAACGGTCGGACAGGTCGGTAATACCGAGCATGAGAATGTTTCGCTTGGTAAAGCGGGCCGTTCGCGTTGGAAAGGTTTGCGGCCGAAAGTTCGCGGCGTCGCCATGAACCCTGTCGATCACCCGCACGGCGGTGGTGAAGGTAAGACTTCGGGCGGACGTAATCCTGTAACGCCATGGGGCCAGCCGACTCGCGGTTACAAGACGCGTCGCAATAAGCGTACGAGCAATATGATCGTCAAAGACCGGAGGAGAAAGTAATTTCAAATCTGAGATTTGAGATCTGAATATAAAGATATGCCACGTTCACTAAAGAAAGGACCGTTCATCGACCTCAGCATTCAGAAAGTGCTGCGTCGTATCAGCGAAGGCGGAGCAAAACCGCAGGCGATCAGAACTTGGTCGCGACGCTCGACGATCACGCCCGACATGGTCGGACTGACATTCGGCGTACACAACGGCAAACGCCACATTCCGGTATTCGTTACCGAGAATATGGTCGGACACAAAATGGGTGAATTCTCGCCAACACGAGTTTTCAAAGGCCATCCGGGAACGAAAGCGGAGAAAATGGCGAAACGTAAGTAATTACGAAATTGGAATATGGAAGCGACAGCTAAAATAAGACATCTAAAAGGGAGCCCGCGTAAGGCGCGGCTTGTGATCGACCTGATCCGCGGACAGAACGTTTCGCGTGCGTTGTCGATCCTCAAGTTCACCGAAAAGCGTGCGGCCGACCCGATCGCTCAGTGCTTGAATTCGGCGATCGCAAATGCGACCTACGCGGCTGAGCAGAAGAACATCGCGATCGACCCTGACGATCTGTGGGTCAAGACCTGCTTTGTCGATATGGGACCGACCAAGGGCCGCAAGCGTATGCGCCCTGCACCGCAGGGTCGCGCATATCGCGAGCAGCGACACTATTGCCACATCACCATTCAGGTGACAAGCGAAGACAAGCCAAAGACCGAGAAAGAACTTCTCGCCGAGGCAGCTAAGGAACGTGCGGCTAATCGTCCAAAGCGTGAGAAGAAAGAAGCTCCGAAGGCAGCCGCGGCTAAGGTCGAAGCTCCCGTTGTAGAAGAAACAGTAGTCGAGACTGCACCTGTCGAAGAGACGGTAGTCGAAACGGCAGCAGTTGAGGAAACGGTCGAAACGACCACTGAAGAAGTAGTTGCCGCATCGGAAGAAACGGTCGAGGCGGCGACGGAAGAAGTCGCGGCAACTGAAGAAACCGTCGAGGCCGCAACCGACGAAGTCGAAGAAGTAGCGGCGGCTGAGGAAGAAATGGTTGCCGAGGGAGCACCGGTTGAGGAAGTTGCTTCGGAAGAAACTCCGGCAGATGATGCCGAGGGCGAGGAAGATACGAAGGCTTAGGGCTTAAGAGTAGAAATATGGGACAAAAGGTTCATCCATACGGCTTTCGAGTCGGTTACAACAAAGATTGGCACTCGCACTGGTACGCAAAGCATAACTTTGCCGAGTACCTCGCCGAAGATCTTCAGCTTAAGCGTGAATTGAAGAAGAAATTCGCCGGCGGCGGCGTTTCGCACATCGATATCGAACGTGCGGCAACGCGTCTCAAGATCATCATCTATACCTCGCGTCCGGGAATTATCATCGGCCGCAAGGGAAGTGAGATCGAGAAGCTTCGCGAAGATTACGCTCGCAAGACCGGCAAAGAAGTGCTGGTTTCGATCCAGGAGATACGTCATCCGGAACTCAACGCTCAGCTTCAGGCAGAGAAGATCGCTCAGCAGCTCGAGAAACGTATCATGTTCCGCCGTGCGATGAAGAAGACGATCGAAGAATCGCTTCGTTTCGGTGCACAGGGAATCAAGGTAATGATCGCCGGCCGTTTGAACGGTGCTGAAATCGCCCGTACCGAATGGAACCTGCAGGGCCGTTTGCCGCTGCACACGCTTCGCTCGGATATCGATTACGGATTTGCCGAGGCGTTGACGACATTCGGCATTATCGGTATCAAAGTTTGGATCTATCGCGGTGAGATCCTCGATCCAAATGCCTCAATGGCACGCGGAACGACGTCGGATCCGATGAACGAGGTCAAGGTCGATCGTGGTGCGATGCGTGAGCGCCGCCCGCGTAGAGACGAAAGAAGGTAGGCAGTTGCGGTAAGCAGCAGCAGTTTGAAATCAAGGATTAACAGTTATGTTACAGCCTAAGAAGGTAAAACGCCGACGAGTAATGAAGGGCCGTATGCGCGGGAAAGCGACACGCGGCGAAAAGCTCAGTTTTGGCGAATTTGGACTAAAGACATTGGAAGCAGCCTGGATCACCGATCGTCAGATCGAAGCGGCTCGTGTCGCGATGACGCGTCACGTCAAACGTGGCGGGAAGATCTGGATCAGGATGTTTCCTGATAAACCAATCACACGAAAGCCGGCTGAAACCCGTATGGGCTCAGGAAAGGGAGCTCCGGACCACTGGGTGGCGGTCGTAAAGCCGGGCCGTATGCTGTACGAGATCCAAGGTGTTGAGGAAGGTTTGGCCCGCGAAGCTATGGCGCTTGCGGCACAGAAACTGCCGATCAAGGTCAAGTTCGTAACCCGTGCTGACCTCGAAGGAGGCGTAGTTTAGAAATGAAACGCAAAGACCAACTCGAAAATCTGCGTGAAATGGACGCAGAAGGTTTGAAAGATCAGGCAGACGCACTCAAAGAGTCGCTGTTTCGCCTCAAGTTCCGCAAGACGCTCGGCGTCGGCGAAACGCTCAAGGACATTCGCCGCGAAAAGAAGACGCTGGCACGTGTTTACACATTGATGAATCAGCCGAAGGGCGATTCGTAAGGTAATAGAGAAAAATGCCTAAGAAGAAGACAGATGAGGTCGAAGAGACCGTAGAAGTCGCCGAAGAAAGCGTGGCGGAAGAAGTCGCCGTCGAGGCGTCCGAAGCTGAAACGACCGAAGAAGTAGTCGCGGCAGAAACGGAAGCAGTTGAGGAAGTTGTCGAAGCAGCTCCGGTTGCAGAAGAGAAGCCGAAGAAAGTTGCGAAAGCGAAGGCTCCGGCGGCTGAAACGACCGATGATGCTCCTAAAGGAGCAGTTCACAAACGTGCTGAGAAGATCGGCATCGTTGCTTCAGACAAGATGACGAACACGGTTACGGTTCGCGTTGATCGCTTGGTCAAGCACCCTGTTTACCGTAAGTACGTCAAGAAGCGTAAGAAATTCATGGCACACGATGTTACAGGTGCCAAGATCGGTGACAAGGTTCGCATCGTCGAAACGCGTCCTTTGTCGGCCCGCAAACGCTGGCGTGTAGTGGAGATCATTCAGAAGGCGGAATTGTAAGCAGCAAGCAGTTAGCGGTGAGCAGTATAGAACTGCTTACAGCTCACGGCTCACAGCTCACTGGAGAAAAGATATGATTCAAATGCAGACCTCGTTAGCGGTTGCTGACAATTCGGGAGCAAAGCGTGTGGTGATGATCATGCCTGTCGGTGGATCGACGGCAAAGATCGCACGGCTCGGTGACACGATCAAAGTCACGGTAAAGGAAGCCGCTCCTGACGGCAACGCTAAGAAAGGTAAGGTTTACAACGCCGTTATCGTGCGTACGCACAAGGAAGTTCGCCGCAAAGACGGAACTTACATTCGCTTTGACGATAACGCTGCGGTGCTTATCAAAGAAGACGGTTCGCCGATCGGCACGCGTGTTTTCGGTCCGGTTGCTCGTGAACTTCGCGAGCGGAACTTTATGAAGATCGTGAGCTTGGCACCAGAGGTTATTTAGTTTTGAGTTCCAGCTTTAGCTGGCTCACAACGCGAGGAAAGGCCAGCTAAAGCTGGAACTCCAAACATTAAGAAAATGAAGACTGCAAAGACAGGAACAGTAAAGAGCAAGATCAAGCGCGGCGATCAGGTCGTGTTCATCGCGGGCAAGGAATATAACCGCTATGACAGTGCCGGCAAACGCCAGCCGTATCGCGGCAAGGTGTTGGCGGTTGATGCACGCCTTGGCAAGGTCAAGGTCGAAGGTGCGGCGATGGTCAAGAAGCACGTCAAGCCGGTACCGCAGCTCAATCGCGAAGGCGGCATTAAGGAACAGGAAGCTTGGGTAAATGTATCGAACGTTGCCCTGATCGATCCTGAGACCGGCAAGCCGACGCGTGTAAAGGTTGAAGTTCGCGACGGTAAGAAAGTTCGCGTAGCAAAAAGCGGCAAGCTCATTCCGGAACTTGGCTGGACCCGAAAGGAAGCCAAGAAGCTCGAAGAAGAAACCGCTGAAGAAGAGAAGTAATTCCGGTTTGGAAACGACAATTGGTCGAGACCCAAACAGTAGGTGAATAAAATGGCAAGACTTAAAGAAAAATACAGGAGCGAGATCGCTCCGGCTCTGCAGAAGGAGTTCGACATCAAAAACAAGATGGCGATCCCTAAGATCGAAAAGATCGTCGTCAATATGGGCCTCGGCGAAGCTTCGGCCAACTCGAAGATCCTGGATGTTGCGACGGAAGAGTTGAAAGTTGTGACCGGACAGAAGCCGGTCGT
>CALMPJ010000079.1 GCA_937871585.1 uncultured Acidobacteriota bacterium | reverse complement strand
CACCGAATGGCAAGAAGGTCGCGTTGATCGGCGGCGGGCCTGCGAGTTTGACGGTTGCGCGCGATCTGGCACCGTTGGGATATGAGGTACATCTCTTTGACGAGCAAAAACTTGGCGGCGGGTTCATGCGTTCGCAGATACCGGCGTTCCGCTTGCCCGAACATGTGCTAAATGATGAGGTCAATTACATCCTTCGTCTCGGTATACACACTCAGTTTGAACACTACGTCGACAGCCTCAAAGGCATCTTAGAACAAGATTACGACGCAGTCTTCGTCGGAACCGGTGCTCCTCGCGGGCGCGATCTTCCGGATCTGCCCGGACGTCAGGAAGGCGACGCGAATATTCACATCGGTATCAACTGGCTCGGCTCGGTCGCGTTCGAACATACGCATTCGATCGGCAAACGCGTCATAGTACTCGGCGGAGGCAACACAGCAATGGATTGTTGTCGCACGGCGCGTCGTCTTGGCGGCGAAGATGTGAAAGTCATCGTCCGCTCGCCGTTCGCATCGATGAAGGCATCGCCCTGGGAAAAGGAAGACGCGATGCACGAAGACATCCCGATCATCGATAACCACGTCCCCAAGAGTTTCGTGATCGATTGGAGTGCGGACACTCCTGTCCGCAAGGTCGACGCTTCGTCGGCCTCCAATGGTAGCAAAGAAGGTCTCGCCGGAGGAACCGGCGATGCGGACAAGAGTGTCCGCACTCCCAGATTAGTCGGCATGATGTTCGAAAAGGTCGAAGCCGTCTTCGACGAAGCGGGCAAACGCTCTCTCGTGCCGACCGGCGAGCCTGATGTGTTCTTTCCTGCCGACGACGTGCTCATTGCGGTCGGGCAAGAGAACTCATTTCCTTGGATCGAGCGGAACATCGGTGTTGATTTTGACAAATGGGAGATGCCGGTTGTCGATAAGACGACGTTCCAATCGACCAATCCTAAGGTTTTCTTCGGAGGCGACGCGGCATTTGGGCCGGAGAACGTGATCACGGCGGTTGCTCACGGCCACCAAGCCGCTGTGTCGATCGATCTGTTCTGCAACGGCAAGAATTTGCTCACCGAACGCCTGCATCCGATGACCAATCTCATCTCGCAGAAGATGGGTATCCACGAATGGGCGTATGACAGCACGATCGACGAATACGATCGCCTGGTTGTGCCGCAAGCGGACAAGAATTTGACGCTTCGTGATCGAAAGAAGGAAGTCGAGCTCGGTTTTGATCCGCTCGCAGGCTACAAAGAAGCCGAACGCTGCCTCAACCGCGACGTGCAGACCGTCTTCGAAGCCCCAAAGTGCACCGAGCGCGACGCGTGCGTCGATATATGTCCGACAAGCTGCATCACGTTCACCGCAGACGGCGACGAGAGCGACCTGAGACAGCGAACTAAAGTCCCGGCGCTCAACCTAAGTCAGGACATCTACGTCGCCGACGGCCTAAAAACCGGCCGCGTCATGGTCAAAGACGAAGACGTCTGCCTCCACTGCGGCCTCTGTGCCGAACGCTGCCCCACCGCCGCCTGGGACATGCAAAAGTTCTGGTACAACGTAACCAAAGCCGGCGAGGTCAAGTACGGTAACTTAGTGCAGATACAAGGTCAGAACCGGGAGCGATAGCGACTGGGTTCTTCGATCGATCCACGAAAATTCGTGATAAAATATCAAAACTATGACGCCAACAGAAGTATTAACAGAAATTAGAAAGTTGCCGCTCAAAGAGCGCATTCAGGTGCGTGACGAACTTCGGGACGAAATTGAAAATACCGAATTAGCCGGCCTCGAACCCAATCAAAGGCGGCTTATTGAGTCGATGATGAAGAAAGGACTTATCACTAAGCTTCCCAATCGAGCAAGGGGTCCGATTGTGGAAAGAAAGATCAAGCAAGTTAACGTTATTGGCAAACCAATATCTGAAACGATAATCGAGGATCGCGGTTGATGGCTGATTTCTTTCTCGATTCAAGTGCACTCGTCAAACGGTACATAAAAGAAACCGGAACTGTATTCGTTGCCGGCTTGGTCGAAGTAAGCAACGGAAACACCATCTTTATAGCCCAAATCACAAAGGTAGAGGTTTCATCAGCTTTCGCTCGCAGGAATAAAGGGAAGACGCTTTCCGATATTGATGCTGCTGCTTCGCTCGCGTCGTTTAACATCGACCTAACAGATATTTACTACGCGGTTGACATGACCGCTGATCACGTTGCTTCCGCCGCCGATCTCGCGACAAAACACGCCTTACGCGGATATGACGCGGTCCAATTAGCTACAGCATTGGCGGCTAATTACGAATTGATCAAAAATGGCGATCATTCGCTAGTCTTTGTTTCGGCCGATAGCGAGCTAAATACGGCGGCGATTTCAGAGGGCTTGGGTGTCGAAAATCCGAATGATTATCCGTAGAATCGCTGGTGTCGACGTAGATTTTGCCGATATTGCTGATCATGAAGCACAACTCAAGATGATGAGGGACGTCCGCGACGACAAGTACAAAGCCCTCGACCAAGACCGCTCCAAGATCGGCATGGGCGTCGCCGGCGACCCGGCCTACGGCAACGATTCTCCACTATACGGAGCCATGGGCTTCGTCCGTAAGAGCGAACGTGCCTCAGGATTGACGAGGAAGAAGAAACCGACGGAGTAGGTCGGTTGTTTGGTTTTATGTTTTCGTCTCCGAGGGAGACCAACAATATAGCGTAGGGTAAGGCCGAAGGCCGCAACCCTACGAATTGATAACGATATTATTCCGTCCCTGAAAGGGACGAACAAACAACGTTGATGTGCGATATCCGTAACAGTTATGCCGCAAATATCGTGTTGATATCGACGAACGTTATGTGTGGGATCGAATGTTCGTCACCTTCGGCGACGTATCGAATGTGATTTGCACGTAGGGTTTCACCCTACGCTATATTGTGCGTCCCCGTTGGGGACAAGAAGGTTAGGACAATGAACAACGAACGAGTATTCGCGATGAGTTTTGCGGGGGTTTATCCGCATTATGTGGCGAAGGTGGAGAAGAAGGGGCGTTCGGTCGATGAACTACACGAAGTTATCGAGTGGTTGACGGGTTATACGGCCAAGGGGCTTGAGAAGGTGATCACCGATAAGATGAGCTTTCGCGAATTCTTTGAAGATGCTCCACGGCTCAACCCGAATGTCGCATTGATCACAGGCGTGGTCTGCGGCATCCGCGTCGAAGACATCGAAGACCCGCTAATGCAAAAGATCCGCTGGCTCGACAAGCTCGTGGACGAACTTGCGAAGGGAAAGAAGATGGAGAAGATACTTAGGACGGCACATAATAAATAAGGAAGCTAAATGAGCGAAGCTATTGAAAATTTAAGTAAAGCCTTTGAACGGGCTATGGCGATCCGGCCGAAGGTTGGCGGTTTCCCTTACCTTGCTGAGACACTACGGCAGGCAGGCGTGTCACGAAATCTTTGGTATTTGCCATCGTGTCAGAGCCTTTACCTTACAGACCTAGGTCCTGTGGCGTCTGTAGGTGCGTCTTTGACAGACGGAATGGCAGATATTCCACCTTTTGACGAAGAAATGTTGATCGCGGCATTAAGGAAGGATCAAGCCGGCGAGAGTACATTCCCTGAGTTCCTACTTTCGACATGGAATGCCGGGGTCGTAAGTTATGATGTCGATTTTGTTGAGCGAACCTGCACCTATTATGGCTCAGGCGGAGAAAGATACGTAGAATCATACAGTGTTGTAGAGCTATAAGTTTGACGGAGATTCGCCTTAAATGAGTGATGTGAAGATAAATGATTTCGTAGTTAGGTTTGCGAATGTGAATGGGACGGGGTCGGCTTCGGCATTGCCGCAGGAGCTGGTTTGAGTCACTTCTTTGATTGCGAGGTCGTCTTTAATGCGATGCAAGCTTGGGAAGAGAATCGATGATGCGAAAGATCCGCTGGCTCGACAAGCTCGTGGACGAACTTGCGAAGGGAAAGAAGATGGAGAAGATACTTAGGACGGCGGAGTAGCGAGAAAGTTAATGCAAGACATGAAGATAACTGATTTGTACGGTTGAGTGTTGGGAAGATTTATCTTCCGTTTATATAGTTTGGTCATGAAGAAGATTGTCCTTATCAGTGTTGTGCTAGGCATTATTGCTTTTGTAGTGATCAAGTACTGGTGGATACTCAGTGTGATCTTGTTACCTGCTTATAAGGGCGACAACTTTGAATCATGGCAGACGGGCAACGAGAATTTTCAGATTCGTGTTGAAGCATTCCACGAGTCTAATGGTGGGTTTGTCCCGGGTGCCTTCTATCAGTTCGCTTCGATTACGACAGATACGACGGAATGGAAACAAATAATGACGTTTCGTCACGATGATCCCATTCAGATAGAGAGACATAAGGCTCATCTTGTTGACGATAACGTTGGTTTCGTATTTATGGGCTGGATGTTTGCGTCCACTGCTGATGCCGGAAAAACTTGGACCACATGGAATGCCTGCGATAAGGCTGCCGCATTTAAAGTATGCAATTATCAGGGTATCCGTGAGGTTCAGATGTTACCAGATGGTTCAGGCGTCATGACTTTATCAACGCGTCCTGAAACAGAACCGAGTCCTAAGCTTGTAACTAAGGACTTTGGCCGAACATGGAGCGAATAGATCTATAGATTACTCGTGAAGCTAGAGCCATTGGTCGTGATCCTGATAAAGGAAGTCGCAGGGAGTTAAGAATTAGCGAATTAGCCATCAAGATTAATCTTATCATCTTGATATTTGGCGATATTGGACGGTTTATTAATGAAGATAAACGATTTTGTAGTTAGGTTTGCGAATGTGAATGGGACGGGGTCGGCTTCGGCTAACGCTTTGTTTACCAAGGCGGTGTTTCGGATGGGCGTGCCGGTGACGCCGAAGAACATTTTCCCGTCGAATATTCAGGGTTTGCCGACTTGGTACGAGGTGCGTGTCTCGGAGAAAGGATATTTGGGCAGACGCGAGGGCGTCGATCTGATGATCGCGGTCAATCCGCAGTCCATGCGACGCGATTATGCGGACGTACACGCGGGCGGATACTTTCTTTATGACTCGTCTAAGCCTTTGCCGCCGGGCTATGACCGCAAAGACATTACGCATGTCGGCATTCCGCTGATGGCACTGTGCAATGCGGAGTTCACGGACGCACGGCAGCGGCAGTTGTTCAAGAACATCATATATATAGGTGCATTGTCGGCGTTGTTGGACATTGAGTTTGCGGTGCTTGAGGGACATATCGCCGAGCAGTTCAAGGGGAAAGAGAAACTCATCGAACCGAACATCAAAGCATTGAACATCGGCGTCGATTACTGCAAAGAGAACTTCGATTGTCCTTTGGATATTCGAGTAGAACGCCGCGATCTGCTTGGCGATAAGATATTGTTCGGCGGCAACTCCGCATGCGGGCTCGGCGCAGTCTATGCCGGAGCGACCGTTGCGGCTTGGTATCCGATAACGCCTTCGACGAGCGTGGTAGATGCGTTTGCGAAGTACGCCGCTAAGTATCGCGTCGACGCAGCTACGGGCAAGAACAACTACGCCATCGTACAGGCCGAAGACGAACTCGCCGCGATCGGCATGGTAATGGGCGCTTGTTGGAACGGTGCAAGATCTTTCACCGCGACAAGCGGCCCGGGCGTTAGTTTGATGAACGAGTTCCTCGGTTTGGGCTACTTCGCCGAGGTTCCGACGGTTCTTATTGATGTTCAGCGAACTGGGCCTTCGACCGGGATGCCAACGCGGACGCAGCAGTCAGATATCTTGCTCGCGGCGTACGCTTCGCACGGAGATACGAAGCATCCGCTGCTGTTTCCGGCTTCTCCGAAAGAATGTTTCGAGATGACTGTCGATGCATTCGACTTAACTGAGCGGCTTCAGACGCCGGTTATCATCATGACCGACCTGGATCTCGGCATGAACGACCACATCTCCGAGCCCCTCGCATGGGACGATTCGCGTGTCTATGATCGCGGGAAAGTGTTGACTTCGGAGCAACTCGATGCGATTTACTCCGGAACGCGGGCATCCCTGCCCGCAATGGATGACGCTTCGTTAGACGCCACGATCTCTGAGAGTGATACCGATGACGTAATTGCGGACAAGGATGTCCGCGTTCCGGCGTTCAACAGCAAATGGGGCCGCTATTTGGACATCGACGACGACGGCATCCCTTATCGCACCATCGCCGGTACGAACCCGACGCGAGGAGCCTTCGTAACGCGCGGCTCTTCCCGCGACGAATACGGCGTCTATACCGAAGACGGTGCCGCCTATACGCGGAACGTCGATAGATTGGCGAAGAAGTGGGACACGGCGAAGGATCTAGTGCCGCAGCCGGAGTTTCGTTGGAGTGCGGACACTCTTGTCCGCACAGGCGACCTTTCGTCGACTGGAGATTGTGACGCCATCAGTCTCGCCGGAGGAACCGGCGATGCGGACAAGAGTGTCCGCACTCCCAACGGCGTCATCTATTTCGGTACTTCTTCGTATGCCGCCGAAGAAGCACTCGAGTTCCTCGCAACCGATGGCATTCACCTCGACGCAATGCGGGCCCGCGGCTTTCCGTTCAGCAAATCATTCCGCGATTTCGTCGATTCGCACGAACGCATCTTCGTAATCGAACAAAACCGCGACGCCCAATTCCGCAGCCTGATGATGATCGAACTCGGCACCGACGCCGCCAAGCTCATCTCCGTCCTAAACTACGACGGCATGCCGATAACGGCGGATAATATCTATCGGCAAATCAAAACACAGACTCATGAGTAAGCCGAAGATGGTAAAAATAAATTTAGAGGTAACTAAGCAGTTGGTCCGTCTGCTCGATCGCCATCAAGAAGCCGTCTGTATTGGTTGTGTTGGAGAAGATCATGCTGAAAACTGTCCAGCTAGTGGTACTGTTCAGTTGCGGAACTATCTAACACTTAGAATTAATCACCCGAAAGAGGATTTCACCATTTAGCATATGACTTACGTTAGATCAACATTCAGACATCCGGCATTGCCGAAGAACGACCTTGGGTACACGGTCGATTATTATGAGGGTTCGCTTTCCACGCTTTGTGCGGGGTGCGGGCATGATTCGATCAATGCGGCTATTGTGCAGGCGTGTTGGCAGTTGAACATCGAGCCGCATAAGGTGGCGAAGCTTTCGGGCATCGGCTGCTCGTCGAAATCACCGGCTTACTTTTTGTCGAATTCGCATGGATTTAATTCGGTCCACGGACGTATGCCTTCGGTGGCGACGGGAGCGAACCTCGCGAACCGCGATCTTATCTATTTTGGCGTCTCAGGCGACGGTGATACGGCTTCGATCGGGATGGGGCAGTTTGTCCACGTCGTGCGGCGAAACCTTAACATGGTTTATCTCGTGATGAACAACGGTTGCTACGGCCTCACCAAAGGCCAGGATTCCGCCACTGCCGACGCCGGTTCAAAATCAAAAGCGGGAAGCGTGAATCTGTTCGAGGCTATCGATCTTGCTTCGTTAGCTATCGAATTAGGAGCGACGTTTGTCGGGCAGAGTTTCTCCGGCGATAAGGAACAGCTTATTCCGCTGATGAAAGCCGCAATGTCGCACAAGGGCTTTGCGTTTCTCAACGTGATATCACCGTGTGTGACGTTCAACAATAACGCCGGTTCGACAAAATCTTACGATTACGTCCGCGAACACGTCGAGATCACCGGCACGATGGATTTTGTGCCGTACGAGAAAGAGATCACGACAACATACGAAGCAGGTGACGTCTCAGACATCACGATGCACGACGGTTCGGAAATTCGTTTGCACAAACTGCAAAAAGATTGGGATCCGCAGAACCGATTCTCGACCATCAATGCCATGCAACGCGCGAAGCAGAAAGGTGAGATCCTCACTGGTTTGCTTTATATCAACGAAGATTCGAGCGATCTGCATTCGATGATAAACACAAGCGAGACGCCTTTGAATGCGATCTCAAAAGACGTTCTGTGTCCGGGCTCTGAGGCATTGGACAAGCTGAATTTATCGCTTCGTTAGAGAAAACAACAATATGAAAAACCTGATCCTTTCGATCGCACTTGTCGCTATTACTTCGTTTGTCAGTTCCTGCGGCGGTGCAGCGAACACGAACACCAACAACACGAACGTCAACAAATCAACTACGGCAATCGGAACGACCCCCGCGCCTAGCGTCTCTCCAACTGCGGCACCATCGGCAACCAAGGCCGCCGCAACTCCGGCTCCGCCAGCGAAAGGTGATGCAGGCGAGGTCGAAGGCGAGCTTCAGGCAGGGAAATCCGAATCGGTGATCATGTATGTCGGTGAAGAATCCGGCGATTACGCCGCATATTGTTTCGCTAACGATTCCGATGCAGGAAAGGCGATCATGGCGGCGTGCAAGAACGGCGAACAGTGTAAGGTCGTCGGCACGATCGACGGTACTGCCAAATGCAAAGTACCCGGACTCGAAGCCGACCTTTCAGACAGCGGCCGCATCACGGCAGTAAAGTCGGCAAGATCGCTTGGCAAGAAGAAGTAAACTCTACCGATGAAATTCCGTCTCTTTTCCTTGGCATTATTGCCGCTGCTCTTTGTGGGCAGCGCTTTTGCTGTGTGCAGGGACGCGTCGAGTCCGCTGACGGCGTTGCTGGCGTATGGCAACGACGACGGAAAGAAGACGCCGCTCATTCTCATTCATGGTCACCAAGCCGTGAATGCAAACGAAGATGTAACCGTCGATGCAAACTATTGGAATGCGTTTCTCGCGGCGTTTCAAAACGACTCGGCGGCGTCAGCCAAGTTCACACCATACCTTTTTCAATACTGTAGCGACCGAGAACCTGTCGCCAAGATCGCCGAGCAATTACGTGACGCGATCGATGCGAAACTAAAAGACCGTCAGCACGTCATCGTCGCTCACAGCTTAGGCGGACTTGTGGCAACGTCGTACATGGCGGAGACGACGCATGCGTCAGGTACATGGAAAGGGAAGCGTGGCGGCGATACAGTTCTGGGCGTGATAACTCTTGCAACGCCGCACCACGGCACGCCCGGAGCCAACGACGCTTCGACAATGAGCAAGTTTGTCCCGAGATCGCTTTCAGCTGCATACGATGCGATGCACCGCATTTACTGGCGCTCAGGTCCATTGCCAACGGCTGCGAATCGATCTGACCTTCGCTGGGATAACTACGACGGAAAACTACCTGCCAGTTCCAAAGACATCAACTCCGCTCAAGCGAAACGCAATGCAGCATTCGCACAATTCACGAGCAAGCTTATCGCATACGCAGGTGCGGTGGATTCGACCCTCGATACATTTGAACTGGCGTCACTGCTGCTCCAATTGAAACTTGGTAATAGTAGCAGCGACGATCATAGCAAACTGTCGTTGGCGAATGTCGGGCTGGTAAATGCTTTGGGAAATAAATTTGGGAACGCCGATGGTCTAGTGCCACAAGTCAGTGGACTATTTTGTCGTGCTGGTTCGACTGCTATAAAACGAAAGAACTACATTTGCACCTCAACTTCGCGAGTTCGTCGGTTCGAATTCGGCACCGAAGGCTCAGTTCCCGCAGCGGATTTGCCGGACGCAAATACACTCAGCATTATCCGAACGGCACGCGGCTTTGACCATTTGAATATGCTCACCAATTCAGATGTTCTAAAGCACGTATTGGCAGACATAGGCTCGATGTTGAAACCCAACACACGACAGACCTTGCCTACTCGCACTAATTGAAAAAGCAGTCGACTTTCTCATCGACTGCTCATTTCGAAGATATAAACTCTGATCAAACCGCTTCCGATTGTGACGTAAAGTTAAACTCCTTCACCTTGAGTGCCGGCAATAACGATCCGCCGCCGCCTTCGCTTGAGCCGACGCGTTCGGGTTTGCCTACCGCAAGCACATTGCCCGGAGCGAGCATCCGAACAGTCGATTGATTAAAGCGAAAGTTCTTGAGCGGATACGCGATCTTGCCGTTCTCGATCAACCATACACCATCGCGGGTTAGGCCGGTCGAACTGGCAGTTCGCGGATCTGTTTGCCTGATGTACCAAAAGCGTCCGACGAGAATGCCGCGCTCGGTTGACGCGATCATCTGAGCAAGCGTTTGAGTTTCGCCGCTTGTTTCCATGATAGTATTCGTCGGCCCGGGCGTTGGTTCGACGCCTTTCTGTTTCGCCCAGAAGCGGTTATAGGTTAGCGTTTTTAGGACGCCATTTTCGACCATTACGACTCTCTGAGCCGGAAGACCGCCGCCGCCACCGCCACCACCGAAACCACCACCGCCGCCGCCGCCAACGGATTGCGAGCCTGGAAGGTCGGGATGCCAAGGGTCGCTATAAATACTGATACGTTCGTCAAACACTTTCTCGCCGATCTTAGTCTTGCCGCCGGGAGCTGAGAATGCGCTGCGACCCTCTTCGGCGGTGCGGGCATTGAAGCCAAAACCGAAACCGCCGATCAGATCGGCAACGGCTTGTGGCTCCAGAATTTATGCGGAAATACCCCGGTCGATCGCACCGGCCTTTTTTACGTCTCGAGCCTTCCCTATCCC
>CALMPJ010000078.1 GCA_937871585.1 uncultured Acidobacteriota bacterium | reverse complement strand
CGTCGTCAACATGGGCCTCGGCGAAGCTTCGGCAAACTCGAAGATCCTCGATGTCGCGACCGAAGAGCTGAAAGTTGTTACCGGCCAAAAGCCGGTCGTAACCAAAGCGAAGAAATCGATCGCTGCGTTCAAACTGCGACAGGGAATGGCGATCGGTACGATGGTCACGCTTCGTGGCGACCGTATGTATGAATTTCTCGATCGTCTGATCTCAGTGGCATTGCCGCGAGTTCGTGACTTCCGAGGTATCTCGGGCAAGGCGTTCGACGGCCGCGGTAACTATACGCTCGGCATTCGCGAACAGCTTATTTTCCCGGAGATCGATTTTAACAAGGTCGACAAATCGCGAGGTATGAATATCTCGATCGTAACGACCGCTGTGAATGATGAACAGGCACGTTCGCTGCTGAAAGCGATGGGAATGCCTTTCCGTGCATAGGAATTTTAGAAGAACATGGCAAAGATCAGCAAAGTAGTTAAGAACAACGTTCGCAAAGAAAAGGTCAAACTGTGGGCAGACCGCCGTGCGGCCGCGAAAAAGATCATCAACGATCCGAAATCGACGGTCGAACAGGTCGATCAGGCAGTTTTGGTTCTCCAGAAAATGCCGCGAGATGCGTCGCCGGCACGAGTTCGCAATCGTTGTTCGCAAACAGGACGTCCGAGAGGATATCTGCGTAAATTCGGTATCTCGCGTGTTTCATTGCGAGGCCTGGCTCTCGAGGGCCAGATTCCGGGCGTAGTTAAGTCAAGCTGGTAGGTTTTTGATTACGGTAGGCGGCGCAAGACACGCCGAACCACCATAATAAACGGAGTTAAGAAGAGAAATGACAGATCCAATAGCCGATATGCTTACGCGAATTCGAAACGCAGTTGCTGCAAAGCACACGCGTGTCGATATTCCCGGCTCGAAGTTGAAAATGGAAGTTGCCCGCATCCTCAAGGAAGAGGGCTACATCAACAGCTTTTCGACCAAGGGCGAAGGCATCAAATACATGATCCGTGTGTTCCTGCGTTATGACGCAAAGGGAACTTCATCGATCACTCATTTAGCACGAGTTTCGCGTCCGGGCCGTCGAGTTTACGTTGGTTCAGGGGAGATTCCTAAAGTTTTGGGCGGTTACGGCGTGAACATCGTTTCCACGTCAAAGGGCCTGATGAGCGGCAAGCGTGCAAAGGCTGAGAACATCGGCGGCGAGATCTTAGCGGAGATCTATTAAGAGTGAAAGGTAAACGGTAAACGGTGAAAGGGTTCAAGAAGTCTTCACTGTTCACTATTCACTGTTCACTATTCACTGAGGAATTATGTCAAGAGTAGGAAAAAAACCGATTTCGATACCTTCGGGCGTGACTGTCACGATCGGCGAAGGTCAGGTCGAGTTCAAGGGGCCGAAAGGCACGTTGAGCACTCCGATCCCGGCCGGTGTAACGTTCAAGCAGGAAGACGGAACGTTGACAGCAGAGCGTGCGAGCGATAACGATGCGGCATTTCACGGCCTGGCACGAGCTCTCGCGAACAACGCACTGGTTGGCGTGACCGAAGGCTTTTCGAAGGATATGGACATCGTTGGCGTTGGTTACAAGGCTGATGTTCAGGGCCAGAAGATCAACTTCTCGCTTGGATATTCGCATCCGATCGTATTCGATCTGCCGGAGGGCATTTCGGCGAAAGCGGAACGTATCAATACGAAAACGTCGATCAATCAGTATCAGACGACGATCACCTTGAGCGGCATCGACAAGCAAAAGCTTGGTCAGGTCGCCGCTGAAATGAATCGACTTCGCAAGCCAGATGCTTACAAAGGCAAAGGCGTTCGTTACGCGGATAAATTGTATAGGTTGAAACCGGGCAAGACCGGAAAATAATGCGATTTTAGATTTTCGATTTTGGATTTTAGATTTTAATCCAAGATCAAAAATCTTGAATCCAAAATAGAAATATGGCACAGAAAAGCAGAGCAGATATCAGAGCAGGAGTTCACAGCCGCATTCGTAAGAAAGTTAGCGGCACTGCCGAGCGGCCGCGTCTTGCGGTTTTTCGCAGCGTGAACCACATCTATGCTCAGGTCATCGATGACAAGGCAGGAAAGACGCTGGCGACGGCTTCGACCGTAGAAAAGGCTCTCGGTACGAAGACTGGAGGCAATGTCGATGCGGCAAAGGTAGTCGGCAAAACTATTGCTGAGCGTGCGATCGCTGCGGGCGTTTCGACCGTAGTTTACGATCGCGGCGGTTATCTTTTCCACGGACGTGTCAAGGCACTTATTGATGCAACGCGTGAAGCAGGATTGAACAAGCACGAAGCAGCAGCACAGGAAAGCAATGATTAGTAGCAAACAAAGAGTTTCGGCGGGAAGCCTCATTCTCAAAGACCAGTTGATCTCGATCAACCGTGTGACCAAGGTCGTTAAAGGCGGTAAGAATATGTCGTTCGCGGCACTTGTCGTCGTCGGCGACGAAGCCGGACACGTTGGTTTCGGTACCGGAAAGGCAAAGGAAGTGCCGAATGCGATCAAGAAAGCGGTCGAAGCGGCGAAGAACAACCTGATCCGCGTTCCGCTCATCGACGGCACATTGCCGCATGAGATGATCGGCGAATACGGCGCAGGCCGCGTTCTATTGAAGCCGGCAGCTGAAGGTACAGGCGTTATCGCCGGTGGGGCCGTTCGCGCAGTCTTGCAGTCGCTTGGCGTGCACAACGTGCGTACAAAGATCCTCGGATCGAACAATGCACACAACGTTATTCGCGCGACATTCAACGGACTGCTTCGGATGAAAGATCCGATGGAAGTCGCTCGCTTGCGTGGAAAGCAGGTTGAGGAATTGGTTTAAGTAAGAGTTACGCCTTTAGGCGTGAGTTTTACGTTGGGATCACGCCTAAAGGCGTAACTCATACATATGGCAAAGAAAGAAGAAACAACAGGCGGCAAGCTCAAGATCCAATATTACCGCTCGATGATCGGCTATTCGCATAAGCAGAAAGCGATCATCAAGAGCCTCGGGATCACCAAGCTCAACCAGACGATCGAACGTCCTGACAGCCCCGCAACGCGCGGTATCGTGGCAAAAGTGCCGCATTTACTTAGATTTGTAGACTAAATATTGAATCACGAATATCGAATATTGAATAAGTATTCGATATTCGATATTCGGTATTCGAGATTAAGAAAATGGCTTTATCATTGAACAATTTACATCCGGCTCCGGGATCGACGCATAAGAAAAAGCGTGTCGGCCGTGGACCGGGATCGGGCCTTGGCAAAACTGCCGGCCGCGGACATAAGGGCCAGAAATCGCGTTCGGGTTACTCGAGCCGCCCGGGATTCGAAGGCGGACAGATGCCATTGCAGCGTCGTTTGCCGAAACGCGGATTCACGAACATCTTCAAGAAGGCGTGGATCGAGATCTCGCTTGCTAAGATAGAAGCGAACTTTAACGCGGGCGATGTCGTAACTCCTGAGTTACTACACGAACGCGGCCTGATCAAAAAGGCAAAGCACGATCTCGTAATTCTCGGAAACGGCGACATCACGAAGGCTCTGACCATCTCGTCGCATCGTTTTACCAAGACCGCAAAGGACAAGATCGAAAAGGCCGGCGGAACGGCAACAGTTATTGTTAAGACTGCGGAAGCCGCAGCCTAAAATCTGAGTTACGCCTTTAGGCGTGATTCCTGCGCAAGAGCACACGCCCGAGGGCGTAACTCTTACATAAATTTATGGAGAAGTTTTTCGGCGCCATACAAAATATGTTCAAGATCCCGGAGTTGAGGACTCGCATCCTCTTTACTCTCGGGCTTCTTGCTGTCTATCGCTTTGGTGCTCATGTTCAGGCACCGGGCATCAATAAGGCACGTCTCGAACAAGTTTGGGGCGAGGTTGCCGGAACGCTGCTTGGTGTACTAGATCTGTTTTCGGGCGGAAATTTCCGAACGATCTCGGTATTCGCACTTGGTGTAACGCCTTATATTACGGCTTCGATCATCATGCAGCTGATGCCGGTGCTTTCGCCTGCGGTCAAAAAGATCCAGGAAGAAGGCGAGGTCGGCCGCCAGAAGATGAACCAGTGGACACGGTATTTGACCGTTGCACTTTGTGCGGTCCAGACGTTCTTTGTAGCGACCTGGCTCAACCGAAACGGCATTATTGCAGACACATGGTGGGCGACGGCGATGGTCGTAGTTACACTTACAACCGGAACGATCTTTGTGATGTGGCTCGGTGAGCAGATCACCGAACGCGGCGTCGGCAATGGTATTTCGCTTCTCATCTTTGCGGGTATCGTTATTGGTCTGCCAAATGGACTGAAGCAGATCATGGATCGCGTCGGCTCGGGCGACACGATGCAGACGGTTGGAGTGATCTTCCTTGCGGTCGTAATGGTCGCGTTGATCGCGGTCATTGTTTACGTAGAATCGGCTCGGCGAAACATTGCGATCAGCTATGCGAGCCGTCGTGTAGGTTCGCAGACATTTCGCGGTCAGGAAACTAGTCTTCCGCTCAAGATCAACATGGGCGGCGTTATTCCTGTGATCTTCGCGTCGTCGGTTTTGGCGATGCCGCAGACGATCTTTACGGCGTTTCCGCCGGATCCTGCGGATACGACGACGACGTATGCCAAGATCTTCGCGTTTTTCCAGCAGTTCCACGGCGGCGATCCGTATTATGAATTGGTCTTTTTGTCGTTGATCGTGATCTTCACGTTCTTCTACATCACGATCATATTCAACACGGACGAGGTTGCCGACAACCTGAGAAAGCACGGCGGATTTATCGCGGGAATTCGTCCGGGAGCTCCAACGGCAGAATACTTGAACGGAATTCTTACGCGATTGACCACCGTTGGTGCAATTTATCTTGCACTCGTCGCGTTTATTCCGCAGCTTATTTTGAGCGGATTCCGTGTCGCAAGATTGCCCTTCATCGGGACTTCGGTAGATAACTTTTTGGCGGGCGTTCCGGGATTGAGTTGGATACCGACAGGTTTGGGGTATCAGTTCTTCTTTGGCGGAACTAGTTTGCTCATTCTCGTCGGCGTCGCGATGGACACCGTCGCTCAGATCGAGGCACAGCTCGTGATGCGTAATTACGAGGGCTTCCTTGGAGCCGGTTCGCGTCTTCGTGGGCGCAGGAGTTAAGGGATTTAGCCACAAAGAAACGAAGGACACAAAGGCGATAATTGCCGTTCTTTGTGTTCTTTGTGCCTTTGTGGCAGATATTTTTGATGAGTAAGATCATTGTACTAATCGGTGCTCCGGGAGCGGGAAAAGGGACGCAGGCTCGTTTATTGGATGAGCGGCGCGGAATTCCGCAGATCTCGACGGGCGATATGTTTCGCGAGATGAAAACGCTCGATACGCCCCTCGCCCGCGAAGTGCAGGAGATCATGGCCTCTGGTAAGCTCATCTCCGACGACATTACGTTCAAGATCGTCGCCGAGCGTACATCGCGAGATGATTGCAGTGGCAGCTACGTTCTCGACGGCTATCCGCGAACGGCAGTTCAGGCCGCGCAGCTCGAAGAGCTTGCAAAAGAGCAAGGCAAAGAAATTCAGGCGATCGAAGTCGATGTTGACAGCGATGAGCTGATGAAACGGCTTACAGGAAGGCGTTCGTGTCCGGTCTGCGGCGAGATCTATAACATCTACTCGATGCCGCCGAAGGTTGAAGGGCGTTGCGACGAACATCCTGATGCGGAACTTGTTCACCGCGCCGACGACAACGAAGACAGCGTAAAGACGCGACTTGATACGTATCGTGAAAATACGGCTCCGCTCATCAACTATTATGCCGATTCCGGCAGGCTTGCAAAGGTTGACGGCTCTGGGGATGTAGAAGATATTTACGGCGAGATCGATGGGCTTATTTGATGCCATTTCGGGCTTTTTTAGCGGCAATATGATCATTGCAAAATCTGCAAAAGACCTCGATAAAATGCGTACCGTTGGCGAACTGATCGCCGAGGTTCGCGAGGCGTTGCGTGTGATGGTCGTTCCGGGCGTTTCGACGATGGACCTCAATAACGCCGCTGAGAAAATGATCCGCGATGCCGGAGCAAAGCCGACGTTCATTGGGTATCACGGCTTTCCGTTCGCCATTTGTGCATCTGTAAACAGCGAGATCGTTCACGGTTTTTCGAAGCCAGATCCGCTGGTCGAGGGCGACATTGTTTCGCTGGACATGGCGGCGACGTTTGACGGTTTCGTTGGCGACACGGCGATGACATTGCCCGTCGGTGAAATAACTGATGAGCTAAAGAAGTTGATCAAGGTGACCGAGGAATGCCTTCATAGGGGCATCGCTGCAAGCCGTATCGGCAATCGTGTTGGCGATATATCGTGGGCGGTTCAAGAGCATGCTCAGGAGCACGGCTATGGTATTGTTCGCGATTACACAGGTCACGGTATCGGCCGTCAGATGCACGAATCGCCGCAGATCCCCAACTACGGCCGGGCCGGAACGAAAGAGAAGATACGTGCAGGCTATTGTTTCGCGATCGAACCGATGCTGAACCTCGGAACTGCTGAAACTAAGACGCTTAGCGACAAATGGACCGTCGTTACGATGGACGGAAAGGCTTCTGCTCATGCCGAGCACACGATCGCCGTTACGGCAGACGGTCCGGAGATATTGACGTTGACCAAAGAGCAAAAGAAACAGCTCTCTGCGGCGTCCGCACAAAATGCGGCGGCGTAACTTGAAAAAGACATAGATTTTCGCTAATATTTGAAGTTTGCCCCATTCAAGGGGTGATCGCTTTAGAGATTATGTCTAAAGAAGAAGCGATAGAGGTCATGGCGACCGTGCTAGAAACGCTTCCGAACGCTATGTTCAAAGTAGCGGTCGACGATAACAAGCACGAAGTTTTGGCCCATATTTCTGGCAAAATGCGTAAGAATTTCATTCGCATTCTGCCCGGCGACAAGGTTCTGGTTGAACTTTCGCCTTACGACCTCAAACGGGGACGAATAACGTATCGCTATAAATAGTGTAGGTAAAGAGAAATGAAAGTACGACCGTCGGTAAAAAAGATGTGCGACAAATGCAAGGTTATTCACCGCAAAGGAATCGTGCGCGTGATCTGTGAGAACCCAAAGCATAAGCAAAGGCAAGGATAAAGAATTATGGCTCGTATAGCAGGAGTTGATCTGCCGCCTAACAAGCGTGCACAAATTGGAATGACCTACATCTACGGTGTGGGCAAATCTCGCGCTACCGAGGTTTTGGACAAGGCTGGCATCGGTACCGATGTCAAGATCCGTGACCTGAGCGAAGACGAATTGAACAAGATCCGTGCGATCCTCGACACAGACTATGAGGTCGAGGGCGATCTTCGCAAGCACGTTCAGATGGACATTAAGCGTTTGGTGGACGTGGGCTGCTATCGCGGTCTTCGTCCCCGCCGCAGCCTGCCGGTTCGCGGTCAACGCACCAGCACAAATGCACGTACTCGCAAAGGCCCGCGTAAAGCAGCCGTTGCTAAGAAGAAGGCACCAGGTAAGAAATAAGTTCCAAGTTCCATGTTTCAGGTTTCAAGTTTGAAATCGCCCTGAGACTTGGAACTTGAAACTTGGAACTAAGAAAGATGGCAAAAGCACCAGCTAAAAAGACTTTTAAGAAGAAAGAGAAGAAGAACATTCCGGTCGGGATCGTTCACATCTCGGCTTCGTTCAATAACACTCTGATCTCGATCACCGACGCGAATGGCAATTTGCTTGCTCAGTCGTCGTCAGGTGCTCGCGGATTCCGTGGAAGCCGAAAGGGCACGCCGTTCGCTGCACAACAGGCAGCGGGCGAAGTTGCCCGAAAGGCAGTTGAAGCCGGAATGCGTGAAGTAGAGGTTCGCGTAAAAGGCCCAGGCGGCGGCCGCGAATCGGCGATCCGAGCAATTGCTCTCGCAGGCATTCGCGTAACGTCGATCCGTGACACGACGCCGATCCCGCACAACGGATGCCGTCCGCCGAAACGACGTAGAGTTTGATGTTTTGAGTTCCAGCTTTAGCTGGCATTCGTTAGGAGTAAGCCAGCTAAAGCTGGAGTTCTAAACCTTATCGAAAGGAAGAAGGGCGAAATTCGCCTGTAAACTTTTCCGTGGAATCACGGAGGCAGAAATTAAATTATGGCTAGATATAGAGATGCGGTGTGCCGTCTGTGCCGCCGCGAAGGTGCAAAATTATTTCTCAAGGGCGATCGCTGCTACAAATCTTCGTGTGCGATCGAAAAGCGTGGTACCAATCCTCCGGGACAGCATGGTGCAGCACGCCGCAAGATGCTTGCCGGTTACGGTGAGCAGCTTCGCGAAAAGCAGAAAGTAAAGCGTATTTACTTTATCCTCGAAAAACAGTTCCGTACATATTTCGAAAAAGCACGTCGTCAAAAAGGCGTTACCGGCGAAAACTTGCTCTTTATGCTTGAGCGACGTTTGGACAACGTCGTTTACCGTGCAGGTTTTTCGTCGTCGCGTCGTCAGGCTCGTCAGCTTGTGAACCACGGCCACATCACCGTCAATGGACGCAAGGTCGATATCCCTTCGTTCCAGGTCAAGATGGGCGATTCGGTCGAAGTAAAGCCGCGTTCGCAGAACAATACGCACGTTGATGGTGCATGGTCGACAGCAGTTGGCCGCGGCCGTCCGGCGTGGCTGAACGCGATCGGCAAAGAACTGGCCGTTTCAGTTGCCGCGTTGCCAAAGCGTGAGGATATCGACGCAAACATCAACGAACAGTTGATCGTCGAGCTTTACAGCAAGTAGTTTCTAACACCGGTTGGCCGAAGTAGCCTGTTCCGAAGAGTTCGTTCCTTTCTAGTGACGAGCAGGGGACAAAGCCAACCTTTTTTCACGTAAAAAGGACAAATATGACTCAATCAAACTGGACAGATTTCCAAATGCCGAGCCGCCTCAACGTCGAGACGGAATCGCTTACTGAGCGTTACGGCAAATTCTACGCTTCGCCATTCGAGCGCGGTTTTGGTACGACGATCGGTAACTCGATCCGCCGTGCTCTGCTGTCGTCGATCGAAGGTGCTGCCATCTCGGCCGTTAAGATCGAAGGCGTCGAGCACGAATTTTCATCGATCAAAGGCGTTGTCGAAGACGCTACCGACGTCATCCTGAACCTCAAGCAGGTTCCGTTCAAACTTCACGGCTCGGGCCCGAAGACACTTTCGATCTCGAAAAAAGGAGCCGGCGAAGTTACCAGCGCAGATATCGAAGCAGATGGCGATGTCGAGGTTCTCGACACCGAAGTTCACCTCGCGACGATCAGCAGCGGCGGTTCGCTCAACGTTGAAATGCGTTTGAAGCGCGGTCGCGGCTACGTTTCGGCTGAAATGAACAACGACGATGACCTTTCGGTCGGCTACATTCCGGTCGATTCGGTTCATACGCCGATCAAGAAAGTTAACTATAACGTCGAGCAGACACGTCAAGGTTCGAACACTGAGTTTGATAAATTGACGATCGAGGTCTGGACCGACGGCAGCGTCAAGCCTGACGATTCGATCGGTTTGGCGGCAAAATTGGTCAAAGATCACATGACGATCTTTATCAATTTTGAAGAGGAAGAAGAGGAATACAAGTACGAAGACATCGCTCGTCCGCCGCTTATGCGTAACGACCTGCTCGACAAGTCCGTCGATGAGATGGAACTTTCGGTCCGTTCGTACAACTGCCTCAAGAACGCAGATATTCGTTCGATCCGCGACCTGATCCGCCGCAGCGAAAAAGATATGCTCGGCACCAAGAATTTCGGTAAGAAATCGTTGACCGAGATCAAGGATATGCTCCACGGCATGGGCCTCGATTTTGGAATGGATTTTGACGAGCAAGGCAATCCGATCCCTGGATCGGGCGGACGAGATTTAGATTAGTCCAATGTCCAACGTCCAAAGTCCATGGTCGAAAGACAGCGGACTTTGGACTTTGGACTTTGGTCTTTGGACTTAAAAGAAATGAGACATCAAAAAGCACATCGTAAACTGGGACGCACGACCGAACATCGCATGTCGATGCTCCGCAATATGGCGACGTCGCTGATCAATTCGCCGAAAGAGCACATCGTGACGACGGTTCCGAAAGCGAAAGAACTTCGTCCGTTCGTTGAGAAAGCGATCACACTTGCGAAAAAGGCCGAAGGTTTGTCGGCTGACGATCAGAAGACACGAGGAGTTCATCTTCGCCGTCAAGCCGCAGCATTTTTCCACGCAGGTAACTCGACTTTCAAGATCGCCCAGAGCCGTTTTCGCGGTAAAAAGGGCGAAGAGAAGGCTCCGATCGAAAGAACTGCTGGTGTAAAAGCTGTTCAACGACTTTTCAATGAGCTCGGAGCGCGCTATAAAGACCGTAACGGCGGTTACACGCGTATCATCAAGCTCGGACACCGAAAGGGCGACAATGCCCAAATGGCAGTCATCGAGTTGGTTGACAATCCGAGTGAACTCGCCGCGAAAGGATAATCTTTTCAGCGGGAGGCTTAGTTCATGAGTAATGATCAGGCTACGGCCAGAGCTACTAACAAGGAACAAGTGAGCGAACATAAACACGACAAAAAG
>CALMPJ010000077.1 GCA_937871585.1 uncultured Acidobacteriota bacterium | reverse complement strand
CGAAGTGGAGGGCGGTCTGGGCGGTGGCTTTGCCGAGCATGACCCAGTAGGCCTTTATGTGGTCAAAGTTATCGAGCATCAGCCGCGAGACTGCGATGGTCTTGAGATTGTCGATCGCGTCAGGGCCGGGCAGGCTGTCGAGCGCCGTTCCCGGTGGATAGAACGCCAGCGGGATAAAGCATTGGAAGCCGCCGGTCTTGTCCTGCTGTTCTCTTAACTGCACCAGGTGGTCGATGCGGTCTTCGATAGACTCGATGTGGCCGTAGAGCATCGTCGCGTTGGTCTTGAGGCCGGCGTTGTGAACTTTGCCGGCGAGTTCGAGCCAACGGTCTCCGTCGCATTTGTGATCGCAAATGCGGGAACGCGTCGGTTCTGCAAAGATCTCGGCTCCTCCGCCGGGGCATGAGTCCATTCCCGCGGCTTTGAGCTTTTCGATTACCTCTTCGTCGGACATCTTGTAGAAACGCGCAAAGAAATCTAGTTCGACCATCGTAAGCGCTTTGAGATGCAGTTTGGGAAACTCGCGTTTAAGCGACGAAAACAGATCAGTATAGTATTCGAACGGCAGTTTTGTATTTAGGCCGCCGACAATGTGCAATTCGGTCGCGCCTTCGGCAACCGCCGAGCGAGCGATCTCGATGCCTTCCTCGATCGAATGCGTGTAGGCGTCTTCCTGACGCGCACGGCGATAAAAGCCGCAGAATTTGCAATCAGCGACGCAGATGTTCGTGTGATTGAAATGGCGATTTACATTGTAATAAGTCGTCAAACCGTGCTTGCGACGACGAACTGTATCCGCCAATTTGCCAAGCGCATTAAGGTCGGTCGTGTTGAACAGTGCTAGACCTTCGTCAAATGTGAGGCGTTCGCCGTCCTCGA
Source organism: uncultured Acidobacteriota bacterium (assembly GCA_937871585.1). Classification (GTDB taxonomy): domain Bacteria; phylum Acidobacteriota; class Blastocatellia; order Pyrinomonadales; family Pyrinomonadaceae; genus OLB17. The sequence goes on along the minus strand of CALMPJ010000077.1, from coordinate 9,954 downwards.
CCTTGAAGGCAATGTCTATCAGATTCTTATCAAACGAAAACTGCATATCCTTGCTTTGATTTTAGCAAAGAATCACGGCTTATCATCGTTCGCGTCCTCAGATTCACGCATTAGCCGCATAACCTGGAAGATGTAATGAATGCCGGATGCAAACGCAAAAAATGCGACAGTGATATAAACGGTCGGAAGATATGTGCCGCGTAACTGCGGAAAAACAACCGCGATCAGTATCGCGATGACGCCTAAGACCTGAACGAAAGTGCTTGCTTTGCCAAGCCACGATGGCTTGAATCCGCGAAAGCCGGTCATCATATTTATCGCACCGGCGATCATCAGGATCAGAACGTCGCGACCGATGACGGTGATGGTAACGTAAGGCTCGACCGGCAGATGCCGCGGCGGCTGTGGACCAAAAACCGCAGGTATCGAGAGGATGATGAACGCAGTCGTCATCAGTAGTTTGTCGGCAATCGGGTCGAGGATAGTTCCGAGTTCACTTTCTTGTTTCAGGCGGCGAGCGACGAATCCGTCGATTCCATCAGAAAATCCGGCGACGGCAAACGCAACTAATGCCCATTCGTACTTGCCGTAGATCATCAGCATTGCAAAGATCGGCACAAGCACGATCCGCAGGAACGTCAAGCCATTTGCAATTGTGAAAACCTGCTGGGAACTCATTCGGTGCAGCGTAACTCCAACATCGTGATCTCGGGCGGGCATTGATAACGCATCGGAACGACGACGGTTCCGATACCGCGTGTGATATAGATCTGCGAATTTCGACGCGAATGCAGCCCGGCCTTTAACCGACGCGACGGCCACAGACGTTTCTCGTCATCGCGAAGCTTGATCTGCCCGCCATGCGTGTGGCCGCTCAGCGTCAGATCAACGCGGAGCTTTGCAGCCTCGCGAAAGATGAGCGGATTGTGGGCCAAGAGAAGCTTCATCTCGTCTGGAAATGATCCTACGAGTGACGCCGGAACATCAGTCTTGCCGACCATATGATCGTCAACGCCGCAAAGCCAAAACGAGGCTCCGCGAACATCAAGTCGCGTGCCTTCGTTGACGAGCATATTGATGCCTTCGCCGCGAAAAAGGTGCGTTACGAGGTCGCCGTCGGTCCAATGATCGTGATTGCCGAGACAAGCGTGAATGCCGTATTTCGCCTTAAGTTTGCCCAGTGTTGCCGCAACCGGAGCGATGTAGTCGCGTTCGTGCGAGACATAATCGCCGGTAAGGACGAACATGTCTGGCTTCAGTCGATTAGCTACTCTCACCGTTCGCTCGATGTGGTCGAGCGATGTGAACGGACTGTGGTGAATGTCGGAAAGCTGAATGATCTTGAAACCGTCGAGCTTTTTCGGCAGGCGTTTCAGGCGAACCTCGACGCGTTCTAGCGACAGGCTGTTCGCCTCGTCCATCGCCGTCTTTGCGCGCTTTGACCAATTACGAGCTAACGTCTTGATCGGCTCGTCCCCAGCAACATAAGCGTTGATGCGGTCGGCTATTCTAGCTCGTTTTGTCGCGAGATCTTCCATCAATATATAGATGCGATTATATCACGCGAAGAAACTTGCGTTTACCAACTTGTAACAACACTGCTTCACCGCCAATGGCGATCTCAGCATTTGCGGCGGTCGCCTTTTCCCCGTTGATCTTAACGCCGCCCTGTTCGATCAGCCGCCGAGCTTCGCCTTTTGATGCGGCCAGGCCTGTGTCGGCAATCAGCTGCGAAAGTATGTAGTTGCCTGCATCGATCTGTTTCTCTTCGATCTCGTCCGGAACTTCTTTTTGGACAAATCGCCGATTGAATTCGTCCTCCGCGGCATCAGCATCAGCCTGAGAGTGGAAATCTTTGATGATCAGTTTTGCAAGTCCGACCTTCACATCACGCGGATTTCGGCCATTTTCAATTTCAGATCTCAGATTCGAAATTTCAGATGTCGTCAGGTCCGTGACGAGTTCGTAATATCGCCACATCAGCTCGTCGGAGACCGACATTATCTTACCGAACATCTCGCCCGGCGGTTCTTCTATGCCGATATAGTTATTTAGCGATTTCGACATCTTGTTGACGCCGTCGAGGCCTTCGAGCAGAGGCGTCGTGATGATGACTTGCGGCTCTTGTTCGTATTCACGCTGCAGATTTCGGCCCATCAAAAGGTTGAATTTTTGATCGGTGCCGCCAAGCTCAACATCGGCGTTAAGTGCAACGCTGTCATAGCCTTGCGTCAGCGGATAGAGCAATTCGTGAAGCGAGATCGGCTTTTCTTCGGCGAGGCGTTTTGTAAAATCATCGCGTTCGAGGATCTGCTTGACGGTCGTGCGGGCACAGAGTTTCACGAAATCAGCGGCCGTGAATTTGTCCATCCATTCGCCATTGAACCGCAGCTCGGTCTTCTCAGGATCAAGCAGCTTGAACATCTGCTGCTTATACGTCTCCGCATTGACGTTGATCTCTTCGCGAGACAGCGGCGGTCGCGTCACATTCTTGCCCGAAGGGTCACCGATCATTCCTGTAAAATCGCCGATCAGGAAGATAACTGTGTGCCCAAGGTCCTGAAATGCCTTCAGCTTGCGGATCACGACCGTGTGCCCAATGTGAATGTCAGGAGCCGTCGGATCGAGCCCAAGCTTCACGCGCAAAGGCTTGCCGGTCGTCTCGCTCCGCTCCAGCTTCTTGCGCAGGTCTTCCTCACGGACAAAATCGACCGTGCCTTTCTTCAAAAACTCTAATTGTTCGTCTATCGTCATCGCGTAAAACCACGATTATAACTCACGATGCATAATGTACGCATCGGTAGGGCCGAGTTGAGCGTGGTTGAAGCCGTTGGGAATGGTACCGATGATGTTCATGCCGATGCTTTGCCATAGGCGGACGGCGGCGGTGTTCGAGGCGACCACGAAGTTGAATTGCATCGCCGTGAAGCCGAGTCTGCGAGCTTCGCCCAATGACCATTCGCAGATCTGTTTGCCGACGCCTTTGCCGCGAGTTGTGGGCGAGACCATATAGGCTGCGTTACAGACGTGTTTTCCGAGTCCGGGCTGATTCGCACGCAGCCAGAAACATGCGATAACCTCGCCATCGATCTCCGCAACGTAGTTGTGCTTGTCCGGCGCGAACCAAAACGCCATTATCTCCTCTTCGCTCGAATCAGGAGCAAAAGTGTACGTGTCACCGCCCGCGATCACGACCTTGATTATCTGCCAGATCGCGGGTTTGTCTTCCGCAGTTGCCGACCGAATATTCAGCATTACTGAGGAGTATACGCGCTCGGCGTTGGGATGTCGTTCGCGATGCCGAACTGTTGGATCAGCGTGCCGGCAGTCGAGCGTTGAACGAACCAGAACGAGCTTGACGGCCGGAACACGCCCGCGTCGAACTTGCCGTCCGCATCATAGTCGCCGGGAACAGGCACATCGCCGGTTGCTCCGAACGGGAACGCGAAGAATGAGAAATCTTCTGACCGCAGAATGAACCAGTTGCCGTTCGAGGGACGCCAGAAAGCGATATCGGCTTTGCCGTCGCCTGTATAGTCGCCCTGCACCGCTTTATCGGTCGGCGTGCCGAAAACTGCAGCAAACACTGCACCGGTTGAACTGCGCCTGATCCACCATTCCTGATTCGCACCGTTGGTTCGATAGATCGCGATATCGGCCTTCGCATCGCCATCGTAATCGGCAACTACAGGCTTGTCCCCAGCCGCGCCGAACGTCAGGATGTCCGTCCCGCCCGTCGATTTTAGAATGAACCAGTTTAGACTCGATGGACGGAACAGCGCGTAATCAGCCTTTGAGTCACCGTCGAAATCGCCCGGAACCGGCACATCACCATTGGCACCGAACGGAAAGGCAAAGAAAGTGAAATCTTCGCTGCGAAGAATGAACCAATTGCCGTTGCTTGGACGCCAGAATGCAACGTCAGCCTTGTTGTCGCCGGTGTAATCCGCGGGCACGATCTTGTCGGCCGCGTTTCCAAATGTCGTCGCAAAATTCGAACCGTTCGACGACCTCAAAACCCACCATTCGCCCGGGCCGGGACGGAATATCGAAACGTCCGTCTTATTGTCACCGTCGTAATCGAACGGTGCCCGACTCAGACCAACTGGTGCCGTTTGGGCCTCGAACGCACCGATGTCCGATCCGTCGGAGGTGTTTGTAATTCCAGCGAGATCGATCGGACGAGCAGAGCCGCGTTGGTCTGATGTCGAGCCGGAACTGTTGCCTTTGTCCAGTGCAGGACTGTTTGCGAGCAAGGAGTGTGTCGCGGTCGTGCCGCCGTTGTTTTGCAATGAACCGAGCTGGGGATTCAAAGGCGACGCACCGGTGCTGGATTGGTCTCCGGTTGCTCCGAACGTCAAATTGCCGCGGTTGCCGATAAGGTTGAAACCGCTCGACGCGAATCCGGTTGCTCCGACTGCGTTGACATCAGCTACTGTACCGTTATTCACGTTCGCCGCGACAATGCTATTTCGAACTGTAGCGGCGCCTCCTGCACGAAGAATTCCACCTGCCTGCGTGCCCCCACCGGTTTGACTGACGGTATTGCCCGTGACGGTCGAATTCACTACAGTTAGCGTCCCAGAACTATATATTCCACCGCCGCAAGACGACAGATTCTCGCTATTCCCGGCGATGTTTCCGCTGATCGTCGAATTCATCACGGCCAGGCCGCCTTGGCTAGCGATGCCTCCACCGATGCCTGTTGTGCCGCTGGTCGCATTGTTTCCGGAGATAGTCGAGTTGGATAGCGTCACTAGCCCACTCGGTGTGCTAAATATCGCACCGCCGCTTCCGCTCGCAAAGCCGCCCGATATTGTCGAACTGTTAACGATCAGCGAACCCGTATTGTAAATTCCACCGCCCTCAAAAACCGACAAACAACCGGAAAGTGTTGAATTGGTGATAGACACTGAACCTTGATTCAATATGCAACCGCCGTTGCCGCCGCCTACGGCACCCTGAAGTAAAGTCATTCCACTTATGGATGCAGTAATTGTGTTTGGGACTTCGAATATGCGGTTGCTGTTGTTGCCTGAAATGGTCAGCAAATTTGCTCCCGGAGCGAGCAAATTGGCGTTGAAAAAGATTCCGAGTTGTCCGCCCGTCAGCGAGATAGTTTGCGGTGCACCAAACACTCCGTTATCAAACTGAATGTCGGTCAATGTCGCATTGCCGCTGCTGCCTAGTGCATTGCGAAGGCTTCCCGCGCCGCCGTTTGCTGTGCTTGTAACGACGAGCGGACGCATCTCGACCGCGCCGATGTCGGCGGTTGCGCCGAACACACGATTAAGCCCACGCTGGTCTATCGCCTGACCCGAACTATCGCCCGCATTGATCGCCGGACTCGCATGCAGCAAAGCATGCGTCGGCGTCTGCCCGCCGTAATTTGCTAGAGGAGCAAGTCGAGGTGTTGCGCTAGTGATGTCGCTGGCCAGCGGAGTGAAAACGCCGTTGTAGTTGTCGCTCAGATTAAAGCCGAGCGTTTGGATCGTTGCAGGACCGCCACCCGACGTCTCCGCTCGGAGATTTGCGGGAGAGTTTCCCGTAACGATGGTGTTGCGAAGGGTCGTCGTGGCTGTTGTTCCCGCACCCACTGTGATCGTTTCAACGCCGCCCGAGACCACCGCTTTATTGTTCACAATTGTGCTATTGATGATCTCCAAACGGCTGTCGCCGGAGAAACTGCTATTGGCAATGCCGCCAACAGAATCTCCGCTGACGTTTCCAGTTACGGTGCTGTTGATCAAGCGCAAAAATTGTCCGTTACCACCTGACAAACTGATTCCACCACCATCACCGACTGCACCACCCGCAAAGTTATTGCTGAATGTGCAATTTTGGAAAACTCCACCGACGTATTCCATACTAACTCCGCCGCCTCCGCCGCTCGCATGGTTTCCGGTGACGTGGACATTGTTTAAGAATAGTAATGATTCGCTGCTAATGCCGCCACCGAATTCGTCGACAATCCGCCCGTTCGAAATGGTCAGTCCATTGATGGCAACTCCATTCGTTATGCCGCTCGCAATCGTGAAGATACGAAAGTCCGTCGCCGCATTGAACGCTCGCCGCACGGTCGTGAGGTTCGCTCCCTTGCCCTGGATAGTGATGTTCCGCGTAATGTCGGGCAGGGCGGTCAGCAGATCGATGGTCTGCGGCGTGTCGAACAGCGAGGAGAATTGGATCAGGTCGCCGTCCTGCGCCGCCGTGATGGCTTCGCGCAAAGAACAGTCGGCATTGCAAGTGCCGTCGTTCGTATCAGCGGTTTTCGTAACGGTAAAGATCTGCGGCACGGTGAACGTCAACGTCCAACCACCCGCAATGCTGCCGACATCCGTTCCCGCGTCATCAACAACGTAAAGATTCCAAATACCGTTCGGATTCGTTGCGTTAAAAACGAACAGATCGGGAGGGGCGTCCGTTAAAACGCCGGGACCCGGAGCCGGAAAAGTGTCGGTTAAAACGCCCGGGCCGTTTTGATAATTACCGGGACGAAACGGTTGTGAACTTTGAAACAACGTAGTCGAATCGGGTACAGGTGTGGTCGCTGTCTGTGAGAATGAAAAAGAAATACTTCCTACATCAAAATTGTCGCCCGCGTCCGACATCAAGATCGCCCTTTGCCCTTGCGGACCAACCAACAAGATATCCACGTCATCAGGATATGTGTGCGAAAATCCGACCAGCCTAACCTCCATCCGCGTAAAGGAACTAACGCCGGTGACGTTGATGTTCGATGGATAAGGCGAAGCATTTCCGTTGTCGTTAATGGTGATCGCCGCGGTGTTTGAAAACGTCTGAGTCGTTGATCCCGGTGCGAGATCCTGTGCCGAAACAGCGATCTTATCGCCGCTTTGAAATGCAACATTTATGGTAATGACTGCAGACAGAAATCCCAATACTAAGATCCGACTCTTGAACATAAATTCCCCTGATCGATAGCGGAGATCGCTTAAGATAAAACCTTCTGTTCCCGAAGCGACCAAAATAATTAAAAAAATTGCGTCCTGCGAATATACTCTCATCTTCGCGTAACTACAATGTTAATATTGCTTTAGGAGTTCTTTTATCACGGATCTTGATAGACATGACAAACGAATTGAATAGCCTTCATCTTGCATTCATCGGCTGCGGCGTGATGGCCGAATCGATGCTGGCCGGCCTTGTGAATAATAACCTCGTCGATGCGGCGAACATCTCGGCAAGCCATCCGCGCGAATCACGGCGTGCAGAATTGACAGAAAAATACGGCGTTTCTGCATTTGAGGGCAATGCAGACGCCGCAAAGACCGTTGTTGGACAAGAGAATTCCGCGATCGTGATCTGCGTCAAGCCGCAGCGGCTAAAGCGCGTTCTCGATGACTTGAAAGACGTATTACATCCCGACCAACTCGTTATCTCGATCGTTGCCGGTGCGACTATCGAGCACCTTGCCGAAGAGCTCGGCACGGCAAAGGTAGTCCGTGCTATGCCAAATACGCCATCGCAGATCGGTGCCGGAATTACGGCTTGGACGTGTACGGTCGCTGTCGGCGACGACGAACGCTCTCATGTTCGCGAGCTGTTATCGGCGCTTGGCAAAGAGCTGTTCGTCGAGACCGAGAACATGATCGACATGGCGACTTCGCTGTCAGCGACCGGCCCGACGTATATTTTCATGGTCATGGAAGCACTGACCGATGCGGGGGTTCACCTCGGGTTCTCACGCGATATGGCGAAGCTGCTCGTTCAAGAAACGATGCTCGGCAGCGTGAAATTCGCTATGGAATCTCACAAACACCCCGCGGAGCTTCGCAACATGGTCACCTCGCCCGGCGGCACCTCAGCCGAGGCCATTTACCAAATGGAAAAAGGAACGCTGCGCACCGTGCTCTCAAAAGCCGTGTACGCAGCGTATAAACGTGCCGTTGAATTAGGCAAGAAGTAGCGATCAAGCCGTGAGCGTGGACATATCGATCGTAAATCGATACTTGATGTCGCTCTTGAGCATACGCTCGTATGCTTCGTTGATCTGATCGACGCTGACGACCTCGACATCGGCGGTGATGTTGTGTTCGCCGCAGAAATCGAGCATTTCCTGAGTTTCTTTGATGCCTCCGATCGCTGAACCTGACAGGCTGCGGCGGCCGAACATCAGTCCGAAGCCTGCGATCTCAAGTGGTTCCGGCGGAGCACCGACGATCGTCAGATTTCCGTCGCGTTTGAGCAATTGGATATATGCGTTCATATCGTGCTTGGCCGCGACGCAATCAAGAATGAAATCGAATGAACCGACGTGTTTCGCCATCTGTTCCGGATCGGTAGAGACAATTACCTCGTCCGCTCCGAGCCTTTTGGCGTCTTCGGTCTTGCTTGGCGAAGTCGTGAATACGACCGTGTGAGCACCTAATGCCGGCGGAATTTCCCCGCCCATGTGACCGAGCCCGCCGATTCCGACGACGCCGACCTTCTTGCCCGGGCCGACATTCCAGTGCCTCATCGGCGAATAGGTCGTGATTCCTGCACAAAGCAGCGGAGCTGCTGCCGCAAGGTCGAGATTCTCGGGGATCGTTAGAACGAAATCTTCATTCACAACGATATTTTCCGAATAGCCGCCAAGCGTTCCGGGAGCCGTGCCGTGTTTGTCGGGAGTTCCGTAGGTCAATTGGAAGCTCGGACAATACTGTTCGAGGCCGTCCTGGCAGTTCGGGCACGTGCGGTCCGAATCGACCAGGCAGCCAACGCCGACAGTATCTCCGACCTTGAATTTCGTTACTTCCGAACCGACCTCCGAAACCTTGCCGATGATCTCGTGTCCGGGCACCGCGGGATAAATGGTCGGCATCACGTCGCTCCACTCGTTTCGAGCATAGTGCAGGTCCGAGTGGCAAATGCCGCAGAATAAGATGTCGATCTTGACGTCGTTCGCGAGCAGATCGCGTCGCGGGATCGTCAGAGCCTCGATCGATGAAGTTGGTGACGTTGCACCGTAAGCTTTAACTGTACTCATAATTTCAATGTCTTCCTTATTTAATTCTAGTTAACAAAATGACCGAATGATCACAAATGTGCCATCCTCATATTCTCAGAAGATCCGGCATGGCGATATAACGAAAATCGAGAATGATTGTACTATTCTCCAATTGCTTCAAAATCGATATTCAAACGATAGACTCTTAAAGTAACATACCGTTATGGCAGTTGCAGACAATAATAACGATGAACAAAGGGTTACACAGCTAAGAACCGAGCTAGTGGAACGCATTGCGTCCGTACACGCGGAAGAAGGGTTCTTGGACATATTTCCAGGCGTTCACATGATTAGGATGACCGAGCCGACGAAACCATTGCAGTCGGTCTTTAAGCCGTGCTTCTGCGTGATCGCTCAGGGAAGCAAGACCGTTACGCTCGGTGACGAGAAGTTCAGTTATGACGAAGGCAACTACCTGATCGCGACGATGGACTTGCCGGTCGAAAGCTGCGTTGTCGAAGCAAGCGAATCGAAACCGTATTTGAGCGTGGTTTTTGAACTTGATCCATCCTTGGTTGCTGAGGTAATGCTCGAATGCGGGATCAACGTTTCCGGATCTGCGACGGTTCGCGCGGTAAACGTCAGCTCGATCGAACCGGAGTTGCTCGATGCGGCGGTTCGTGTTGTAAGACTATTGGACTCTCCGGAAGACACCAAAATGATGCTTCCGCTACTCAAAAAAGAACTGATCTATAGGCTACTGCGTGGCAATCAGGCCGCTCGGCTCGCTCATCTGCTGGCAGGCGAGGATCATCGTATCTCGCGTGCAATTGACACACTGAGAAAGAACTACGACAGGCCCTTGCGCATCGAAACGATCGCTCGCGATCTTGGAATGAGCGTCTCGGGATTTCATTTCCACTTCAAATCCGTGACAGCAATGAGCCCGCTTCAGTACCAGAAAAGCATTCGATTACAGGAAGCCCGCCGCCTTATGCTTG
>CALMPJ010000076.1 GCA_937871585.1 uncultured Acidobacteriota bacterium | reverse complement strand
CAGAATATGCGCCTCGGCCGCGATCGTTCCCGCAGTCTGCATCAACTCGACCTCTTTCGCCGATTTATGAAGCCGCATCTCACCAAGTATCGGCGTCGGGTCGATGATCGTGTGTGGCGGATATGCGGTTTTGAGGCGCTGAACTCGCTGTTCAGTAAAGTACTTGAGCATCGTCGCGTCGAGTTTGCTATCGACTGCAAAGCGATAGTAAAGCTTTTCGTGGCCGTCAAGTATTTTGCCAAGATCGTCCGCAAACTTCTCGATCGAGAACGATTTGTCAGCCTTGTAGTTCTTGACCGCGCCTTCAACGCCTTGTCGGCGGCCAAACCACGTCTCCATAAGCGGATCGCGCGGACGCACATACAGCACGTACGGATTCTTGGCTCCTTTCGTGATCACAGCGATCGCGTCCGGTTCGGGAAAGTCTGTTAGGTACCAAAAATCCGAGTCCTGACGAAACTTGAATTCAGTGTCGTAGCTGCGAACCTGTTCGTGTGCCGCCGGAATGATAGCAACCGAATCCGGTTCCATCGCGTCAATAAATCGTTTGAGCTGTTCACGCATATTGCAAATGAGTTTACCGCAGATCGTTCCCTATAGGAATACTGCTATAATGCGAACGACTCGATTCCGAATAACTTTAGGAGAAAACAATGAAACGAATACTCGCTTCGTCGATGCTTGTGATGCTTTGCTCACTCGCAGCATTTGCTGACATTGCACCGCGCAGAACTCCCACGCCGGCGCCAAAGGCGTCGCCCGTAAGTAGCCACATGTCTATCAGGATGGACTGGAACACTAAGGTTGCTACCTTGAGCATACCGCGTTCACAATTACAAGAACTGCGTGCTCAGATCGATCAGATCGAATCCGATGGTGACAGTACCGCGGCTTCCGCCGGGAGTTTTTCTCAAACTCAAACAATAGTAAGCGGAGCGTTCATAAGCCTCGGCGGATTGTGGTTAGTACGCAGTGGGAAGTCGGCATCGAGATCCGCAAGGCCCTTGTTGGTTTTGGCGTTGGTTGGAGTTATTGCTTCTGCCGCGACGCTTGTATATGCAAACGCAGGACCCCCGAATAACCTGAGAACGATTTCCAGCACTTTGTTCGACAAAAAGGTCTTCGGCTACTGGCCGACGGCCAGAGGCAAGGTCGATCTTGTTGTTTCAGATTCACAGGTTATCGAACTCAGAGTGCCAGCACCAAAGAACTGGCCACACGACAAAGAGAGTGACAAGAACGAAGAATAGTAGGAGACAATTATGAAACGAATAATCGCATTGACCTTAGTAATGATGCTCGGCTCGATCGTCGCTTTTTCAGACATCGCACGGCCGGAACCGAAGCCGCAGAAGACGCCGAAAGTCATGTTTAACGCAACGTCGGACGTGTCGATCACGCTCGATCCGAATGCTAACAAGGCTGTACTTCGTATACCGAATTCGACGCTGAAATACCTACGCGCCGAACTCGAAAGCGAGAACGATACAGACAATAACGCTGCCAGTACAGCACCTGACCGTGGGCTGACGCTTAGCCGAACGCAGACGATAATGAGCGGCGCGTTTCTCAGCTTGGCACTGGCGTTTGGCGGATTTTGGTTCATTCGCTCAGGCAAAGCGGCGTCGCGTGGCGTTCGCAATCTTGTCATTCTCGGAACGATCTCAGCCGTCGCACTGACCGCGACTTTCGTCTATGCGAACATCGGCCCGCCGCCTGTTTCCGGAATCACGAATAAGATATTCAACAAGAGCGCGATGCTTGGTGGTGCATATGCCCACGAACGCGGAATGCGAATCGAACGAACCGACGGTGACACTATCGAGCTGATAGTTCCCGATTCGCCGACTACTGCGGCCCCAAAATCGGTTAATATCACGCCGGCGAATAAAGAATAGCGGTGCACGAGGTCCGCGAGCGTAGTTTCGAATTGACGAGCGCACACCTATTATTTGGTGCGTTCGTCTTTTCGTGCGCGGTCGCGGCAGTGCTGATCGGCAGTTTTCCGCTGGCAGCGTCGATTGTGACGATATTTGTTTTCGCGGGCGTTCACAATGTAATGGAATTTCGCTATTTCGTGGCGAGAATGCCGATGCGTTGGGGACGCTCGCGACTGTATTATTCGGTTGGAATCGGTGGCGTTGTCGTGCTGACGGCGGCGTATTTGACGCTCTATTTCGCTAGCGGAAACTGGCTCTGGGGAGAAACCGGCTGGGCGATCTATTCGGCGGTTTGGAACACGGCATTCGTGCTGTGGATAGCTTCAATGTTTTGGCTTCGCGGGCGTCAGCGGCCGAAAACCGACTGGACATGGGCATTTCCCGTGGCCTTCATTGTCGCTGCAATTGTTTGGGTGTTCCCTCTTTATTGGAGCCTAGCACTTGTCTACATACATCCGTTCATCGCGATGTGGTTTCTTGAGCGGCAAATACGCCGAACAAAGCCCGAATGGTTGGCAGCTTATCATTGGTGTCTTGCGTCGATCCCGATCTTCGTCGCAGTTCTGTATTTTGCATTCGCTTCGCAACCGAATTTGCCTGAGGACTCTAATCTGTTTTGGCGTATCGCACAGCATGCGGGCAGCCAGATACTGCCGGGAATTTCGAGTCATTTTCTCGTCGCGACGCACGTGTTTCTTGAGTCGATACATTATTTTGTTTGGATCTTGCTGATACCGCTCGTCGATCGACGCGCTATCCCGTGGAAACTAAGTGAGATACCAATGTTCTCAGGCGGCGGCGTGCTGAAGCGATTTGTCGCTGCTGCGTTCGTATTTGCAATCGTCATCGTAGCGTTGCTGTGGGCCGGCTTTTCGCTCGATTATACGACTACGCGTGATGTATATTTTGCGTTTGCAATCGGACACGTGTTGGCTGAGTTCCCGTTTTTGATCAAGATGCTCTAGGAAATTAACCGCGGATGAACACAGATGAACACAGATTTGATCGTTCGAACATTTGCGTCGATCTGCGTTTATCTGCGGTTAATTAATTCATATGTATTTCTTTGACGAGGTCGATTTTGTTCAAACTCAAAACATGCCGATCAGCGAACTTTGGAAGTTCCTGCCGATCGGTTATCTCGTAACGATACTGATCGAAACGCCGATATTGCTCATCGGGCTTTCAAAGAAGCTTTCGTTCAAAACAAAACTTCTTTGCGGAGTCTGGCTGACTGCATGCACGTATCCTATTGTGGTGATCGTACTGCCGACGATCTTCTTTGGTTCATCGCGAGCTTTGTACTTATTGGTCGCCGAGATCTTTGCACCGCTTGCTGAGTGCATCATCTTCTGGTTCGCTTTTCGATCTCGCGATGATTTCGCAACAAACGATTGGATGCGCTGTATGCTCGCTATCATCGTGGCGAATCTTGCTTCGTTCGGGCTTGGTGAAGTCATTGGTTATTACGGCTGGTTCGGTTTGTTTTAGCCGGGAGAATTTCGTCCACAGATTAACACAGATGAACACCGATACTGTTCAAGATATCAGTGTGCATCTGTGTTAATCTGTGGATTCTCTTTTTGTGCAATTGCGAATCACAGAACTCTTTTTGTCGATACAAGGCGAATCGTCGCATGCCGGACGACCGTGTTCGTTCGTGCGTCTCACTGGTTGCCCGATGCGATGTGTTTGGTGCGACAGCGAATACACTTTCACCGGCGGCGAGAAGATGTCGTTTGACGAGATCTTCGTCAAGCTCGACGAATTCGGCTGTAACTTGGTCGAGGTCACCGGCGGCGAGCCACTTGCTCAGAAGGCCGTATTCGCTTTTATCACAGAGCTATGCGACCGCGGCTTCGAAGTGCTGATAGAAACCGGCGGCTTTGTCTCGACTGAGAGTGTCGATCCGCGAGCAGCTATTATTCTCGACGTTAAATGTCCCGCTTCCGGCGAAGCGGAACGGAATCACTGGCCGAACCTGGAGCGCCTGCGAAGCGACAAAGACGAAGTGAAATTCGTTGTTGCCGATCTAAACGATTGGGATTTTGCCAAGCAGATCATCGAGCGATATGACCTCGCGAGCCGCACCAACGAGATATTGATCTCGCCGGTTCACGGCATCGATATGAGGCCGATAGCTGAGGCCATCGCACAAAGCGGACTTCGCGTTCGATTCAACTTGCAGCTACACAAATACGTTTGGGGAGCCGACGTTCACGGCGTTTGACCACTACTTTTGTCGTGGAATTTCGAGCAGTTCGGTAGAATGTTCGGTTACACTTGCCGGTTCGAAATGACGATCTTCGATCAGTTTGCTGGTCGTGAATTTCTCGATCTCGTCTTTCTCGGGCGATGGTAGCCGCGGGTTGAGTTTGTCGAAATCGACGAATTCCTTATAGTTAAAGCAGTAAACCGAGAAGAGTCCGAAAAGCACAAACGCGGCCATTGCGGAGTAAAACAGGACGTTCGGACCGAACAGGACAACCTTGTATTCGAAGACCTTGACGATCAGCATAGAGAACGCAACGATCGCCGCGATCGATAGCGAGGCAACGCCGATCTTCTCGAAACGGTGAATTCGACGAACAAGTGCCGCGTATTCTTCGGACGGAAACTGCTCGGCAACGGTCTTGGCGATCGCGTCGAGTTTCAGGCCGCAGCGGCGACAATAGCTGTGTTCGTCGGCATTCGGAGCCGCACAATTTGGACAGAACATTTCACTTGATTATACGTCTTTTGCACGGCGTAGTTCGGATTTTATGAAGGCTATAGTTTTGGTTTCAGGCGGAATGGACAGTTGTGTGACTGCGGCTATAGCGTCGACAGAAAATGACGAACTCGCATTTCTCCACATTTCCTATGGTCAGCTAACCGAACAACGCGAACGCCAAGCGTTCAATGACATCGCCGACCATTACAGCGTCACCGATCGCCTCGATGTCTCTATCGATTACCTCGCCAAGATCGGTGGCTCGTCACTGACCGACGCGAACATTGGCGTTTCCGAAGCAGACCTTGATTCGACCGAGATACCGACAAGCTACGTGCCGTTTCGCAACGCAAACATGCTTTCGATCGCGACAAGCTGGGCCGAGGTCATCGGTGCGAAGGCGATATATATCGGAGCCGTATCGGAAGATTCGAGCGGTTATCCCGATTGCCGGCCTGAGTTTTACGCGGCTTTTCAGCAGTCAATAAATACAGGCACAAAGCCCGACACGCACGTCGAAATTCGAACTCCAATTATTGAATTATCAAAGAGCCAGATCGTCAAAAAAGGTGTGGCGCTCGATGCACCACTTCGGTTAACATGGTCGTGTTACCGTTCAAATGAATTGGCCTGCGGCACTTGTGATTCCTGCGCACTTAGGTTGCGCGGATTTCAGATCGCGGGTGTCACGGATCCGATAGATTACGCACTTTAGTACAAGGAGAACAAATGAGAAGTACAAAGTTCATCACCATCGCCGTTCTGGTCTTCGCATTCGCGGCGGCCGTGTCTGCACAAAAGAAGCCAGTATTCACATCGGCCTATACCAGCCTCGGCACAGGCTGTAAGGATCTCAAAGGCGGCGAGGGCCAGGACGATGCCAAGCTGTGCCCCGGCGTCGGCGGCTATCAGGTTCGTGTATATTCATCTGCCGAAGCACTCTTTATCAACGCGGAAAAGAAAGGCACGGACGAATCTTCGCCTATTGTGAATGTCGGCCTCGATTTCAACGAAAGCAAGGTCAAGCTCGAATGGCGACTCGCTAACGGCAAGCCTTTCGCCGTGATAATTCGCGTCCCGACCTATGACGGTCGCGAAGACGACGAGCCAGGAATGGGCAAGAAGATCGGCGAAGAATTATTCGTCTCCGGCATTGGCAACTGGGAATACATCAGCGAATCGGTCAGCACAAAAACACCTAACGCTAACGTGAAAGCTCGGTCAGTGGCTGACAGAGCATATCAACCGTAACCAACACCTATTCCTCCGCCAAATTCGCTCGTCGGGCCTCAAGCTCGGCGAGCTTTTCTTTGAGCGATGCGATCTCGGCATCAAGTTCGGCAGCCTCGTCGCCAGGTTCTGCGTGACTCAGCTTGTGAAGAACGGGAGTAACGACCGTAAGCGTAGCGGTCAGGATCGAAAGCACGCCCATAGTTCGGGCAAGCGTATCGCCGCTGCCTTCCGGGTCGATCCAAACTAAGAACAAGATGAGCCCAACGAGCGCTCCGATCACGATGCGTGCGGCGAGGTTCGTCCATTCGAACCGACTATCCAATCGAGCGAGCGAGAGCAGCGAAACGTGTGAAAATGACACGGCGAGCAGCATCGCTGTGACCGCGCATTTTACGAACAATTCGCTATCATCGGCGATATCCCAGACGATCAACAGAGTCATTACCGCGGCGATGATCGTAACGGTAATGCCGATCGTCGGCAGCAGCCCATTCCGACCCGTTTCGTAATATGCACCGCAGGCAAGGCCCAAGATGCTCGTCGCCGTCACGGTCAGTGTCGTCATTAGAACCCGAACCGATATCTCGTCGAAACTTCCAACCAAAAGCACTACGATACCGATCAATGCGCTGATCGCTACCGAACCGATCAAGCTGTAAAGAAATAATCGCTTCAGGTTCATTTTGTCATTCACCCTTTCGATGTGAGATCCCGCCGACAAGTACCAGCAATATTCCGATCAAAAGCCCGACTATCGAGAGGATTGTGAAAATGAGAGCCCTTTCAATTCCGCCGCCGCCGACTGCGCCAATGCCTCGGATTTCAGGTGTCTCAAGTGCACTGAAACTCGCCGAAATATTCCAAATTACGCCGCCGAGTCCGACCAGACAGCTAACAACCGCAATTACGACTCCGATGAGGATGAACTTTCGTGAGCTCTTCACATTTCACCTCGCGCTACCCAAGCTGCTCACGGATCGCACTCTCATCCTGTATGTCACCGATCGCTGCGAACGCTAGTTTTTCGCTAACAAAAAACTCATTCGCGATATTAGCGCAGTTTTCGAGGGAAACGGCATCTAATTTTTCGAGCGTTTCTTCGGTCGAGATCTGGCGGCCATGGACCATTTCGCATTGGGCAAGGGCGGCGGCACGTGATGCGGAATCTTCGAGGCTAAGTAGCAGCGAAGCTCGGGCTTGCTGCTTTGCGAGTTCGAGTTCTTCGAGCGTGATGCCGTTTGCTGCGATGTCGCGAAGTTCGTCCAGAACCAGCCCGACGACCTCTCCTGTCTGCTCCGGCGAAGTTCCCGCGAACACCGAAAACACGCCGCAATCCTGATACATTGCTGACGATGTGCCGACGCTATATGCCAGCCCGCGTTCCTCTCGCACCTTTTGCCACAAACGGCTTGAGGTGCCGCCGCCGATGATATTCGAAACAACATCCGCCGCATATCGCCGCTCGTCCGTCGCACTCGGATATGGCGTCGCAATGATCAGATGCGCCTGTTCGAGGTCCTTGCGTTGTTTGATAATGAACGGCGTTGCCACCGTCGGAACGCGGGCATCCCTGCCCGCAGTTGCAGGGTTTTGCGGCGTTGAAAATGATCTCGCGGCCAACTCAACCAAAGCCTCATGCTCCACATTCCCCGCAGCTGCGATAACCAGCTTCGACGCATTGAACACCTGTTCGTGATACATCCGAGTCTTTTCATGGTTAAAACTCCGAACGCTTTCCGTCGTGCCCGCAATGTTTCGACCCAAGGGATGTCCGGCGAAAAACGCCTCATTGAACAGGTCGCCGAGGTACTCTTCGGGCGAATCTTCGACCATTTTCATCTCTTCGATGATGACCTTCTGTTCGCTGGCAAGGTCTTTTTCGTCGAACTTCGCTTTCGTTAGCATATCCGCGATCAAGTCGAATGCTTTTGGCAACTGATCGTCAATAACCTTGATCGCGAATCCTGTTTCCTCGTGCGAAGTGAACGCGTCGAGGTTGCCGCCGAGACGATCCTGTTCGATCGCAATGTCCAATGCCGAACGTCTCGCGGTTCCCTTGAACACGGTATGCTCAATAAAATGCGAGATGCCGTGCAGCCCCTCAGGCTCTTGCCTCGCTCCGACGCGAAAGAAAAATCCCAAAGTAGCGGAGCGCACCCCAGACATCGCGTCCGTCAGTACGACCAAGCCATTTTCAAATCTAGTCTCCCTTATGTTTTCTTTCATCCAAAAGAACTGAGGCTAGCACGCCAAAGGCAGAAACACGAGCGGTAGCGAGTGTGCCTCTTATCCACCAACTGCACAGAACACACTCCCTACCGGTCGTGTTTCCGCCTATTGTGATATCGCATTGAACAGCAACGGGAACGTCGCCAGGCTTTGTCCGCGATACTGTGGGCGGAATCCGAACAGTATTATCTTGCCTTTGCCCATTGTGACTTCGACAAGAGCGGCCTTTCCGGCGATCTTTTCGGCGCCGAGCGCCCAGCCGGAAAGCAGAATGTTCTTCGGGTCGGTTGGGTATTTGGCGATCATGTTCAGAGTTACGCCTTTAGGCGTGATATCGCCCGGCGCATTCACGCCTGAAGGCGTAACTCTTACTTCTTCAAACACTGGCGAGTTCTCAAACCATGCGATCGATGGCTGCGGCATTCCTTTGGCGATCGGGTGCGTCGTGTCGAGTTCCGTTCGCAGGATCGAGCCCGGTATGTAGAACTGTTTTCGGTCGAGGCCTTTGACGACGTTGCGGATGGGCAGGTTAAATTGCTCGATCGCAAACTCCGTCGAGCGGTTGAGAAAGACGAGCGTGCCGCCGGCCTCGACAAATTTCTTTAGGTTCTCGACGCCTTCTTTCCCAACTCCGCCCGTGTACTCATCCGGCATCGAACCTTTTGCATAGCCGTTAAGGATCTGCGCGGGCGGTTGGTCGGGGAAAAGAACCACTTTGTACGGGACCTCGGTACCACTCGGTGGTCTTCGCTGATAAAGTCGGTCTTTCGAAATATCTCGGTTAGACACTGGCTCATACTCAGAACAAGCTCCACGCTTTTCGAAAACCCAGCGTGTCCAGCCTTCGTCCATTGACGGAATACTAGATCTGTAGAGTCCGATCTTGTCACTCTGACCAAGCAAACAGTCAGTGAGTGTGCGAACATTTCGAATTTTGTCTACAAACTGTGATCTAAACGGCGAACGCAACTCCTCGACCGCTATGTGTGTTAGCGGCGATAATCCGTGAGCCGTAACGTCGTAGGGAGAAATCGGATTTCCCAGATTGTCCTTCAGGTCGGGGTAAGTCTGATTTTCGAGGAGTGCTTTCGCAAACGCACCATAGGGTTGGCTCATGGGCACGACTATGAAATCAGAAGGGTACGTGGTCATCGTGTCGATATAGGACAAATCCTTTACAACTGTCGGTTTGCCACCTTTCGGAAACCCATATTCGACACCGCCGCGTTCCAGTATCGATTTAAGCGTCGGAAAGTTGTCGCCAACCTCAACGCGATAACCATACAACTCTCCTTTTCGGTCTTTCGGCCGCACCGCTTCTTTTCCTATCTCGTAAAATCTCGACAGCCATTTTTCGCGGTTGTCGGAGGCGTGCATTAGGAGCGTGTGTGCGGCGAGGGTCATGTAGTCGGTGATGTTGCGGAGCTTCCATTCGCCGCCTTTCCAGACCGGGCCGAAGTTGGCGGATTCGACCTTTGGGTCGTAGCCGTCGTCGCTGCTGACACGCAGTTCGTCAAACTTTACGGTGATCGGCGAAGCGAGTCTTGCCGACGCCGTCTCGCTCAGAATTCGCACGCCGCCGTGGTAGTGCGAATAGGCTCGTGCGGGCGTCCAGGCGTCGTAGGTCGAGTTGGTCGTGATTCCCTGATAGCCCATCTGCCGCATCTTCGCGGCCATTGCGTTGCCGAGCTCGGTGTAGCCCTCGACGATCTGCTTCGGCACGTTCGGCTCGACCGGTTGCATATACGGCGGCAGGAAAAGCCGCGAACCGCGGGCGCCTTGCTGATGAATGTCATGCACGATCTGCGGGTGCCAGACGTTGTGAATTTTATCGACTGTGAGCTGAGTCTCAACCTGTGTAAAGGCGTACCAGTCGCGGTTATTATCGTGGCCGACGTACTTGTGATAAAGCTCCGGCGGCTCGGTGCCTTCGAACGGCGTCCCGAGCGTTTTGTCGTACCAGTTTTTGACGATGTCCACACCGTCAGGATTTAAGGACGGCACGAGCAGGATGATTGTGTTGTCGAGAACCTTTTTAACATCAGGATGCGGAGCCAAAGCAAGTTGATGTGCGATCAGCATCGATGACAGCGTCGAACCAACCTCGGTCGAATGGATTCCGCAGGTAATGAGGACAATGGTCTTGCCCTCGGCGATCAACTTTTTCGCGATGGCAGGATTACTCTTTATCAATCTCGGATCTGCCAACTTTGCATTGATCTGTTTGTACTTTTCTAGCTGCTTGAGATTCTCAGGGCTCGAAATCGTCGCATAAACAAACGGTGCTCCCATCGTCGTCTTGCCGATCTCTTCGAACATCACACGATCGCTCGCCGCGTCGAGTTTCTTGAAATAATCGACAATGCTCGCCCAGCTCGCGAGTTTGCGGTCATCGCCGGGCGTAAAGCCGATAACATCTTTCGGCGCAGGGATCTGGGCAAATGCTCCATAGACCGCTAATACAATCACAACGCAAAGACGCAAAGTCGGTAAGAAAGATCTCATTTATGGCTCCTGAATAGGTTTTCAGTTTACCACGACTGGAAGGCAAGCATCCCTGCTTGCCCTTAAACTGCCCGTATCGTCCGGCAAGCAAGGATGCTTGCCGCTCCAGTCACGATTGCGTTTTCAGCAAATCCACTGTACATTCCATTCAGTACTTTCCCCTTTGAACTCTGACAACCTAAGGAGCCTAGAACGAGATGAAAAATCCGTTTCTCGAGAATTTCAAGTCGTATATTCCCGACCAGACCACTTTGCGCGAACTGACGCCGGTGCCTTTGATCGTCGGCACATTGCTCGGCATTATCTTTGGCGCTTCGTCGCTTTATCTCGTTTTGAAGACGGGACTGACCGTTTCCGCGTCAATTCCGGTCGCAGTGATCGCGATCACGCTGTTTCGCCTATTGTCGAAGATCGGAATGCGTGACGCGACGATCCTCGAATCGAACGTGATGCAGACCGCGGGTTCCGCGGGCGAATCGATCGCATTTGGCGTCGGCGTTACGATGCCGGCGATCATGATCCTCGGGTTTGATCTGGAATTGTCGCGAGTGATGCTCGTTGCGATCCTCGGCGGCTTGCTCGGAATCCTCATGATGATCCCGCTGCGGCGTGCATTGATCAAAGACCAGCACGGCTTCCTGAAATATCCCGAGGGCACGGCCTGTGCCCAGGTGCTGATGGCCGGAGCGTCGAAGGAATCGCGTGAGGCTTCGCAGCTTGTCGTTAAGGGCGACGACAACGCTGCTCTGCAAGGCGGCAAGATCATCACGGTCGGGTTTATCATGGGCTTTTTGTTCAACGCCCTGATGAAGGTGCTGTTCTTTTGGAAAGAATCGCCGGGCTACAATTTCTCGGACAAGACGTTCAAGGGCGGCTCGGTCGGTTCGGACAACGACCCGACGCTGCTCGGCGTGGGCTACATCATCGGGCCAAAGATCGCGGGCCTGATGATGGGCGGCGGCGTGCTGTCGTATCTCGTCATCATTCCGATGATCAAGTTCTTCGGTGATGCGGTAACTTCGCCGGTCGCACCTGAGATCAGCAAGACGATCGCCGAGATGTCGCCGAATCAGGTTCGCGGCTCGTGCGGGCTTTACAACGGGGGGGGAGCTGGCGCGATGGCTGGAATTATCTCGCTCGTTCGCAGCCTACCGACGATCTGGCACGGCCTAAAAGGCGGCTTGGCCGACCTTCGCGGAGGTTCGAGCGAATCGAATGCGAATTTGCCCCGAACTGATCAAGACCTGTCGATGAAATGGGTCGTCGTTGGCGTGATCGTATTGATGCTCGCGATAATGCTGTTTCCTCAGCTCGGGCTGAGTGTGTTTTCGGGACCGCTCGTTTCTATAAGCGGTGCGGTGCTGATCGTTATTCTCGGATTTTTGTTCGTGACAGTTTCGTCCCGATTGACGGGCGAAGTCGGTTCTTCGTCAAATCCGATATCGGGCATGACGGTAGCCACGCTTTTGATAACGTGTCTCGTATTCCTCGGCCTCGGTTGGACAACGGCTGATCCGTACTTTGTTACTGCATTGTCGATCGGCGGTATCGTTTGTATCGCAGCATCGAACGGCGGCACGACTTCGCAGGATCTCAAGACCGGATTTTGGGTTGGCGGCACGCCGCGAAACCAACAGATCGCGATCCTTGTCGGTGCTACCGCATCGGCCCTTGTGCTGGGATCGTTGCTTATAATGCTGAACAACAACGAGACGTACTTCCAGAAAATCGACGCGGCAAATCCTGTTGCCGCGAAGACGATCACCGAAGATAAGCTGTTCAAGCAAGGCGGGCAGTTCCAGTCTGAAAAGATCACGAACGGCAAGTACATGGCGACGGACTCGAACGCCTATCGCGTCTGGCAGAACACTGATCCGACGCAAGGCCAAGTCGGCAAATACCTGATCGACCAGTCCGGCAAACCTGTCTACTTTGTCGATCCTGGCATCAACGGTGTTCTCAAGAAGGACGACGACGGCAACGATCTGACGCGGTACGACGCGCCGAAGGCGACGCTGATGTCGTACATCATCAAGGGCGTGCTCGGGCAAGATCTGCCGTGGGGCCTCGTCATTCTCGGTGCGATGATCGCGATCGTGCTTGAGCTGGCAGGCGTGCCAAGTTTAGCGTTTGCGGTGGGCATCTATTTGCCGCTCTCGACTGATACGCCGATCTTCATTGGCGGCATCGTTCGATATCTTGTGGACATTTATCTAAGACGTAAACTCAAGGCTCAAAACCTCGACGAAGACGAGATCGCCGCCGAAACCGACAAATCGAACGGCGTCCTGATGGCCTCCGGTTACATCGCCGGCGGAGCGATCGCGGGCATCCTGATCGCACTGTTTGCGGTTCAGCCGTCGCTCAAGGGCATTCAAGACGCCGCTGAGCATTGGGCAAAGGACGGTAATCCGTTCTTCTCGTCCGATATCTTAGGCTTCCTGCCGTTCCTCGTAATGGCCGGAGTGCTCTACGTCGTCGGCCGCGAGCTATGGCTCAAGGGCAAGTCGAGTGACTAATTTGACTTGGTAAAAAGTGTTTTACATTTTTTGCGCGCGGGACGTATAATGTTTATTATTCGTTCCGCGCGTTTTTTCGCGCGTATCCTCACTTCGGTTGCAGAATTTATGTTGGGTCAATTTCGGACAATTTTGGCTGTCGGTTGTTTGGGGAGCGTTTTGTTTAATGTTGGCTGTTCGGCGGCGGAGAGCAAGGCCGTTGCCAACGCAGCGGCGAATTCCGGTGTGAATTCCGCGGCGAAGCCGGCTGAGCCGAGCGGGGCGACGATTCCTATCGACAAAGGCGGGCCGGCGGATACGGTTCGGGCGTTTTACGCGAAGCTGCGTGAGCGGAAGTATCGTGAAGCAATTTTCCTTACAAATCTGAAGCCTGCGATCGAGAGTTTGACTGACGCCGAACTTGCGGAGTTTTCGGTGGATTTCGCTGAAATAGCCGGGCAGATCCCGACTGAGAT
This sequence comes from uncultured Acidobacteriota bacterium, assembly GCA_937871585.1. GTDB lineage: Bacteria > Acidobacteriota > Blastocatellia > Pyrinomonadales > Pyrinomonadaceae > OLB17. The sequence goes on along the minus strand of CALMPJ010000076.1, from coordinate 18,023 downwards.
CAAGATCAACGGCGAGATCATCACAGGTGACAAAGCGACCGTAACGGCGATGCTGCCGTCCGAAACTACGGGCAAGGAAGAGGTGCAAACGATCGAGCTGCGTCGTGAGGGAAACGCTTGGATCATTCAAACTGTCGATGCCGCGGCCGAGGCTCGAATCAAGAAGGAAGGCAAGGACTATTTCTTCAACCTTCGCATCGAGACTCACGAAGAGGAAGCCAAATTCATGCTCGAACGCGTGGCAAAGGCTCAAGTTGCCCGGACAATGGAAAACGGCGGCATCTGCGGCGAGATGCAAGAGCTGATCGACGCCGGTCTGTTACCTGAAGACATCAAAACGAGCGAATCGACCGGCTACAATTACGTGATCAAACTGACGCCTGACAAAAAGCGATATTTTGCGACTGCGACTCCGGCAATTTACGGGAAAAGCGGCAAACGCTCGTATTTGCTTGAACCCGACAAGACCGGTTTACCTCGCGTTTCTAACACAGATAACGGCGGCAAGCCGATGAAGCATTGAACACTTTGTTACATAGTGGAAAAAAGTTGTTGTAACTTTCCCTGAAAAGGTTTATACATTTAATTCGCGATTATCGTCTTCCACCTCAAAAAGATGATAAGAGAGCTAATAGGCAGATTTAATCGGTCATTGTCGGAACGTCTCGTTTCGAACCGGCGCAAGCATTCTGCTCCTATGCGTGTTTGGTTCGAACCTGACATCAACTCGCCTCACCATCAGCAAATAGCAAAAAACATGGCGATGCCCGGCGAGACGGTCGATATGAGCCGCACCGGAATCGCGTTTGTCGTAAGTTCAATTCGAGTGAACGAGAAATATCTCGTCGGTCAGGACCGCAAACTGAATATCGAGATCGATCTGCCGACCGGCCGCGTCGAAATGCAGGTCGTCGGAAAACGCTATGAGAAAGTGGGCGTTCATTTGTCGGACGAAAAATTCCTAATAGGTGCGAATATCGTTCGGCTCGATTCGGACAGCAATCCTGCATACGACCTCTTCTTGCGGAAAGGCACTCAACAGCCGCGATCCTCGTCGAACGGCCTCGAACTCGGCATAGACTAGTCGCAAGGATTTTCGTTCAAACCACACAGCTTTAGATTGATTTCTACAACGATGCCGATCTCACGGCATTGTAATTAGCTGCGCTAAAATTGTAAGATTCCTTTTTGCACCAAAGTTCAATTTGTTTTCACGGCTTAGGTTTAGGTCGATCCGAAGTAAAGGAGTTTTATGAAGAAGTATATTATCGGAGCATTTTTAGTCTCGATAGCCATTATTGGACTATTCCTATGGTCCCCGCTGGGAGCGGTTCTTGCGGGAATGGACGCGTCTTTCTTTGAAAAAGAAGCGGACATTCCGGCAATGCTCAAGAACGCTAAAGAATCTATTTCCAAAGAAGAGTTTCTTCAGAAACGCGATGAGTCCTACGCACAACGCCGCGGCGTCAATAATGACAAGATCCCAGAACCCGGAGCCAGGGCCGGCGCCGTACAGACAATGGATCGACAGCAGCAGGATGTGGCTCGAATGCCGGATTCACCTGATAAGAATCGACTGCTGGCCGCTTGGACCGCGATCGGCCCAAATCCAATTATCGCCGGCAGTGCACGCTACTCGGGACGAACCATCGCTATTGCGGTGCATCCGACAAATGCCGACATCGTATACGTGGGAACTGCCCAAGGCGGTCTCTATCGCTCGACCAATGGCGGCACCAGTTGGACGCCGTTGATGGACGGAGCCCAGAGCCTTGCGATCGGAGCTATCGCGATCGCGCCGTCGAATCCGGAGATCGTTTACGTTGGCACTGGCGAACCTAATTTCTCGGCTGACAGCTTCTTTGGCGTCGGTATTTATCGTATCGATAATGCATCAACCACCGCTACGCTTTCCGGTCCGTTTGCGACCAATGCGGCAAGCTCGAATGTTTTTGCCGGGCGTTCGATCAGTGAGATCATTGTCCACCCAACCGATCCGAATACCGTCTTTACTGCCACAGGCTCAGGTGTCGGCGGGATCGGCGGTGCCACTAACGGAGCACTGCAGCCTTCTCGCGGCGTATTCCGTTCGACAAACGCTGCCGGCGGGGCTCCTACGTTTGAAAAGCTTACCGGTCTTGCCGGAAACGTAAATGCCAGCGTTCGTGACATCGCTATCGATCCGACAAATCCGAATATTCTCGTCGCGGCGCTTGTCGCTTCGGCAACTACAGGCGGTCTGTACCGTTCGATCGATGCTCTGGCAGCAACCCCGACATTTACACAAACGTTTCAATACACGTCCGGAACCTCGACCAGCGAACTAACTGCAGAACTCACAGCCGTACATCCTGTTGGCAACACTGACGCAACATTCTACGCCGGCACCGGCAATCTTGGCGGCCGCGTACTGCGCTCTACTGACGGAGGTGCGAGTTGGATCCAACAGATCGACAACAATTTCTGTACTCCACAGTGTTTTTACGATATCGCGATAGCGGTCGACCCTTCGAACGCTGATCGCCTTTATCTCGGCGGTGCTCCGACACTGGTCGCAGGCTTTTCGACTACTTCCGGTACAGCATTTACCGAAGGAGGCAGCGGCGTACACGTTGATACACACGCTCTGGCGGTGGCGCCTTCGAATCCTGCTATCGTCTATCTCGGAACTGACGGCGGAATTTACAAATCAACAAACAGCGGTGTTAGCTACACGCATCTGAATACTGCGCAGTTCTATGCGACGCAGTATATGGACCTTTCGGTTCATCCGACCGATGGCAACTTTACTATTGGCGGCACACAGGACAATGGCACTTTGTTCTTTGATCCGGCGGGCACCAGTTGGACGCGAGTTGACGGCGGTGATGGCGGCTATACGATCATCGATCAGAACGCTCCGGATACTACGAATGTCCGCATGTACCACACGTATTTTAGTCAATCGAACAACGTCGTCGGTTATGCTACGCGAGCTACGACTGCTGGAGGCTGGACATTCAGAGGCTGTAACGGCACAACGCCGGCGAACGGTATTACGTGTGCCGATCCGGTCCTATTTTATGCACCGCTTGAACGCGGGCCGGGAAATCCGAACTCGGTGTATTACGGAACTGACCGGCTATATCGTTCCGGAGACCTCGGCGCGAACCACACAGTTTCAAGCCAAGTATTTGGAACGCCATTGAGCTCGATCGGAATATCCCCGCAAGACGATAATGTTCGCGTAATTGGTCTTTCGAACGGAACCTTGATGGGAACCACGACCGGCGCCAATCCGCTTGTTGATCTCGATCCAACTAATCAGGTCACCAACGGCTTCATTGCACGAACGGTCGTCGACCCGAACAATGTAAATACTGCATATGTAACGGTCGCAAACTTTGGCGTCGCTAATGTATTCAAGACAACTAACTTGAACGCCAATCCGCCGACATGGACGAACATCTCGGGCACGATCCCGCAGGTTCCGGTTAGTGCGTTTGTCGTTCATCCGACAAACTCGAGTATTCTCTACGCCGGAACTGACATTGGCGTGTACGTTTCGACGAACGGAGGCACAAGTTGGGCACCGTTCGGCACCGGCCTGCCGCGATCTGCAGTGTTCGATATGGCAGTGACCAACGGCAGCCCGCGTAAACTGCGTATCGCAACGCACGGCAAGGGAATGTACGAGATCGCGGCAGATCCGCAGACGGCACCGGCTGCATTCGTCGATTTCGATGGCGATGCCAAGACCGACATTTCGATCTTCCGTCCGGCACCGGGCGAATGGTGGTTCCAGCGAAGCAGCAACGGCAGCAACGGTGCGGTAACGTTTGGCAACTCCGCCGACATCATCACGCCGGGCGACTTTACCGGCGATGGCAAAACCGATGTCGCCCTGTTCCGCCCATCGAACGGCAACTGGTTCGTCCTGCGAAGCGAAGATTTTTCATTCTACGCTTTCCCGTTCGGAACCAATGGCGACGTTCCGGCTCCGGGCGATTTTGATGGCGACGGCAAGACCGATGCTACGGTATTCAGGCCTTCGAACAACACTTGGTTCTCGTCTTTGTCCGGCGGCGGCTCACTCATACAAGCCTTTGGTACGGCTGGTGACGTTCCGGTTACCGCTGATTATGACGGCGACGGTCGCTCAGATGTCGCGATCTACAGACCAAGTGTCGGACAATGGTGGATAAACCGAAGTACGGCCGGTTTGATAGCTCACTCGTTCGGAAACTCGACCGACCGCACGGTTCCGGGCGATTTCACCGGCGATGGCAAGGCTGATGTCGCAATTTGGCGGCCTGCGTCAGGTGAATGGTTCATTCTCCGAAGCGAGAACTCCAGCTTCTTCTCGTTCCCGTTCGGTGCGAATGGAGACACGCCGGTTCAGGGCGACTATGACGGCGACGGACGCTCGGATGCCGGAGTATACAGGCCGTCAACGAACACGTGGTTCGTACAGCGTTCGACTGCCGGAACCTTGATCCAAGCGTTTGGTGTCGCGGGAGACCGTCCGGTTCCGAATGCTTATGTTAGGTAATTGAGGCGAAGTGACGTTTTTCGGAACGTCACTTCATATTTTTATCTAGAAAGTCGGCTACGAGCGGAAATAGCTCGAGCCGATTTTTTAGTTTCGAGATGCCGTGGCCTTCATCGTTGTAGAGTTTGTAATCGACAACACCACCGCGGTCACGAATAGCCTTTACAAGCTGTTCGGCTTCGGTATACGGAACTCGAGGATCGTTCTTTCCATGGATCACAAATAGAGGTGTCTTGATGCTCTCGGCCTTTGCGATCGGCGAGATCGAACGCAGGAAATCGAGGTTCTTGTCCAAACGGCCGTACTCGACTTCACGCTGACGGCGTCGATAGCTGCTGGTGTTCTTGAGGAATGTTTCCCAATTTACAATACCGACCGTATTGACCGCCGCTGCAAAAAGATCGGGATACAGCGTGATCGCAGCCATGGTCATATAGCCGCCGTAGCTACCACCCATAACTGCTATCCTATTCTTGTCGGCTCCGCCGTTGACCTGCAGCCACATCACGCTTGCGGCAAGATCCTTGACTGAATCCTCACGTTTCTCAACATCGTCGAGATGCGTGAACGCCTTGCCGTAGCCGGTAGAACCGCGAACATTCGGAGCCAAAATAGCATAACCGCGAGACAAATAATATTGATACAGCGGATTAAAGCCGGGCCGCTCCTGAGCCTCAGGGCCGCCGTGGACTGAAATGATCACCGGCAACAGCGAGGCGGTTGCTCCGCCAGTTCCCGATCCGTCGTAGGTGTGCGCGAGCGGCGGACGCGACTTGTCCTTACGCAGCATTCCCTGATCAGCATCGCCTGGCGTATTTATATCGACTGTTTTCGGCGTCTTTCCAGTCAGAGTCGCATCCGGCTTTGGCGTTGGCCGATAATACCAAGCCGGTATTTGCTTGCCGTCAAACGAATTAAAATAGACCAATTGCGGAGCCACGAATGTCTGTCGCTGAATGCCGGAGAGATCGCTTTTGGTGATCTGTGTAGCGTTTTTCGTTTTTAGGTCATAGACCCAAATGTCCGAATTCTTCGTCGCCGAATTGAATGCGAACGCTAGTTTCGAACCATCCAGACTAAATGTCAGGCCGCTGATAATTCCCTCGAGTGGAAGCTTGACCTCCGTCGGTTTCTGAGCAAAGAAAGTAACGAGCGGCTTGCCGCCGGTCTCAATACCGTGTGTGAAGAGCCGCGAATAACCGTTGTCGTTGATGGTATATGCGAATGACGAGCCTTGCGGTGAAAGTTCGACATCATTTACATCCCAGTTGGTTTCATCGACGATCCGCATCTCGCGATTCGCATCGCTCCAGTCGGACGAGTTTGCGGCGTTCTTAAGCCGAAGGTTCGTGAGCGAGAGGAATTCGCGGCCATCATTCTGCGCAAGCAGCAGTGATTTTCCATCTGGCAAAAACGCGACGTTGCCGTACTGTGAGGAACCGATGTGGGGCGTGATCAAAACCTCATCACCATTCTTCTTAAGCAAGTAAAGGTCATTATCCAGGCTCAGTTCAGTTCCGTCGCGCGAGATGATGAACATCGTGGCGTCAGCATTTGCCGCTACGACGCTCTGGCTGCCATCAAACTGGGCAACCAAAGTCTCTTTGCCTGTCGCAATTTCTAGCGTGTAAATGTCGAAAAACTGACGGTTTCGTTTGTTCGAAGCATAGGCGATCCACTTTCCGTTTGCTGCGACAACGCCGAGGTTATGCCGAACGGTAGGATCGTTAGTTAAAGGCCGAACGCTCGTCCCATCGGGCTTCATCCAGAAGAACTGAGTGTTCTCATCGCCGCCCTTTGCCTTGCCAAAGACCATTCCCGTGCCATCCGAAAGCCATCGCACGAAACTGACGTTGTCTTCATAGTTGGTTAACTGGCGTATCTGCCGATTGGCGACCGTGGTCACATAAACCTGCGTCGTACCGGTCGTATTACTCAAATGGACGATGAACTTGCCGTCCGGCGAGAACGACGGACCGCCGGCTGCCTTGATCGTCAAGTATTGCTCGATCGAGTATGGTCCGGGACCGGCAAGCGGTTGTGCCGGCTTCTTAGTTGTGCCTTGGGCAAGACTACTAACTGAGATCGAGGTGATCGCGATGACAAGGTGTAAAATACGCAGATACTTCATTAAATAGGCCTCTTTATCGTTTTGCTTTGATGCTCGTAATGTAGGAAATGGTTCTAATAAATTGGAATTTGACCGGTCTAACCTCCTACAATGTCGTTTAGACCATCAACTATGTGCTCTAGATCGTCAGCCGAAACAGATCCGATCTTCCTCCAAAGCCTAGCCGTTGACAATGTCCTTATCTGGCCGATCTTAACCCAAGACCGTTTTGGAAGACGCTTGTCCAATAGCTCGGCCGTCAACGGAAATGGGACTCGGGGTTCTTGGCTCGTGACGGCCAGCGCTATAACCGTGCCGGAACGCTCGTTAAATATATTGTTGCTAAGGACAAGAACCGGGCGACGACCTGCCTGCTCGTTGCCGATCGTTGGATCGAGCTCGGCCCAAACTATATCGCCTCTTAGTATTCTGGCCATTCTGCCAAATCTCCCGCTGCACCGATCTCGGCGAACGCACGTTCTTCCGCAGGATCGAGGAATTCACACGCCCGAGCGAGCCTTGATCGATTGACACGCTCGATCTTCTCCTTGGCGGCAAGGTTGACAACTTGGCTTCGATTCGAGAAGACACGCTCGCCGACGAGGCGATCCAATTGCTTAAGAACTTCGGTATCGATCGATACTGTCACTTTTGAAACGCTCATAACATCATCATACCTATGGTCATACCACCAGTCAACAAATTCTCTACGACGAGTGGTCAGAAACGATCAGCCATTTGCCGGCAACTTTACGCCACAGGAGCGTGAATTTACCCTTCGGATCATCCTTTTCGCGTTTCAAATGCCAACTTCCGACGACATAGGCAGCGTCTTTTGAGAGCACGGCGATCTCGAGTTCGGAAAACGTAAGCGTTCCCATAAGTGCTTTGGTTGCATATGTCTTTCGGTAATTATCGAGCGTCTGCTGCCAGCCGTACGTGATCTTATCGCCGGAGACGAATTTCAGCTTTTCTGACTTCCAATAGCCGGCCATGAAGGTTTCGAGGTCGCCTTTGTTCCATGCGATCGTTTGGTCGTCCATTACCTTTCGGATCGCCACCGCATCTTTCGATTGAGCATTCATCGAACAGGAAATCAGCGTAATGAGAACTAGTGTGTAGAAAATCTTCATATCAGTGTCTATCTGTGTTCATCTGTGGATGAACCGTCTTAGGCCGATGCGAGCCTCGGGCTTGAGGGTCGGAAATATAGGTTCGTCCAAATGAACGAGTAAAGTGAAATAGCAATTGCAATAAACAACATCGGCGACGGCTGATAAAGCGAATTGAATGCGATCACGGCGTACAGCGTTGCGGCAACACGCACGTTTTCTGAAAGCCACAGCCACGGTTTTGCTTCGAGGATGCCGCTCCAGTTGATGACGTGCCACCACAGCAAACCGGCCCCGATCCAACGTTGCGCTGTCGTCCAAGCCATCAAATTCGAGATCACGCCTAGCATCAAATAGACGCCGACGACGAGTTGCACGATCAAATATGAATAGCCGCCGGCGAACATTTCGGTACGAAACTTGACCTGATTCTCGGTCGTGATCTCGATCATTTCTTTTGGTTCAACACCGCGCGGCCGCCAGCCTGCGGGCATGAACCAAATTCGGATCTTGTCCCACCAAAACGGCGTCGCCATTGCGTATTTCCACAATACGATGAAGAAATGGAAGTTGATGCGAACAGGATTCCAGCTTTTCGGATGGTCGTAAATGCCGTAAACGACCTTTTCGCGTTCCTCGGCAAACGAACCGAACATCTTGTCCCAAATGATAAGAAACTCGCCAAAGTTCTTGTCGAGATATCGGAAGTTCACACCGTGATGCACTCGATGATGCGAAGGCGTCGTGAACCATTTCTCAAACCAACCAAGCTTTCCAATGAACTCCGTGTGATGCAAAAAGGCGATAAATAGGTGAATTCCCGCCATCATATAGATATGCAGCGGCTGAAATCCGATCAAAGCAAGCGGCCAAAAGAACAGGAACGAGCAGAACCTCTGCGTCACGCTCGCACGCAGTGCGACCATGAAATTCATCTCTTCCGCGCTGTGATGCGGTGAATGAGCGGCCCACATTATGTTGATCGCGTGCCCCCAACGATGCACCCAATAGAAGATGAAATCAACACCAAGCAGCAACAGAATGAACGTCCACCAGTTCAGCTCGATCGTCCAGATCCGGTAGTTATCCCACAAATATCCATAAACGACATACACACCGGCGGCTACGAGCACGTTAACGGTCTGATTCGCCAACGCCGTCCCAAAATTCGCGACAGCCTCAGGAAACGACATATAGTCGCGTTTGTAAATCATCACCAACGCCACCTCGATCAGCACAAAAACTAGAGCAATCGGCGTCAGGTATGTGTAGATGTTCGTATCTTGCATCGCTTTTAAACAAAACAGCTGACAGCTATCAGCTGATAGCTGTCAGCTGTTTCTAAAAACCGACTCTCTAGTTCGTCTTCGCTTTCGCAGCATCATACGCTGCCTGAGCCTTGACCTGCTCTTTCTGCTTATCGGTCAATGCGATCCCTGCCTTTTCGAGTGTCGCAGCATTGACGCCGCCGGTTGCGTTCAAGCTGTTCGCTTCCTGATACTTCTTCACCGAAGCCTTGAACGCATCGCTTCGTTTGCCGTCAGCAGCACCGTCAAACAACTTGGCTTCCTTTAGCTTGGTTTGAAGAGCCGTTATCTGCTCTTCCGTGGCCTGAAAAGGTGCGGGCTTCTTTGGGCCATCTGCTGTCGTAGTCGGCTTGTCCGTCGTTGTTTTTGGCTTATCGTCAGGTTTTGCCGTTGTTGCAATTCCCTTTTGCGAATCGGTCAACGCGATGCCCATTTTCTCAACGGTCGCTCGATTGAAATTGCCGGTGACTTCGAGACCATTGTCTTTTTGATACGTACGTATCGCCGCACGAGTGTCGTCGTTGTATTTCCCGTCAGCTGCACCACTATACAGCTTGGCGTCCTTGAGCTTGGTCTGACCTTCCGTGATCTGAGCCTTGGTGGGCGTAAACCTCGTAGTCTTCGCCTTTTCGGGCGAAGGTGCTGGCGTTGCTCCGGTTCCCTGTGCGATCGCTCCACCGGCGACGAGCAACAATAGTGCAAAAATCGAAATTGATCGTTTCAACATAATAGTCTTCCTTATTTTTCCGACCATTTCCCAGAGGCTGTTTGAAGACAACAAGTCCTCGCTGAGAGTTTGGGCGATAGATTTTTTGGTAACGAAACGAGTTTAGCTGATTCGTTCGTTTTGTCAAGGATTTGTGCCGACTCAGCTTGCTGAATGAATGTTCATTCAGCTATACTTTCCGCAGATTTTGGGACATTATATTTAGATTATGAACATCGCAAAAGCAGCAGTTTTGGGTGCGGGAACAATGGGGGCGGGGATCGCGGCACATCTCGCAAATGCAGGTATTCCGACGTTACTTTTGGACATTGCTCCGCAGGACGAGGCGGCGACGGACAAGAATCAGATCGTAAAGTCTCTGTTCGAAGCGGCGAAAAAGCTCAAGCCGGCACCGTTTATGCTGGCTTCGAACGCCAATCTGATCACGATCGGCAATTTCACGGACGACCTCGCGAAGTTGAAAGATTGCGACTTTGTGATCGAGGCTGTCGTCGAGAATCTGGAGATCAAGCACAAGCTGTTTACTGAGGTTGATAAGCATCGCAAGCCCGAGGCCGTGATCGCTTCGAACACGAGCGGCATCCCGATCGATTCGATCGCCGAGCCGTTTTCTGATGATTTCAAAGCTCATTTTGTCGGCATTCACTTCTTCAATCCGCCGCGGTATATGAAGCTCGTCGAGGTCATTCCGGGCTCGAAAACAAGCGGCGAGATCGCTTGCAAAGTTTCAGGTTTCCTTGATCAACGACTCGGCAAAGGCGTTGTTCCGGCGAAAGACCGACCGAATTTCATCGCCAATCGCATCGGCGTTTTCGGCATGATGGCGACAATTCACGAAATGATCTCAGGCGGCTGGACGCCGACCGAGGTCGATCAGATGACCGGCAAAGCCATCGGCCACGCGTCGTCGGCGACGTTCCGAACGTCAGATCTCGTCGGCCTCGATGTTACGGCTCACGTAACGAACAACTTGTATCCGGCAGTTCCCGACGACGAAGACCGCGACGTTTTCAAACTGCCTGAGTTGATCCAAACTTTGCTCGATAAAAAGCTGCTCGGCGACAAGACCGGCGGCGGCTTCTTCAAGAAATCTAAGGACGCCGACGGTAAGCGCGTCATTCTCGAACTCGATCTCGCTACGTTCGAATACAAGCCTCAGGAAAAGACCAAGTTCCCTACGCTTGATGCCGCGAAACAGATCGAGGATCAGGCGAAACGCGTCAAGCAGCTAGTTTGGGGCGACGATCGCGTGGGCGAATTCCTGTGGAACACGACTTCGCGAGTATCGCGTTACGCCGCGAATCGCATTCCCGAGATCGCAGACACGATCGTCGAGATCGACAACGCGATCAAGTGGGGCTTCGGCTGGACGATCGGTGTTTTCGAGGCTTGGGATGCGATCGGCGTCGCCGAATCGGTAGAACGAATGCGTAAAGAAGGCCAAGCTGTTCCGGCGAATGTCGAGGCGATGTTGGCGACCGGTGCAACCACATTCTACAAGAGCGAGAACGGCGAGCATTCGTTCTACGACCTCGTCGCCGGCGAGTACAAACCGATGCCTGCGCGTCCGGGCGTGATGATCTTGAAGGATGTAAAAGATCGCACGGGCGTTATCAAATCGAATCCTGGAGCATCGCTCATCGACATCGGCGACGGCGTTGCGTGTCTCGAATTTCACTCAAAGATGAACTCGATCGGCGGCGACACCGTCGGGATGATGAACTTCGCGATCGACGAAGTTGAAAAGAATTTCGTAGGCCTCGTAGTCGGCAACCAAGGCGGCAATTTCTCGGCGGGAGCCAACATCATGATGCTCCTGCTCGCCGCCCAAGAAGAGGAGTGGGACGACATCAACATGATGGTCCGTGCCCTGCAAAACGCCGTGATGCGGCTGCGATATTCGGCGAAACCGGTCGTAACGGCTCCGTACGGCCTGACGCTCGGCGGCGGCTGCGAGATCGCGATGCACGGCAATAAGGTTCGTGCTGCCGGTGAAACCTACATTGGTCTTGTCGAGGTCGGCGTCGGCGTAATTCCGGCGGGCTGCGGCACCAAAGAAATGACGATGCGTGCGATGGACGCGTGGGCAAAAGCCCCCGATTCGGATCCGATCGCGTATCTCAAATCGACATTCGAGACCATCGGCATGGGCAAGGTAGCTACTTCGGCGCAGGAAGGCCGCGCGTTCGGATTCCTACGTGACTCGGATGCGATCTCGATGAACGGCGACCGTTTGATACAAGATGCGAAACAGGAAGTTCTGAATCTCGCCGCCGCAGGTTACGTTCAGCCGGTCGAACGTACTGACATAACTGTCTTTGGCGAAGCGGCCGAATCCGCGATGAAGCTTGCACTTCATATGATGAAACAAGGCGGTTTCATCTCCGAACACGACCAAAAGATCGGCCACAAACTAGCTCATATCATGGCCGGCGGCTCGATCAATCATAAGACGCAAGTTTCAGAGCGTTACCTGCTCGACCTCGAACGCGAAGCTTTCGTGTCGCTCTGCGGCGAACGAAAGACGCAAGAGCGTATCGCGGCAATGCTGAAAACCGGCAAGCCGTTGAGGAACTAGTTCCCAAAGAGCTATGAACAGTCGGATCGACGATGTCACTTCGGAACTGCTTGCGGCCGGCGACGACGCCCGTAGAAGTTTCGGTTCGTTCTCCAACGAACAACTCAATTGGAAGCCGTCGGAAAAAGGCTGGAGCGTCGCCCAGTGTCTTGATCATTTGATCAAATCGAATGTCGAGTTCGACGGAGATTGGGAAAAGCTACTCAATGGCACACGGAAAAATTCGTTTCGTGAAAATTGGTCGCCGCTTACAGGATTCTGGGGAAGATTCTTGATAAAAACGCTTGCGAACGATGCCAAGAAAACCAAAGCTCCGTCAAAGTCGATCGTTCCCCCAAGCGAGATCGAGCCTGGAATTGTTGAGAGATTTGTCAAAAATATCGAGACAAAAAACCGAAACATCGCGGGCTGCGAGGGCATTGATCTGAAGAAAACAGTTCTAACCTCGCCGTTTCTCGGTATCGTGACGTACAACCTCGATGACGCGTTTTCCATCCTTGTAGAACATACTAAACGCCACATTCGACAAGCGAAGCGCGTGACAGAGGCCGAGGGATTTCCGAGATAACGTACGAAAGGCTGCCTAGCCTGTCGGTCAGATATCAATTCAGGCTGGGCAGCCTGAATTACGCTTTATGCCTGAGAGTTTCAAAAGCCGCCGGTTCCGTTGGTTGTTCAATTTCTTTCCCGCCTATCGCGGCACCGGCGGCCGCGTCATTTACATCTCCGACGATTTTCACGAAGTTAAAGTGAAGCTCCCGCTAAACTGGCGCACTCGCAATTACGTCGGCACGATCTACGGCGGCAGCATTTATGCGAGTATCGACCCGATATATATGCTGATGCTGATGCACATCGTCGGCGACGATTACGTTGTTTGGGACAAAGCCGCGAAGATCAGATTCAAAAAGCCCGGTCGCGAAACGCTGTACGCCGACTTTTTGCTCACGCCAGACGAGATCGCCGAGATCAAACGCCTTGCCGAGACTGAGAAATCCATTGACCGTGTATATAATTTGGAATTAAAGGACAAGAACGGCGTGGTACATGCGTTCATTGAAAAGACTTTGTATATTTCAAAAAAGTCGCGATGAACTGCGGTGGCGGTTCTTCGAATGTAGAATAAAGGAGAATCGATATGAGGAACTTGTTTTTATTAGGAATGTTGGCAATGGCAGCATTCGTTTCAGGCTGTAATGTCTCGGGTACGCCGGTCGAATATTCGGCGTTGTGTGATAAGGCGAACGACGACAAACGTGTCGAGGTCGTCGGATTTTTGGACAACAACGGCTCGGCGATGTGTTCGAGCGGCTACGGAAACCCGATGCGGTGCCCGATCAAATTCAAAGGCACGCTCGAACAGGAAAAATGGGTCAACGCCGACATCGATAAAGGTTCCGGTGCAAGCTCAACCGACGAAGTCGAGAAAGGCAAAGGTCTCAAGATCAAGGACGACAAGGGTGAGTTTATCGAGCGAACGCAAAAGGTAAAGATCGTCGCCGATGTTAACGTCTACGATACGCCGTCGCAGGATGGACCTGCATATAGCTGCTATGTGGTCGTGAAGAAAATCGAGAAGCAATGATCCGCCTTATCGCACTTTTGATCGGCCTGACGCTGCTACTGTCAATCTCAGCGTCGGGCCAGCTTCGTCTGGTACCGATGAAGTACTCGAAAGTGAAGCTCGTTAACGGCAAACACTCGAAGGTCGTCGATCTGGACGAGGTCTTGATCGGCTCGAACGGCTCGCTGGCCGGCAATCCGCCGCATAAGTATCGCGTTCTGTTTAGGGCGTCGAAAGAGGGCTTCTTCTATGTTGTCGCGTATGTACGCAGCAGCTCGCCGATCTCAAACCCTATGGGTCCGTGCGGCGGCGACAGACCTGAGGCAATTTTGTGGATCAAGGCCGATCAGAAGTTTGAAACCGCGGAATTTCAAAGTGAGATCTACGCCTCGTGTTCGTATAATTATTACAACAGCAAACTAAGGATCACCTCAAGTAGCCTGCGAGCTGAATACGGCGGGCGAACATTAAAAACACTAAGGTACAATAACTTGAGCCCGAACCTGGGGCTCATCGTTACTGAAATGATAGAACAGCCCCTCAAACCAAAATGAAACGCTGCACGTGGTCGCAAAAAGACATCAACATTCCATATCACGACACCGAATGGGGCGTGCCGCAGCATGATGACAATGTGCTGTTCGAATTTCTCATTCTCGAAGGCGCACAAGCCGGGCTTTCGTGGGATACGATCCTCGTAAAACGCGAGAATTATCGCAAAGCGTTCGCCGGCTTCGATCCTAAAAAGGTCGCTAAATTCACCGACGAAAAGCTCGAGAAACTGATATTGAACGAAGGCATCATTCGCAATCGGCTCAAGATCTGGTCGGCACGAACCAATGCTCTAGCTTTTCTCAAAGTTCAGAAAGAGTTTGGTTCATTCGAAAAATACATCTGGTCATTCGTCGGCGGCAAACCGATCGACGGAAAACGCAAAGGCCACGGCGGCATTCCCGCCAAAACCGACATATCGGATGCAATGTCGAAAGACCTCAAGAAGCGCGGCTTCAAGTTTGTCGGCTCGACCATAATGTATGCCTTTATGCAGGCATGTGGCTTGGTAAATGATCATTTGACGACTTGCTTTAGGTACAAAGAATGTCAGAACCGGGAGCGATAGCGACTGGGTTCATATGAGCGTTGATTTTCCAGTAACACCGGCAATTCGTTTTCTACGCGAACATAACATCGCATTTGTCCCGCATCTCTATGACTATGTCGAAAAAGGCGGCACCGGCGAATCGGCCCGGCAGCTTGGCGTTGACGAACACGCCGTGATCAAGACCCTCGTTTTTGAAACGAACGAGAAGAAGCCGCTCATCGTGCTGATGCACGGCGATATGCAGGTTTCGACAAAAAATCTCGCAAGGCGCATTGGTATCAAATCCGTCAATCCCGCGACGCCCGAACGCGCAACAAAATTCACAGGCTATCAATTCGGCGGCACCTCGCCATTTGGCACGATGACTCAAATTCCGATCTATGTCGAATCGACGATCTTTGAACTCAGAAAGATCTACATCAACGGCGGAAAGCGTGGATTCCTTGTCGAGATCGATCCGAAAACCTTAACCAAAGTACTAAATACCGAAAGCGTCGAGGTCGGCATTAAATGATGTGGCAAGAACTGATCGAAACTGGAAACTACGACGACGCCGAGCCGCTGATGCTCGCTGAGACCGATCGCGGCGAAGGTTACTACCCCGACTGCGAAATGCGCGCAAGCTTCTACGAGAACTGGGCTGAGATGCTCGATGGCGAATCGCAGTTGCGGAAATACCGAGACGCCTTAAATTATTGGCAGATGCACGCCGCCCAATCAACCAGCGGCGGCGAAGGCACGGCGAGGATGCTTGACGTGAATCGCGTTGCAAAGATCATCGATGGCTTGTCGTAAACCTTTGAACAGGTGTAACGTACTAGCATTCAATTATGTACAAACTATTTCTCGCCGTTTTCACGCTCTTGGTCTGTTCGTTAGGAGCACTGTCTCAAGCAAAGATCGTCGCGATCAAGGCCGGCACGGTCGTCGATCCCGCTACCGGAACGTCTGCTAAGAACCAGATCATTCTTATCGAAGGCCGCGACATCAAGGCCATTGGTGCCGACGTCAAGATACCGGACGGTGCGACCATCATCGATCTCTCGACCAAGACGGTTTTGCCGGGAATGATGGATGCCCACACGCATTTGTGTATGAATATGCAGCACAAACGCGACGCGAACAGCTATTACATCACGACGCTTCGCGATTCGGACGCTGCACGTGCGATCCAGGGAATGGTCAATGCCAAGTCGATGCTGGAAGCCGGATTTACGGCCGTACGCGATGTCGGCAACGAAGGCAATTATGCCTGTAGCGAAGTACGTAATGCGATCGATCAGGGCCAAATTCCCGGCCCTCACATTATCAATGCCGGCCGCATCATTGCTCCGTACGGCGGGCAGTTTCAGCTGCAGCCCGACAAGCAGGGCCTTGCTGAACCAGAGTATTTTTTCGCCGACACGCGCGATGAAATGAAAAAGGCGATCCGCCAGAACATTCATTACGGAGCCCGAGTTATCAAGATCGTCGTTGATGATCAGCGATATATCTATTCGGTCGAGGACATCAAATTCATGATAGCCGAAACGCATGCCGTAGGCCTCAAGTTCGCCGCCCACTGCTGGACTAGGCAAGGCGCGAGAAATGCCGCCGAAGCCGGAGTCGATTCGATCGAACACGCCGTTCAGATCGACGACGAAACCTTGGATATCGCAAAGAAAAACAACGTTGCGATCGTGCCTATTCCGTTCACCGAGATCGACGCCACGCTCGGTGGCGAGCCGGGCAGCAATAAATGGGCAAGTGATAATTGGTTCATCGATCCCGTAAAACGCGCCTACAAAAAGGGTGTGACAATGGTTTGGGGGCCGGACATAATCTTTACAACTAGAGACAACACTCGCGGTTCGCTCTCGATCGGAACCGTCGACAACTGGGTCGAAGCAGGAATTCCTGCCGCAACGATCCTACAAACTTTGACGACAAATGCCGCAAAGTTACTCGGGATCGAAAAGACTCGCGGAGCGCTAAAACCCGGAATGCGAGCTGACATAATCGCCGTCAATGACAATCCGCTTGAGAAGATAACGACGCTCAAGAATGTCGTGTTCGTTATGCGCGGCGGAATAATCTATAAGAAATAGACGAAAATATTTGTGAATTCAGGCGATTATTTCTTGCCTATTCTTGAATTCAGTGGGAAAATGAATGAACGTTCACTCATTAGCGAGTTTACCGAAAATGCTGATCGACGAATATTTGCCTGAGTACGATTTCGACGAACGTCATGCGATAGATGTTGCAGCGTCGCCCGAGACAATATACGCGGCGGCGAAGCAGATCGATTTTAGCGAGTCGTTCATCGTGCGATGGTTGCTAAGGCTTCGGGGAATGAGCGTGAGCAGGTTGACGCTCGACAGCTTTAGCCACTCAAAGTTCAAGGTTTTGGGCGAGGTTCCCGGGAGGGAATTTCTAGTAGGTTTGGCTGGCAGGTTTTGGTTGCCGTGGGGCAATCTGCAGGACATAGATGCGGCAAGTTTTCGGAAGTTCGATAGGCCGGGATTTGCGAAGGCAGTTTGGAACTTTTCGGTCGAGAAAGACGGCAACGGCTCGCACCTCTCGACTGAGACCCGAATCAAATGCCTCGACGCATCGAGCCGCCGAAGCTTTGGGTTTTATTGGACGTTCATTCAGCCTTTCAGCGGGTTGATAAGGATGGAGATGTTGCGGTCGATCAAGAGGAAAGCAGAAACTTTGTAAGCCATGTACGAAGTTGACAATCGTGACAAAGTCGTCAAGTTAGACGGCGTACCGCAATCCTCTGTTGGAGCTCCGATTCCGACCGTATTGTCGAATGAACGAATGGCCGTAGTTGCATTCTATTTGCACGACACGCCCGACGATTGGGACGGGAACTCTGTGAGAATCGTCGGCGTCGACTCGGAGGAGCCTGCCGCCATTATCGAATTCAAATGGTGTTACGCCCACATGTTTGGGCCGCCAAATGATGAAGCTTTTGAGGGCCATCCGTTGTATGAGCGTGGATTAA